>JANQHV010000271.1 GCA_028282505.1 SAR324 cluster bacterium | reverse complement strand
ACAGCGAAACGTTGGGTGGTTTTCACTCAACCTCCGATGGCTTCTCCTGAGAAGGTCTTGGCTTATCTGGGGCGATATACCCATCGCGTGGCCATGAGTAACAGTCGTTTGCAGGAGGTGGAAAATGGCCGTGTGGAATTCACCTACAAAGATTATAAGGACAATGGCCAAGAGAAAATAGCCAACCTCTCCGTTCATGAGTTCATGCAGCGTTTTTTGTGGCATGTCTTGCCAGAAGGTTTCCAGAAAATCCGCTACTATGGATTCTGGGCAGGAGCCCAACGCAAAGAGCGCATCGCCTTAGCCCAAAAACTAGCCTTCGCGTTCCAGGAAACTCTGCCTCTTTCAGAGCGCATTCTGCTCGATCTTCTTGATTTTATGGTGGTCAAACCGGCCATTATTTGTCCAGTTTGTCAGAAAGGCCGCATGAGTTTTGCCGGTAGCGCCTCGATCAGTCTCAATGAATACTTCGATACTTCCTGAGCCGAGAGATGAATCACTTCAACCTGGAAAATGTGCCAAGAATGGGGATTTTCATTTTGACAGGTTTTTTGTGCCTTCTCAGGGGCAAAAGAGACCATTTTCTTTAAAAAAGAGGAGATTTTATTTGAGTTTTCTTAGAAAAATCGTTAGATCTGATCCGGGTTTGAGGGATCGAATGACTCAAAATCGACAAAATGAAGAGCGAAACCCGGACCAAAACCCATAGGTGCATTTTCGGCTTCGTTCAACAATGAGTTCAAGCTGATGTTTGAGATACATTCTGAGTGCTTCTCTATTTTGTCGAACACAGCTTAACTCAGAGGTTAGAATCAAAACGTTAGATAGGTTAGAAAACCAGGAAGGACATTAGTGAAGGAGAATCTCTATGGAAAGAAGTGAAAAGATTGGTAAAAACATTATTCTTTCATTTTGGATAATTTTGGCAGCAATTGATTTATTTGGAACGACTTTAAGTCTCCTTTTAAAGGATGGGATTGTTGTTGATCTAACTTCAATTGGATTGATTAGCGTCTATCAAGGACATGAAGAAGTGACCAATTTTGCCTTTATACGTTTTATGATCCATACCTTCATTTATTGGCAAATTTTTCGAGGAATTAAGTCCTTCTCAAGTATGTCAAAATTGTGGCAATAAGTTAGCCTCAGATAGAGCATTACAATGCTTAGAATGTGGTTTTAAGTGGTTTAAATGTCCAGTTTGCAAAGCTGAGTGGGAACGTGGTTCTATTGTTTGTATCTCTTGCAATGTGAACCTTCGAGAAGTTACAATAGCTCAATAGGTAGATTGGGGTCGGACCAAGCCTCTCTAGGGTAATAGTGTGAAAACAAAGAATAAAATTTTTCAAAGACCACAAATTTTGTTCTCATGGGATACTCCCTGAGGTCTATCTTTCTGCTTATCTAACACTTTGTTTCTTTACATTCCCTCTCACATTCGATAAATAACTTCTAACATCATTCTTGGATTTCCTTAGGAGTTCAATAATGAAGTTTCAGGACAACGGGTCCGCCATCGGTAGAAATTTAGTGCAGGCTGCGTTGCACGAAACTTCTAATCCGTTATATAATTTCGGCTCTTTGACATTTGCCATGAAGAAAAAAGGTTGAGTAAACTGCTTTGCCCAGGATCAGTAAATGGCGAATAAGAATCGGTTCATCTTGCCGCATTTGCAGCAATCAGTACTGCGGTGAGTACTTCCCACCGTTAGGATTACAGTATTAACATCGGTAAATTCGCTTAGGGGAACTTCGACATCAAGGGTATCCAGAGGGATCGTCATTTCGGCCATTTTTCAGATAAAATGGGCTACCCGTGTTTTTATGAGAAGTAAATTCTTACCGAGACGCCTACAAGAAAAGAAATTATGAAAAAACTATGGTTATTATTGATCTGTAATTTACTTACTTTCCATATTTATGCGGAATGTGTGATTAAATTTCGAGTGGAGGAATATATTCCGTTTACTATGAAAAACGCACAAGGAAATTGGACTGGTCTTTTTGTAGAGCAGGCCAAATCCGTGATAGAAGAAGCTGGTTGCACCATTACCTACAGAACGGTTCCTTGGGCTCGTGCTTTAGTATTACTCCAAGAGGGAAAATTGGATATGTTGGGACAAATGTCGATTACTGAAGAGCGCAAAAATTTCGTGAATTTTATCGGTCCTCACTATGAAGAAGAGATAAAACTTTTGATCAAAGAAACCAAAAGCTTTCAGATTGAACAACATGAAGATTTATTACAACTTCCTAAGCATATTCAAATTACCAAAGGTGCTTGGTATGGTGAGACAATGAACCGATTAATTCAAGATCATCTTCATAAGTTTCGGTTTAACCAAAACACTCAATCCTCATTTGAAAAAGTCAGATTTGATCGGGTAAGTGGTTGGATTTTACCTGTGACACCTGGGATTCATAAATTGAGTGAATATCAAGGGTTTAAATATCATCCCTTTGTCATTAACAGTAATCCTGTCTATTTTGGTCTGAGTAAAACATCAGTGAAGCCAGCCTTGGTACAAAAACTCAAAGACAGTTTAGAACGGTTAAAACAGAGAGGAGAATTTGAAAAGATTCTTAAAAAATACGAATGAAATTTTATGAAATCCAAAGCATCTCTTGCAGTTCAATTATTGAAGATTACTTTTTCACTTTATATAGTGGTTACTATTTCCGTAACAGTTCTCCAAATGTATACGGATTGGATGCGAGCTGAAAACTTTTTGAGAGAAGATTTACAAGAAGTGGGAAATTCGATCAAACAAGGGGTGATACTTGCTGAATGGGACTTTAACAATCCTCAACGAGATTTGATCATCAACGGAATTCTTGAACTACCAACACTCATTGGAGTAGAAGTGAAAGGAATAAAAGAGACTGAATTGTATGGGGAGAAAGGCGATATTGTTATCCAATATAAATTGGTTCATGTAGAAGAAGAAGCGTATGATATTGGAGAAATGTTTGTATTTTCCAGCAGTCGCATTGTGTTCTCTAGAGTTCGGGATGGTTACGTTATCCTTTTGATCAATGCGATGATCAAAAGTTTTTTTCTGTGGTTGATTGTCATTTGGGTTAGCAAAAAACTGATTCAAGAACCTTTGTCAACCTTAACTGAAGCAACCAAAAAATTGAGTTTAGATAATTTAGAAACTCCAGGAGGCACTCCTATTCAAATCAATATTCAAACTAAAGGAAACAATGAGCTGAAAATCCTAGAAACAGCTTTTAATTTCATGATTCATAACCTATTTTTTGCAAGAAAAGAGTTGAAGAAAATCAACCAACATTTGGAAAAGTTAGTGGAAGAAAGAACAGAAAAACTGAATCAAAAAACAGTCAAACTGGAAAATTCTCTCAACGCTCAACATCAACTCAATAAGCAACTCCAAGCTTCTCAGTTACAAATTGAGGAGTCCCACAAACAATTACAAAAACAGCATCAAAAACTGAAAGACACTCAAACACAATTGGTTCACTCAGAAAAAATGGCATCATTGGGGGTTTTGGTGGCAGGAGTTGCCCATGAGGTCAATAATCCTGTCCATTTTATCTACATGTATACACACATCCTTCAAAAGGATTTAGGAGATTTGCATGCTTTTCTGACGGATTTGTTGAAAGAAGAACAAGAGTTGATACAATATATTGAAAGGAAATTTGAGCGATTTGACCAAAAGATTCAAAATATCAATGAAGGGAGTGCCCGGATCAAAGGGATTGTTGCTAATCTGCGAGCATTTTCCCGTTTGGATGAGGCAGAGTTGAAAGAAGTCAAAATTACGGAAGGAATTTTATCGACGCTGCTTCTGATCCAAACGGAGTATAAAAAATTGGTGGAATTTGAATGTGATTTTCAAAGTGAAGCCCGTATTCTTTGCTATCCTGCACAATTGAATCAAGTATTTATGAACCTGCTGATGAATGCTTGCCAAGCTATTGAAAAAAAACAACAAGAAAATCAAGATGAAAAGTTAGGAAAAATCCTTGTACAGACTTTGGAAAAAAATCACCAGTTGGGAGTGCGAGTGATTGACACAGGATGTGGTATGAGTGAAGACACCCAACAAAAAATTTTTGAACCCTTCTTTACTACAAAAGAAGTAGGAAAGGGAACCGGACTTGGAATGTCCATCAATTATGGAGTCATTGAGAAACACCAAGGAACGATTGAGGTAGAATCTCATTTGGGAGAAGGCACAACCGTGACTGTCTGGTTGCCTCTTGAAACAGAATGAAGCCTTTTCGCATCCAAGGTTAGAGGAGGAGACTTATGCGAGCGTACGCTTGCAATTTTTATTGATTATTGTTCATTTCTTTGTGATGTCTATGTTTGTATTGTCGCTCAGGAAGAAGTACTTGATGATGATACCGTCAAGGGAATTGGGCGCAGTACCGGTTGGATGAAAGGTCGAGCTAGAGAAATCAAAGAGCATCTCAAACAAATTCTGCCGACAAGAAGATCCAGCTGATTCCCACCACAGCCGGTTTTTTCCAAGAGTACCGCTAAATCAAAAGTCTGGAACATCAAACAAAATTATTGGTGGGAAACCCTGAAGAAGCACCAGGAGTGGGTGGAGTCTGACGAGAAAGAGGGCAAACGAGCCAACCTCAGTGCAACCAATCTCGGCGGAGCCACTCTTTTCTATACCAGTTTTGGAAACATAGATCTTCGGGAAGTAAAGGGGCTTAAAACTGTCAAGCACACTGGACCATCTACCATAGGAATTGATACCATTTATCGATCACAAGGCAAGATTCCCGAAGTGTTTTTAGTTAATTGAATTTTGGCCACCCTCAAATTGTCTAAACTATAATAGCAACCTGAAAGGAAATAGCCAGGGGCAAACTAAAGAGGTCACCTGCTCCAAGAGACGGGGAGGTTATTTAAAAGAATTTCGCAAAAAGAAGGACAATTTATTTTTTAAGTTAATCAATTTAAAAAATAAACCTGTCCCCTTTTTTTTGCCTTTTTTTCTGCTCGCATCTCACGTCTATTTTATGCTAGGATGCACCGTTTTTGACATTCTTCATTGGAAATTTATCCGCTTTTATAAGAGATGTCGGTAAAAGTGATTTTTTAATTGTTCTTTCTGAACATCAAATTCCAAACAATATCCATCGTCTGAAAGAAGGAGGCATGTCGCCTTAGAGGTACAAAAGACATGAGTTAATAAATTAGTTGAAGGATTTTTATGAACGCAATCAGGACTCCGAAGACGGGTTTTACCCCCATCAGTGCCAACGATTATCTGTCTGTCAGTGAACTCAAAGAGCTGCAATTGAAAAAATTGCAATATATTGTCAAGCATGCCTATGCAAGTGTTCCTTTTTACCAAAAGCGATGGGAACAGGCCGATTTTCATCCGGATCAAATCACTTCTCTGGAAGACATCCAAAAAATTCCGTTCATCATGAAAACGGATTTACGAGACAATTATCCCTTTGGTTTGTTTGCCACATCCATGAAAGACATTGTCCGCTTGCATGCATCCAGCGGAACCACAGGAAAACCAACGGTGGTGGCTTATACCAAAGGTGATGTTCAGGTCTGGTCGGAGGTCATGGCACGAACATTTGCTTCCTGTGGATTGGGACCTGCTGATATTATTCAAAATGCGTATGGCTATGGACTGTTTACTGGTGGGTTGGGAGCTCACTATGGCAGTGAGGAGTTAGGAGCCACAGTCATTCCTGTGTCAGGTGGCAACACCGACCGTCAAATCATGTTCCTCAAGGATTTTGGTTCAACAGGACTTTGTTGCACTCCTAGTTACTTCACATTTATCATTGAACGGGCTAAAGAACTGGGGTTTGATTTACAGGAACTGCCGCTACGTGTCGGAATCTTTGGTGCAGAACCCTGGACTGAAGAAATGCGACAGCATATGGAAAAGCATTCGGGTATCCGAGCCTATGATATTTATGGCCTTTCTGAGATCATTGGACCAGGGGTGGCTAGTGAGTGTGAGGCTCAGTCAGGATTGCATGTCTTTGAAGATCATTTTTATCCAGAAATTATTGATCCTGAAACTGAAAAAGTGTTGCCTGATGGAGAAAGAGGTGAACTGGTTTTGACCACACTCAGTAAGTATGCTAATCCCATGATACGCTATCGAACACGGGACATTACCTCCATCAAAAAATACACCTGCTCCTGTGGGCGAACGATACGGCAGATCACCCGTATTACCAGCCGCAGTGATGACATGTTGATCATTCGCGGTGTGAATGTGTTTCCATCACAAATTGAATCGGCACTGCTGAAAGTTCCGGACATCACTCCTCATTATCAAATCGTTGTGTTTGAAAAGGAAGGGTTGGATAATTTGGAGGTCAATGTGGAAGCAACTCCTGCTGCTTTTGCTAATAAGCTGGATGGAATGAAAACCTTACAGGAAGAGACCATGCATTCGGTTTACACAACTTTGGGAATACGAGTTAAGGTCAATGTGGTTGCGCCAAACACCATTGCAAGAAGCGAAGGTAAAGCCCAAAGACTGATTGATCAGCGAAATAAATCATAAAAGTGTTGATTTTTTCTGCAGAATTGGTTTGGTTACGGTTCTGGAATTTGAACGATTCCTGAAAAGGAGTGTTGCTTTATTTCAGCGAGCAGTGTCTTAATTAGAAAATCATTTTGATGCAATAAATAAGAGGAGGATACATGAGAAAGGTGTTGAAATCTATTTTGGGGAAGATCATTGCTTTGAGCGCATTGGCAATGGTAGTATCTTTGGGTGTACAGGCAGAAACGATCAAAATTGGAGCCATTCTAGCAGTCACGGGGCCTGCATCATTTCTGGGGGGGCCAGAATCCAGAACCCTGCAAATGCTGGTAGACGAATACAATGCCAAGGGGGGGATCAATGGCAATAAGATCGAATTGATCATCAAAGACTCTGGAGCCAATCCGGAAAAGGCCATTTCCTTTGCCAAACAACTCATCGAAGAAGAAAAAGTCTTTGCGATCCTGGGACCATCTACCAGCGGTGAAACCATGAAAATCAAAAAAATCATGGAACAGGGAAAAACCATTTTGCTCTCTTGTGCTGCGGCAGAAGTGATTGTCAACCCAGTGGCCAAATATGTCTTCAAAACTCCTCAGAAAGACAGTCATGCTGTCCAGAAAATCTACATGACGATGAACGATCTGGGAATTTCTAAAATTGCTGTGCTGGCAGGAAATACGGGCTTTGGCAAGGCAGGGAAAGGTCAATTGCTCAAAGCTGCTCCCAAATTTGGGATTGATGTAGTGATCAGTGAAGTTTACGACAAAAAATCAACAGATTTGAGTGCGGTTGTGGCAAAATTGATGGCCAACAAAGAAATCCAGGCAGTCGTGAACTGGTCCATTGTACCGGCCCAGGGAATTTTGGCAAAAAACATGCGTCAAGCGGGCTGGAACGTGCCACTGTTTCAAAGTCACGGTTTTGGAAATATTAAATACGTACAGGCGGGTGGTGCCGCAGCAGAAGGAATTATTTTTCCAGCAGGACGATTATTGGTTGCGGATGTGCTCCCCAATAGCAATCGTCAGAAGTCAGTGTTGCTCAAATATAAACTGGATTATGAAAATAAATTCAAAGAGCCTGCCAGTACATTTGGAGGCCATGCCTATGATGCTTTCATGATTCTGGCACGGGCCATTGAAAAGGCGGGCACTGACAGAGAAGCGGTTCGTGATGCCATTGAGAATATGCAAGGACTCATTGGTACTGGAGGGATATTCAATTTTTCTCCAACCGATCACAATGGTCTGGATCTTGATGCATTTGCCATGTTGACGGTTAAAGATGGCAAATTTGTTTTATACAACAAATAATTCACACACCCTTAAACCATTCCCATCTTCATTATCACCAGTCGGGAGGTGGGAATGCAGTTCCTGTCTAAATTGCCTTTAATCAGCTTCCATGACCACAGCATTGTTTTTTCAATATCTGTTTGCCGGCATCACTTATGGCATTCTGTATGCGATTGTCGCCATCGGTTTTAACATCATCTACAACACCACAGGAATTATCAATTTTGCCCAGGGGGAATTTGTGATGCTGGGGGGGATGATTGCCATTTCTTTGAATACTTTTCTGCCGTTGCCACTGGCAATCCTTCTATCAGTCATCATAACCATGCTGATCGGGGCTGCTATCGAAATGTTTTTCATTCGCTGGCTGGAAGGTCCCTCGGTGTTGCGGATGATCATCATTACGATTGGAATTTCCATTCTGATCCGTGAATTTGCCTTACACATATGGGGAGAGAATGTGCGGGCATTGCCATATTTTCAAGGAAATGAGATATCATCTGTCAATATTTGGGGTACCAATCTTTCACCACAAGTGCTGTGGGTGATCGGTACCTGCTCCGTGATGGTGGCGTGTCTGAGCATTTTCTTTAAATTCACTTCTTTAGGCAGAGAAATGCGTGCCTGTTCTGCCAATCGAGTGGCCGCGACATTGTGTGGCATCAACACAAAAAATATGGTGACCTTTTCCTTTATGTTGAGTGCTGGCATTGGTGCTTTAGCAGGTTGCGTCATGTCACCGATCACCTACACTCAGTATGACGGAGGTACGGGATTGGCCATCAAAGGATTCACCGTGGCAATTTTGGGAGGTTTGGGAAACAGTATGGCCGCTGTGGCTGCTGGTTTGTTACTGGGAATCATTGAGGCATTCAGTATCTCTGTAGTTCCGTTGGCCTTTCAAGATGCCATCTCGATTAGCATTTTATTACTCATTTTATTTATTCGCCCCAATGGAATTTTTGGCAGAAGTGATATCGCCCGATTGAAGGAATTTTGATGAACAAGAAAAACATAATCCATCTTGCCTGCTTTACTGGAATTGTGATCCTGGTCCAATTGCTCACCCAATGGACAGATACTGCGTATTACCTGACTCAACTGACCATGATTGCTTATTACTCACTGTTGATCATCGGTCTTTGTACGTTGATGGGATACGCTGGACAGATTTCCCTGGGGCATGCTGGTTTTTTTGGCATTGGGGGGTACATTTCTGCGGCACTGACCAGTCATAATTTGATTCCTTACCAGGAAAATACATTGGTAAAAATGCTAAACAACAATGGATTTTTAGTCGGCAGAGAAGATCTTTATGGGGAAGCGTTGCTTTCCTTCCACCCTTGGCCTGCTTGTATCATTGCCATTTCTTTTACCTTCATCACAGCATTTATCATTGGAATTCCGGTCCTCAAATTGAAAGGGCATTATTTGGCCATGGCCACACTGGGGTTCGGCATCATCATTTATCGAGTGGTTCTGGCAACAGAAGTGTTTGGAGAAGCTGACGGGCTTTCCGAAGTACCAGGTTTCCAATTATTGCCAGGATTGGTGGTGAGTGGTGACTTTGGAGCCAGAGTAGAAAACTATTATATTGCCTGGAGCCTCGTTTTGATTGGAATTGTTTTGCTGCTCAATCTCACCAATTCACGGGTTGGCCGGGCGTTACGCTCCATCCATGGTTCTGAGGAAGCGGCTGAGGCAATGGGAGTGAACACAGCCCGCTATAAACTGTACATTTTTGTGTTGAGTGCCGTCTTTGCGGCATTGGCTGGTATCTTTCTCACTCACTACAATGGAGGGATTGGTCCATCGGAAACAGGCATTTTGAAATCCGTCCGTTACGTGGCCATTGTTGCCATTGGGGGCATGGCGAATATCTGGGGGCCTTTGATCATGGGAGTGATTCTAAATTTCATGTCGCTGCGGGGAATGCTGGGAACCTATGATGATGCGGTCTTTGGTGTCATTTTGATCCTGGTCATGTTGTTTGCTCCTCATGGTATATTGCGTTTGAATATCTGGGAAAAATGCCGCACGATTTTTCCCCTGACTGCTTCCAAACCAACCCGTTTGAAAGAAAACCAATAATGGAACTCCTGGAAGTTAAAAATCTGAATCGTTACTTTGGTGGTTTGCAAGCAGTGGCTGATGTTTCTTTCAATGTCCAAGAAGGCATGATCAAAGCCGTCATTGGCCCAAATGGTGCCGGTAAAACCACACTCTTCAATCTGATCGCAGGCAACGTTCCCCCTAGTTCAGGGACGATCATGTTTCACAGTGACAGCATTCACAAATTACCGACTCATCAGATTGCTCGCCTTGGCATATCACGCACCTTCCAGAATATTAAGCTTTTTCGGGGAATGACGGCTTTGGAAAATGTCATGGTGGGGCGGCATGTCCGCACTAAAGCGGGATTTATGGCCAGTATGCTCAAATTGCCCTGGACCCATAGAGAAGAAAAAGAAATTCTGGAAAAATCCATGGAACTCCTGAAATTTGTGGGGATTGCTGAATATCATGATGTGGATGCCTACAGTCTTTCTTTTGGTCAGCAGAGGGCTGTTGAAATGGCCAGAGCGTTGGCAACCAACCCATCGCTGTTGTTGTTGGATGAGCCGGCTGCCGGACTAAACACCCACGAGACCTTAGAAATTGCAAAATTGATCACCAAAGTTCGTGATCTTGGCATCACCGTATTGCTTGTGGAACATGACATGTCGCTGGTGATGGATATATCTGAGGAAATCGTAGTGCTCAGTTTTGGCCAAAAGATTGCCGAAGATACTCCGACGGCGATTCAAAAAAACAAAGAAGTCATTCAAATTTATCTGGGAGAAGAAGATGCTTAAAATCAAAAATCTCGAAGCAGGCTATGGCAAATTGAAAGTATTGCATAACCTTTCCATGCACGTTGCTCCTGGAGAAATCGTGACGATCATTGGGGCCAATGGAGCCGGCAAGACGACTTTGCTGAATACCATTGCTGGTTTGCTCCAGACCAATGGTGGTGAGATTCTCATGAATTCGAAAAACTTGAAGAAAGTCATGCCTCAAAAAATTGTGGCGCTTGGTTGTTCTCTGGTTCCAGAAGGACGTCAAGTGTTTGCTACCATGACGGTGAAAGAAAATTTAATTTTGGGAGGATATGTCCGCAAACGAAAAAAGAAGACTTTGCGTGAATTGGAAAAAATATATGAGATCTTTCCCGTACTGGAAGAACGAGAGAATCAATTGGCAGGCACTTTGTCTGGAGGGGAGCAGCAGATGCTCGCCATTGGGCGGGCACTAATGGCCAAACCACGATTGATCATGATGGATGAACCCTCCACTGGATTGGCCCCCTTGATTGTGAAAGACATATTTCAAATTATTGTAAAGCTCCGTGAAAGTGGCAACACAGTCCTGCTGGTTGAACAAAATGCCAAAGCAGCTCTGAACATCGCGGACCGGGGCTATGTTCTGGAAACCGGTAAAATTGTTTCACAGGGGTCAGCAGAAGAATTATTGCACAACCAGGATGTGCAGAAAGCCTATCTGGGAAAAGACGCACGGTGAAGCTAACTTACTCCAGGACTTTCCTGAAATTGTCTTTATAGGCCAGGATCAAAAAAAACTCCGCAACCAAGATCATGATAGCCATTGGTAATCCGGCAGGATTGAGAAAAATGTGAAAAAGCACAATGTTGATGACAATGGGTGCCAGGAACGCAATAGCCAGGGGCGCGTAAATATTTCCCAATAATGCGGCCCCGCAGAAGATTTCTGTAACTTTTTCAAAAGGAATGAGATAGCCAGTTTGAGACATCGCCTCATAAAATGCCACGGCCTCCGCAGAAGGAGGAAAAGCCGGAAGAAAGGAGAAAAAGCCATTCAGACCAAAAATGATAAAAACGAGACCAAATACCCGCTGGATGCCAATGGTGATATTTTTTTTCATACGATACGCAACTTATATTTTTGCCGATTTGTAAATATACATCGGGCAGTTCGCATGATGCAAGAGATAATCGGTATTACTGCCTGTCAATATACGATCTACCAATGTATGCGAATGTGCTGCAATCATAATCAAACGAGCATTGATCTGTTTTTGCAAGTCACAAATCTTCAAATACGGTTTTCCAAATTGATGGACAACTTGATGCTTCGCCTTCACTCCTAATTTTTCAATATACTCATGGAGCTTGAGTTGATACTTGCTCATCTCCTCCCCTCTTTCTTCTTCATCCAAATGGCTGGCTTGCCGATAGGCTTCCTGATCCCAACCACTTTCCATATTGTAATAGGAAAACTCAGGATAGGATTCGACATGAATGAAATAAAGCTCAGCGTCATTCTGTTGGGCCTGCTGATCGGCGAAGTGGATGACCGGTTGATTGATCCCTGTATAATCAAGTGGGACAATAATCTTATTCTCCAAGGGAGTTGGATGTTGCTTATAGACATAAACAGGACAGGTGGCATGGTGTACGATATAATCGGTATTACTGCCTAAGAATAAACGCCCTAACAAAGAATGATCATGGGCCCCTATGATGATTAAATCCGCTTGTATTTCCTCAGCGGCTGCTAAAATTTCCTGATAGGAAACTCCTGTGCGAAACTCGAAAGAGTGCTTGGTTGAGACACCTATTTTGTTAAGATAATCCAAAAACAGTTGCTGCTGCTGTCCGTCTGAATCCAATTCGGTTGGAAATTCACTGAGTTGTAATGCACTATAACCAACATGAACAAAAAACAATTCTGCCGCAAACTGTTGTCCCCATTCATCAGCAGCCTTGACCAGTTCTGCTGTGATGTCACTATAATCCAATGGTACTAATATTCGTTTTGCCATATTCCCTCCACTGCATGGGTTAGAAAACAGTCCATTTTTTCAATCAAACTCTTCTCTGAAAGCAAACTGCATACTATACCTAATTATTATATCCCCCCTCTCGATTATGTCTATCCGAAGTTCTACGTAAGTGACTCACTAGCCGTATCCGGTAGTTCATGAAATGGCTAATTATGTTTCAATTTATAACTTAAGGTTTGCTGGGAAATTCCAAGTAGTTGAGCAGCAACAGTTTGATTACCCTGGGCACGTTTCATGGCTTCTGAAATCCATTTCTCTGTGAATAAAGAAACTGCTTGTTTTAGAGGTAACAGGGTTTCCATATTTTCAGGAGCAAAAATAGATGTATCGTCTTTATCATATGTTTGTGACGATTTCAGGGTTTCAAGCTGCTTGCCGATTCTTTCAACAAATACCTGAGAAGATAACATTTTGGAATGATGGATGGCCATAGCGTCGCCTACCATCGCTTCCAGTTCTCTAATATTACCAGGAAAATGGTAAGATTGCAGCAAAGAGATCAACTCAGGATGATAAGTTGGTTTCTTCTTTTGAAGCTCTTTCGCTTCTTTAATCAGAAAATGATTGAGCAAAGGCTCAATGTCTTCCAAGCGTTCTCTTAATGGAGGAAGATGGATGTGATGGGAAATGAGACGGTAATACAAATCTTTACGGAATTTACCTTTTGCTTGTTCTTGCATGAGATCCAAATTGGTTGCCACAATAATCCGGGCGTTGGAAACTCGAATTTTGTCATCTCCCACTGCCGAAAATTCTCTCTCCTGCAACAGTCGGAGTAATTTAACTTGTGACAGCAAACTCAATTCACCAATTTCATCTAAAAATAACGACCCTCCTTCAGCCATTTCCACCATTCCTTTCCGGTTTGTATCTGCAGAGGTGAAAGCTCCTTTCACATGGCCAAACAGCGTATCTGTGAATAAATTATCATCAAACCCAGCAACATTGATTCCAACGAATTTTCCACTACGCCCACTGATTTGATGAATAGCCTTAGCAATCAACTCTTTGCCGGTTCCTGTCTCTCCCGATATTAAGATCGGTTTCATGGTATGAGCGATGGCATGACAATATTGAAAAATGGCGTGCATTTTTGGATTTTGTGTGATGATTCCTAAACAAAGTTGAGGCGATTCAAATTTCCCTTCCAAGAGGAGATGTCGCAGTTTTTGATTTTCTTTTTGCAAATCCTCATACTCAAGCACTCTGTACACACTATTAACCAGTCTTTCCTGTTCAACCGGTTTGGTCACGTAATCGTATGCTCCTAAGCGCATACATTCAACGGCTGTTTCTAAATCTTGTTTTGCTGTGATCACAATCACAGGGATTTCTGGAAAATTTTGTTGTATTTGCGATAATAATTGATCCCCTTCTAAATGAGGCATCATGAGATCTAATAACACGAGTGAAACAGGAGTATGCGCCATTGTGTTGAGTACATTACGACTATCATGGCATGTTAAGACATGATTCATACCAATGGTATGGAACATGATTTCTAAACTTTTTAAGGTCGTTTTTTCATCATCAACAATTAAAATCGGTAAATCAGGAAATTTAGAAGCTGGCATAAGAATTTTTATTGAGTAGGAAACATTAAAGTGACAATGGTACCTTTTCCTGGTTCAGAGGTAATTTCCATATGGCCTTTGTGTTCTTTCACAATTCCATTAGAAATGGAAAGTCCCAAACCAATGCCATTGGAATCTTGTTTGGTCGTAAAAAAGGGATCGCAGATCTGATGAAGGTGCTCAGGCAGAATCCCCACTCCTTCATCTTGTATTTTTAAAACAGCATGGTTATCCACATGATCGGTTAGAATATGAATTTCTTTATCGTCACTCTCTAGCGCATCACATGCATTATGCAGGAGATTCATGATGACTTGTTCAATTCTCCTGATGTCTCCCTGGAATAGAGGAATGTTTTCATTTTGTTGGAATGAAAGGTGCTTTGTGCTCTTGCTTAACAAATTCTGAAGCAGACGTAACGGCATTTTTAAAGCTTGATTGATATCCACCACTCCACTCAAATCAGGAGGAGTCTTGCGCACATAATCTTTTAAGTTGTTAACAAGCTCTGAAATACGATAGGCTCCTTCCTCAATCCCTTCTATGAGAACAGGAATATTTTCTTCTGCATAATCCAGGGACATGCCATTCAGCATTATTTCAGTATTCTCTTTCTCATACTCCCTCAAATAATAGATAATGTCCTGCCAGGTTTTTTTAATAATTCTATTATTGATCATGATAAAATTATTCGGGTTATTGACTTCATGAACCATCCCTGTCACCAAAACTCCTAATGAAACCATTTTATCAGCTTGTCTCAAAGATTCATAACTGTCTTCTAAT
>JANQHV010000250.1 GCA_028282505.1 SAR324 cluster bacterium | reverse complement strand
TGACACCACAGCGCAATTCTCAGGTTTCGTCCAAAACTCAAGTTGAATCAGGAAGCACAGTCTCTTCATTTGAGAAGATGCTGGAAGAAACCAATAAGCTCCAATTGGAAGCAGAAGAAAAACAAACGGAATTCCTGACTTCTGAAAATAAAGACCTCCATGGTACCATGATTGCTATGCAAAAGGCTGAAGTTTCCCTCAAACTGTTGTTGCAAGTGCGCAATAAACTAACCGCAGCCTACGAAGAAGTCAGTCGAATGCAGGTTTGATTTGCCATAATCTCCAATTCTATTTGTCTTTTTCTATTTTCCCTTTTCTTGCCTTGGATTTTTGGAATTGTTCTTGCTTTTCTTTGAAGGGCTGACATGATAACTTAGAAAATCGTAACAGCAAAGAAGTTCAATCTGATCGCATTAAGTCCCTTGAATAATTTCCCTAGTGCATAGCACATATTTTGATTTCGTTATCTTCCGGATTCCGGGTTAAGCCCGGAATGACATCAAAGCGATTTGTCATGCTGGACTTGATCTGGCATCCACTTTTCACAACATGTGACTTGAACAGCACTAGTTTTCTTAAATCCAAAAGTTGAAGTTTCACCCGGTTATCCAAGGAGTAGGTAAAAATGGCCGAAGCCAGTGCACTTCAAGACATCCGTTTACAATTTCAAAATTTTTTCAGCAGCTTAAGCTTAGGTAAGCGCATCACATTGATGGCGGTATTGACCGTCGTGTTGCTAGGAATGGTGGCCTTGATTATTGTGGCAAACCGCGAAACGTGGGCACCTGTTTACAGTAATTTAGATCCGGCAGATGCTGCTATTATTGTGGAAAAACTGCAAGAAAATCAGATCCCTTATGTATTGGCGCCCGGTGGACGTACTGTGATGGTTCCTCCTGAGTTGAGAGACCAGGCACGTCTGACATTGGCCAAAGAAAAGGTGACGCCAGGCAGTGGAATTGGATTTATGGATCTGTTTGCCAAGCCAGAATTAGGAGAAACCGAATTTCAACAAAATGTGAAGTTTCGTATTGCCCAGGAAGGTGAATTAGCCCGTCTCATCTCTCGTATTCAGAATATCAAATCTGCTAAAGTCTCATTGGCCATTCCTAAAAAAACACTTTTTGAAGATTCTCGAGAACCAGCAACAGCGTCAGTGTCTTTAGAATCCGTAGGCTCCTTAACCAAAAGCCAGGTAGATACTGTGATTCATTTGGTGGCAGGAGCCGTTGAGGGGTTGGAAACTCGATTTGTTAAAATAACGGACCAGCACGGTACCCTGCTCAGCAAAGGGTTCTCTGAAGATTCTCTTTCTGGAGCAATGGATGAGAATTACAATTATAAAAGGCGTTTTGAAAAAGAATTAGAAGCAAAAATTCTGACTCAATTGGAACCAGTCGTTGGAGAAGATCGTGTCAAAGTTAAGGTTTTTGCTGATATTGAATTTGATCGCCAAACGATTAAAGAAGAATTGATTGATCCGGATCAGGTGGTCGTGATCAGTGAACAAAATATCAATGAAAACTCAACAGGTTCCCGCTCGATTCCTGTGGGACCGGCTGGTGTGAGTTCTAATCTTCCAGAAGCCACTGGAAGAGAAGCCGCAACGGTTTCTGATTTCAACAAGCAGCACCAAACCAGAAATAGTGAAGTCAGTCGCAAGCATGTGATCAAAGAGCCAGCCGCTGGCCAGATCAAGGGCATCTCTGTTTCGGTTCTCCTGGATGACAAACATCCGGCAATCCGGGATGAGGATGGTAATTTTCTAGGAAGAGAGAACATTCCCTGGACAACTGCAGAAAAAGAACAAATTGAAGCCCTGGTGCGGGCTGCCATTGGCTTTCAGGATAATCAAATCAGGAAAGATCGAGTCACTGTAGAAAACCTTTCCTTTGGAAAACCAGTAGAAGAAGACCTGCAAACACAAATTGAAGAAACACAACGAACCCGTAAATTTATCATCGATGTCATCCGTTACGTTGCTCTTGGTGTTGCCATCCTGGCCATGATTCTGATGGTCATCCGTCCAATGGTACAGCGCCTCAGTGCGAAGCCGGCAGACCTGGATCTGTTGATGGGATTGCCTGCTACCATTGGTGAACTGGAAGGAGAAGAACTGGAAATTCCCACAGAACGTGAAGCTGGTATTCCTCCACGTGATAAGATTGTGGACATTGCACGTCAAGATCCGCTCAAGACTGCATCGATGGTACGTTCCTGGTTGAAAGAAAAGAAATAAAGGTATCCCATGGATTTCAGCCCTGATCAGATTCAACCCTTTGACTTACCCCAATTCACGACTATCATCCCAGAACCGGTAGAAGGCGAAGAAGAACTGGAGTCTGCTGAACCACCTTTGTTCGATGAACAGGGGAGAACTGAAGATTCAGAAGAAACTCCTCCCCCTGACCCAGGCGCAGGTTTCAATCCTTCTGTATTTCAATCGGGCACTCGTGATGAGGCAGGTAGAGCCATCATTGTTGAGCCAGAAGCCGCAAACGAAGAAGACGAAAAAATTGCCACTTCTGAACAATTCAATTCTACTGAATTTACGGCAGAAACCACTTTACTCTCCAATGCTGAAAACTACGCAGAAACCATTCGAGAAGGTGCTGATATTTACTCAGCACGGATGCATCAAGAGGCGGACGAACTCCAGCGAAAAACCGAAGAAACCTTGAGAGAAGCAGAAGCCATCAAACAAGCTGGAGAAGCAGAAAGAAAAAGACTCATTGAAGAAGCAGAAGCTCAGGTGCAAAGCATCAAAGATGGTGCTTATCAGGAAGGATTGGCTGCAGGACAAATCGCAGGAACGGATTTACGCTACAAAGAACTGGAGCCACAGGTGGTGCAAATCAATGATCTGATTGAACAATTATCTCGCTTGCGGCAAATTGTACGATTCCAGGGAGAGCAGGAATTGCTCCAACTTGCCACTTTGATCGCCAAAAAAGTGGTCCATGAAGAGATCACTGTCAATCCGGAAGTCCTCTATAATATTGCCCGGATGTCTATCCAGGAAATAGAAGCATTAGGAAAAATTCGGATTTTAGTCCACCCGGACGATTACGAATTTTTGGTAAACGCTAAAGCAAAGCTAGAACAATACATCAAAGAAGAGCAAACTCTGGTCATTCAACCGAATATTGATGCAGAACCAGGAGCTTTATTGGTCGAAACGGATGAGACCATTATCAATTTTCACTTTCAGAAACAATTTGAGCATATTGAAGAAATCCTCAGTCGCACCTTGAGTGAACGCGAGTCTCATATACATAGTGTTGATATGGATGCTCACGATTTTAGCCTTCCCCAGACAGAACCTGTTGTTGACAATGGACTCCCTCAAACCTAAATATTCTCATCTGTATTCATACCTCCGAGAAATGCAGCGCTTTGAAGAAGTGCAGGTAGAAGGTCGTGTTACCCATATGATTGGACAAATGATCGAAGCCTTCAATCCTGGTTGTGCCATTGGCAGTTTATGCCATATCTTCAACCCGGAAGATCAAACACAAGTGCTGGCAGAAGTGGTTGGCTTTCGTAATGATAAAATGTTGGTCATGCCTTTGCACAATCTCCAGGGAGTTAACCCCAAATGCAGGATTATCCCGGAACGCCGTCCTCCCATGATGCCGGTTGGCAATGATTTGCTGGGACGTGTGATTGATCCATTATCCAAACCGTTGGATGGTAAACCAGAAAGTGGTTATAGCGATGAGGTTCCACTCTATATGGATCCTCCCAATCCGATGGAACGTAATCGTATTGAAAAGCCTCTGGATGTGGGGGTACGTGCCATCAATGGGACCCTGACGTGTGGACGTGGTCAACGGGTGGGGATTTTAGCGGGTTCTGGTGTGGGAAAGTCGGTCTTGTTAGGGATGATGGCACAAAATACCGATGCTGACGTCAATGTCATTGCCTTGATTGGAGAAAGAGGTCGTGAAGTGAAGGATTTCATTGAGCGTGACTTGGGAGAAGAAGGCATGCGTCGTTCCGTCATGGTGGTGGCAACCTCGGATCAACCTCCACTTTTGCGGATGCGAGGAGCTTTTGCGGCAACGGCCATTGCAGAATATTTCTGTTCTCAGGGGTTGAGTGTTCTATTGATGATGGATTCCCTCACCCGTTTTGCTATGGCCCAACGAGAAATTGGGTTGGCTGCTGGTGAACCTCCAACCACGAAAGGCTACCCTCCTTCTGTTTTTGCATCACTTCCCAAATTACTGGAACGTGCTGGTACTACAAGTTCGGATGGAACGATTACTGCGTTTTATACTGTTCTGGTGGAGGGAGATGATACCAACGATCCGATTGCAGATGCCATCCGTGCCATTGTTGATGGGCACATTGTCCTCAGCCGTGATCTGGCAACGAAAGGTCATTATCCCGCCATCGATATCTCTGCTTCAGCCAGCCGTGTGATGGTTGATGTTGCCTCCAACTCTCATCAACAGTTGGCTCAGACATTACGTAGAACACTGGCTACCTACCGGGAAGCAGAAGATTTGATCAACATTGGGGCTTATGTCCAGGGCAGTAACCCTGAAATTGATTACGCGCTTTCCAAATATCGGGAAATCCAAAGTTTTTTGAGGCAGGGGTTCGGAGAAAGTGCGACTTTAACGGAATCGGAAGCTGGACTTTATCAGATTTTTGGGGAGCAGTTGGGATAATCATGAGTGCAAAATATGATCACGTTCTTGTGGTGTATTCACATTAATCAATTGTTGTTGCAACGACGATGGAACCGGCACTTTCTCAACAGGCAGTTGAGGAAAAGCCCGTTGCAGAGAATACTTTCCCTCCACTAATATTCGTTTAAAATACAATCCCATTTGTGGTTCATAGATAGCAGCCAGGGGTTCGTATCGTTGTGGCGCACTCACAAAAACTGTGGCCATTTTTAAAGGATTGCGGTGTCGGATTAGATATTCCACTGCTTCCTGCTGTAACCTTGCTAAATCACAGGCAAGTACTAACCAGGCAGATTGAGGGGATGTCTCAAATAGGGTTAAAAAGCCTCCCAACGGTCCAAAACCCACAAAGCGATCTTGCAGTATTTTTTCCTCATCTGCTTCTGGAGGAAATGGTGCTTGTGGCACTCCAGAATACACCACATCCTGGAGTGCCGAATGCTGGGCCAGCAATTCAAATAAGTAATGGGCATGAGCTCCCTTGCCATAGCTTAGCCAGGCCTTATCTTCTCCCATCCGTGAAGATTTTCCTCCAATCATGACAGCACCTTTCAAAGCAAAAGACCGTTTACAATATTCTTTTAGCTGATTTAACGAATGGCTGGCAATTGCTTCGGTGGCATCTCGTTGAAATGCAATGGATTGCTGAGTTATTTGATTGATTCGGTTGGCTTGTTGTTCATCTGATGTCAAATAGGCCCAAACTTTTTCTGGGTTGTTGGCATTGGAATGTTCCCAGGACAACTCATCTGGAACCCCGGAAGAGGGATGCACACAGACAAGTTTGGGATAATTACTTTGCTTGAAGCCTTCTAAAATAAGGATATCTGCCTGACGACTTGCCAGAAATATTTCATCCATTGCCTCTAATTGATGAAACGCCCATTTTTCTTCTGTGAACACAGAAGAAAATACAGCACCTGCAGCCAATTGGCGATAACTGTCCTTGCCGGGCACATCCAGATCATACTTTCCTCCGGCATGCTTGATATAACCAGGAAAGTAGCCTCGTTTTTTCAAAACAGGAATCAACTTTTCAATGAATGTCGTTTTTCCTGAACCAGAAAATCCAGTAATTGTCAGTAGTGGAACTCTTGCTAACATTTGGTTAAATAGTTTTTCAGGAGTTGACAAAAGAGCTGACAACCTTTTGCAACTCTGCTGCGTCTTTGGCCAGAGCGCAAGTGTTTTTTGTTGCCAAGGTACACAAAATTCTGTGAAAAGGATCATTCTTTTCAATTCCAAAACCAATGGTTCTGATTTCAATATCAGGAAATTCATCTTTGGCAATCAGAATTGTCCCCAAATTAACGGGAGAAACCTCATCATCCCGGCCATCTGACAGTACGACAATGAGTTTTTCGGAGGCCGCACCTGACTCGGATGGTTTGTAGGCATGAGATTCAAAATACTGCATCGCCTGGAGAATGGCAGCATACAAATTCGTCACACTCGCCAGCTTTCCAGGAATCTCTATGTTGCGGATTACCTCCAACAAATCCTCTCTCGCTGGTCCACCAATTGATGCAAAAGCTCCCCTTTTTTTGGGACGTTCTTTTACAATGGACCCTGGCTGTTGGATGACGGTGGCACTGAATGTCCACAGTTGAAAGCGTGCATTATTCTTCATCTTTTCCACAACATTGGAAAGTGCGGTTTTTGCGGAGTCCAGTTTGTTCATCTTTTCATCCAGCAGATACGATTCCATCGAACCAGAAACATCCATCAAAAATAAAACATCTGCGCCTGGTTGTCCTCCTACTACAGGAGCAGGGGCAGGAGCAGGTGGTGCTTCCTGAACAGGTGGTGCTCCAGGAGGAGGGGGTTGTTGTGGTTCTTCCTGAGGTGGAGGTGGCTCTTCTTCATTGAAAAATTCTGTTTGTGCAACAGCAACCATAGCCCCTCCTGAAAATAGAAAAAGGGCAACACTGGTCAACATGGCAGAAAATAGGATTAGTGAAAAGAAACCAGGTGATCTCATGTTTCTAGACCATTTTTTAAGGAGCAAAAATTATGATTTCCATGTAGACTAAAGAAATTCAATAGTCATGCAATATCGTCTCTGTTTGTTCAAAAATTACCAAGGAATTTCAAAAACTCTCTGAATTTAAACATGATATCTGAAAAAAAAATTCCTGCCCATGTTAAAGTGGTTGAGGTGGGCCCCAGGGATGGTTTACAGAATGAAAAAAACATCATCCCAGCCCACCAAAAAATTGAACTGATTCACCGTTTGTCCGCAACAGGTTTGTCCGTCATTGAAGCCACCAGTTTTGTCAGCCCAAAATGGATGCCACAAATGGCAGACGCGCTGGAAGTTTTTGCTGGTATAAAACACAAAGCACAAATTTCTTATCCTGTTCTTGTACCAAATTTGAAAGGACTGGAGCGGGCACTATCATCTGGAGTGGAAGAAATCGCCATCTTTGGAGCAGCCTCTGAAGCATTTTCCCAAAAAAATATCAACTGTAGCATCGCAGAATCCCTGGAGCGCTTCCAGCCCGTTTGCGAACGTGCTCTCCAGGAAAACCTCAAAATTCGTGGGTATATTTCTTGTGTGCTGGGTTGTCCTTATCAGGGAGAGGTTTCCGTCAACAGTGTTGCTGATCTTGCCAAAAGATTGATAGAACTGGGATGCTACGAAATTTCTCTAGGGGATACGATTGGTGCTGGAACGCCTTTGCAAGCACAAAGGATGCTTCAGGCCGTTGCCGATCAAGTTCCAATGACACAACTGGCCATCCACTTTCATGATACACGAGGACAGGCTCTGGCCAATATTTATGCCTGTCTGGCACTTGGAATCTCCATTGTTGATTCTTCAATTGCCGGTTTGGGAGGATGTCCTTATGCCAGAGGAGCTAGCGGTAATGTCGCCACTGAAGATTTAGTGTATATGCTGCATGGCATGGAAATAGAGACTGGAATTGATTTAACAAAGCTCATTGAAGTGGGGCACTTCGTGCAAGATGTCCTGGGTTGTCAAAATAGAAGCCGAGTAGGGCAAGCAGGGATTTTAAAATCTTCCTGATTAGTTCTTAGTCAACAACGGCAAGTCGGCAAAAGCAAGTCCGAATTTTTCGGCAATAGCAGCCGCTTCTTTCATGTTGCCAACAATGTCCTCTGGTCGGTGTGCATCAGAATTGACCACCACTTCAATGCCATAGTCGGCAGCCATTTCCCAGAAAGGAAGCCACGGATATGGATTTCTTTTTCCTTGTGGTGTATCCACCTTACCTCTTCGCATACCAAGCCCATTGATTTCCAGAGGAACTTTTAAAGCAGAGGCAGCTTCGAAAATATCCTGTGACGCTGCAATGGCTTCCTGATCCCAGCTCAGATAAGAGTTCCCAAAAAGATCGGGATGCGACATAAATGCAAACAATCCTGATTCAATGGATTGGATCATATAATTGGCATAAGTTCGCAAATCAGCAGCGCTTTCTATCCCGCCAAAACTGGATTTCCAAGAATTGCCGACAGGAATATAATGGGCCGCACCAACTAGATAATCAAATTGCAATTCCCCCAGGAGTGTGTCCTGGTAAAAAGAAGTGTATTCGTCAGCATATTCACATTCCATTCCTTTAATGATAGTGAGTTCTGGAAAGTCAACCCGTGCCTGATCAATTGCCGAACAGTACGAAGGCAATTCCTCCATCTCCATTCTCACATTTGACCAGCGATGGTCGGGTAATGCCGTGTGGTCGGACATGCCCAGAACAGACAATCCATTTTCTAAAGCAGCCTGACAATAATCAGCCACATCTCCAGATGCATGTTTGCACCGATACGTGTGAGTGTGGAAGTTTCGATTGAGTGTGGTATTCATCACTGAACTCCTGCTAAAATCAGCATATAAAAGATGACCTCTGTGATTTGTTGGGTTGCTCCCAAACAATCACCTGTATAGCCTCCAATTTTTTTACGAAATAATTTCCCAAGAAGTTGTTGGACTGCCAAAAGGAGAAATAAAAATACTAAATAAATGGGGTGGACTAAGAATAGCGGAAGAATGCCAAAAGTACCAGCTAAACATAATTCTTTGCCAGAAAGTGGCTTGATGAAATCTTGTGCTTTGCTTCCTTGTGAAATACCGACATATTCATGAGTATAAAGCAGTAGTATTGCTAAAAAACGACTCAGACTGTGACCTGCGATCATCACCAGAGCCAGGTGCTGTGGCTCCACTTCCAACAACACCACAAACTTCAATCCCAGTGTCAAAACCAGTCCCAACACACCATAGGTTCCAATGCTGGAATCTTTCATGATGGTCAGGATCTGTTCTTTGTTCCAACCAGCTCCAAAACCATCACAGCAATCAGCCAACCCGTCTTCATGAAGGGCTCCCGTCAATAAGACAGTACCCGCCATACTGAGCAAAATGGCCACAGATACTGGGAAGTAGACCTGGCCCAGTTCAAAAATCAAGGCTGCTACTATACCGACAATCCAACCAACCAACGGAAAGTAAACGATCGACTCTCTCTGCAAATCTGCAGAATAGTCAACAAATTTAGGCCAGGGAATCCGAGTGTAAAAGGTCAGGGCTGTTAAAAATGTACGGATTGTGTGATCAATCTTTGTTACTGACACCTGCTGACTCAAAAGAAGCCATCTCCGCAAGAAAGTTAACGGCAGCCTGGAGAATGGGATAAGCCATTGCCGTACCAGTTCCTTCTCCCAGACGCATCTGTAGATCCAATAAAGGCTTTGCTTCTAAATGCTCTAATAAACGTTGATGCCCCGATTCATCTGAGACATGAGAAAACACACAATACCCCAGCACATCTGGAGAAAACCTGGAGGCTGCCAATAAGGCCGACGTGGCAATAAAGCCATCGACCAGAATGATCATTTTCAGAGACGCTGCCTGCAAATACGCTCCACACATCATGGCAATTTCAAATCCTCCAAATGTGGATAAAATGGAAAGAGGAGAACCATCCACGGGATTGTTAGCAATGGCCTGCTGCAACAATGTCTTTTTCTTTTCTAAACCGGCATCATCCACTCCAGCACCACGCCCCACACATTCTTCCAGGGGCAACTGGCAAAACAAACTCATCAAAATAGAAGCCGATGAGGTATTTCCAATGCCCATCTCGCCAAAACCAATGACATTGCTTCCTTCTTGATGAATGGTTTGGACAATCTCAGCACCTTTGCTCATGGCATCACGGCATTGTTGTTCAGTCATGGCAGGCTCTTTTAAATAATTCTTTGTCCCTTTTGCTATTTTGGCATTGATCAATCCTGTTTGCTCTGAAAAATCAAAATTGACTCCGGCATCCACTACTTTGATGTGCATCCCATGTTGACGGCCAAATATGTTGATTGCTGCACCTCCCGCAATAAAATTCATGACCATCTGGAATGTCACTTCCTGAGGATAAGCACTCACTCCGTCAGCAACAATGCCATGATCACCAGCAAAAACTACAATTGTTGGTTGGTTCAGCACCGGGTTGAGCTTTTGTTGGATGTTACCAACCTGCAATGCTAATTTTTCTAAACGCCCCAATGCCCCCAATGGTTTGGTTTTCGTATCAATTTTTTGCTGTAATGCTTCCTGCATCTCAACAGAAACCGGCTCTATGTCAAATTTCAACATGTGTCTCCTTCTTTCAGGTAGGTTTATCGTACCGTTGTTTTTTCAAAATATTTTTTCTCTGTGCTCTCTGTGCCTCTGTGGCTAAACTTTCTTACCATTTGACTTTATTGGGCTTGATCATATTTTCGTCCACCTGAAATTGTTCCTCTCCTTACCAAGGGAGCGGGGCCGACCTTCGGTTAGGAGGGGTTGGTGCTATAATCGACAACCTCCCCTAACCCGCTTCCGCGGACGGCCTCCTTGGCAAGGAGGGGAAATCGTTTTTGCACAACTGGACGAAAATATGACCGACCCCACTTTATTTCACCCGAAGTGTTTGTCCTGCCACACAAAACAAAACTTCATCAGCATGTGCCCCAATGAGTTGTGAAACTTTTCCTGAGATGTCAACAAATTGGCGAGCAAGTGGGTTATCGGGGATCACACCCAGGCCAACTTCGTTTAAGACAAACACTGTATGATTGGGTAGCTGCAAGACCCGTTCGATTTCTCTCAGTATCAACTGCTCTGTTTTTTGATGAAATAGCATATTATTCATCCACATGGTCAAACACTCTATCAAAATGGTACGGCTGTATTGCTGGATGGTCTCGTGCAAATTCAATGGTTCTTCTACGGTAACAAACCGATCCTTCCGCCGTTCTTTATGCACCAGAATACGTGCTTCCATTTCCGAGTCAATCATTTCGGTAGTCGCCAGATAAATGGCTTTTTCTCCTTGAGACAGTTCAAGACTGCGCTGCTCGGCAATCCGTGATTTACCACTTTTGACTCCTCCGGTAACCAATACTTTCATGAATCTTTTGGATTGAAATAGGAACTGAGAACCTGTTTGAAGGGCTTGATTCTGCTTTTCACCACGAACCATCTTTTCCAAACAGGTTCTGAGAATTGCTGAAAAAAATGAAGAAAAATGTAAATGAATTGATGCGTTTCCTGGTAATAAATGATATTTTGATAAGATTTACTGTATTATCTAAGAAAGCATGAATATTGACAAACTAAAAAAGCTGATTGAGGATGTAAAAATTTTCTATGGGGCTTATACAATAATTGATTTCAAAAAAGTTGGAATTTGCTGTTTATTGTTTTGTTTTGGAAGTGTTGCTTTGTTGGCAAAAGACAATCAGCCTCTAAAAGTAGTGACTTCCTGGAGCATTCTCGAAGATGTCACAAAAAATATTGGCCAGGAACATATCAGGGTGACCTCCCTGGCTCCACGAGGAATTGACCTGCATGATATCAAATTAACCCCAAAAGACCAGATTCGCTTGAGAAGTGCTCATTTGGTGATCTGGTTGGGGCTGAATTTGGAAAATTGGCTGACATCTTCTCTGAAAACAGTAGCCAATGAGAAGCAGTTGGAAGTAGGAAAACACCTTTCCCAATTACTTCCCTTATACAGAACGGTTGCCAACCAACCAGCAGTACCACAGCCTAACGCACCGTTGCACAGGGAAGAACACACAACAGCAGTCAATCCCCATATCTGGCATGATGTTCAAATGATAATACGAGTGAGTGAAATCATTGCCGATTACTTATCAACTCATGATCCTGCACATGCGACTCATTATGAGGAAAATGCCGAACACTATGTTCAACAATTAAAGAGTTTGCATGAATGGATTCATCAAAAACTGAGTTTCATTCCAAAAGAACAACGATTGTTGGTGACAGGACACAACGCCTTTCAATACTTTGGAAAGGCATATGGCTTTCAAACACTGTCGCCGCGTGGATTGACAACCCATGACCAACCGAGTCCATGGGTGTTGCGCCACATCATTGCGACGCTGCGGCAAAAAAAGGTGCGGGTGCTTTTTATAGAATCAGGCAGTCGGTCTTCTCTTTTGTCGAGAATTGGCCAGGAAGCTGATATCGTGATCAAGGCAGAATTGATATCTGGCAATTTAGATGTTTTGGGACAGGCAGGAGATACCTACATTGGTTTGATGCAAAAAAATGTAAAGACCATTGCAGGTGCTTTTCAAGATGCCTCTACCCCATAATTATAATAAGTAGGAACGGATGGACTGTTTACTTTGTGTTTCTGGAATCCATTTAGACATAGGCCCTGGGGGTGTCACCCTGCATTGTCACTGTGAAATTCCACATGGGCGATTGATAGGGGTGTTGGGGCCAAATGGCTGTGGAAAAACAACTTTATTGAAAGCATTGGTAGGGGAAGCTCCTTACTCTGGTGAGATTTCTTATTTTGGAAAAACGTTTGCTGAAGTCAAAAATCAAATAGGGTATTTACCACAACACATCACCATTCCTACGGATTTTCCAATGACTGTTGAAGAATTCATCGCAATGGGCAGTCCGTCTTATTTTCAATTCAGGTGGCCCTGGCAATCGTATAAAAATCAGCAAAACATCAATGAGGTGCTCGACAAACTGGAAATCAAACACTTGAAGGGCGCCCAGCTTTCCGAATTATCAGGAGGCGAACAGCGACGTGCTTACTTTGGAAGACTGCTCATGCAAGACAGTCGGCTGTTGTTCCTGGATGAACCATTGGCTGGTATTGATGAAAAGGGAGAGCAATTGATTGTCAATATTTGGAAAAAATTGGCGGAAAACGGAAAAACAATTTTAGTGGTACACCATGACCTGGAAACGGTCCATCAAATCTTTGATGAAGTTTTGCTTTTCACGCATAATACCATTGAACACATTCCCGCAACAGAAGATTATTTAAAGACCCATTATA
>JANQHV010000249.1 GCA_028282505.1 SAR324 cluster bacterium | reverse complement strand
TGCCTGTGGGAAACTCCATCCATTCATGGTATGTTTTCAGTTGCTCATTGAAGTGCACTATTCTTTTATTCAGTTCTTTCAAGTCTTCCTGAATGCGTTGTTCCTGCTGCTGCATCTGTTGGCGCTGCTCTTCTAATTCCAAACGTGTTGCTTCCAGACGAAGTACTTTAGGATTCACATTTTTTCGAAAATAGAGTATAAACCCTGCTAACGTGACGAGAGAGGCTCCGTAAAAATACCAAGGAATTTGTCCCATGTCTGGGAAAGTGACCAACACGCCCCCCCACGTTACGAAGAAGCCAATCACGATCAAGATTATCCCAAGCTTTTCAGTAAACCATCTTATTGTTATCTTCATCATTTTTTTACAAATAGATATTATCGAGAAAAGACTCATGAGCCGTAAAAAGATCAGGATATGATTGTGGGGTATGATAAACAAATGTTAACCATTTGAATAGGAAAAAAGGATGTTTCAAGTCAAGCATTATGAACAAAATCAGTTATACATTGTCAGCATCCGTGGGGATATTTCGCGTGCAACCGTGGCGAAAATCAATCAGCATTTAAAACCCCTGTTGATTTCTATTGAAAATGAAAGACAACTCAAAGGACTCTTGTTGGAATGCAGTGATGTTGAATTTATTGATTCTGCAGGAATCGGGATGCTGTGCGGGAAATATGTGAACTTGAAGAAACAGAGAAAAGCATTTGCCCTTTGTAGTTTGAAGATTGACTTGATTGAAGTCCTGCATAAGCTGAGTTTAACGGAGAAAATACACTTCTATCCTACTGTGCGCGATGCCATTTATTCGATGGGCACCACTACCATACCAGAACAACCCGATGAAACAGATGAAGAAATTGAGCCTCCCCAACCAGTCAAGCTCAAAAAAACAAAACGAGAAGTGGATATTTTTAACATGAAGCTAGGAGATTGGTAAAAACTTCATGTGAGGTGTCAACAAAGATATTTGCCACAGAGGCACAGAAAACACAGAGGAAAAAACCTTTCCTTTCTTAATTTCCTCGCCAGCAAAGGACAGCCTATTCACTTCGCTCCTGCAACAAAGCCTCCAAACGCTCTTTTTCCAATTCCAGTTCTTTTTCTTCCTTTTCCTGACGAGTTTTCAACTCCCTCCGCAAAGCCTTGGCTTCCCGTTTCAAAGCCTGCTCTTTGGCCAGCGCTCTGCATCAAGGGCCTCTTCCCATTGCCTCTCCTTGATTTCTCCTGTTTGGGCAATCTGCTCAATCCGTCGATTGGCCTGTTCCAGGGCCTGTTTTTTGAGGGTCAGTTCGGCATGAGGCAATGGGTGGGTGTCCAGTTGTTCCAGATCCAGAAAATCAGGGGGAAGGGGGATCGTTCAAGGGTTGTTGAGGATAGATCTGAAGGAGTTTTTCCAGGCAAGCCTGGTAGATGGTCCGTTGCAACCAACCCACTTTTTCCAGCAGGGCTTGGGCTTGTTGTTGGCTGACCTGATGACCCCATCTTGATCCACCGTCCGGCGATTGATGAAGTCTCCTCGGGAATAGCTGCCAAAGAGCCAAACCATGATCATCGGTATTTTGGAGCGTTTGATGATCTTCAGAGCGTAGTTCACCTCATGAAGCTGGGAGATTGGTAACAATTTCTGTGATACTTTGAATGTGTGCGGGAGTGGTATGATGTCCACCACCAATGATTGCGATTTCCTGCTCCAGAAGTTGTTGTACTGTTTTTTTAAACTCAGAGGAAACCTGACCAAAAGGCAGTCGTGCAGGCTCATCCAGCAAGATACTGACGATTCCAAAATGATCCACCAGTGTTGCCATCAACCAAGACAGGTTCTTATACTGCCAGGAGGCCTGGATACCCAGGAAATCAGCCCCCCTTTCCCACAATTCCTGCATCTTCTCCAGCACTACAGCAGGCTCTTCTTCCTGGTGCAGACATAAATGAACCACCAGTTGTTTTTGAACAGAATGTTTCGCCACCCTTAAGGCTATTTTCAAATCATCCAGGTCAGTAAACTCACTGAGCATCATGAAGCGAGCTCCCGTATCAGCCAGATAAATAAATTGCTCGCCATAGGCCCTTTCCAGCAGATGGGTTGGAATTTCTCCCAACACATCTTTTTTGACAGAAGTCACACTTCCTGCTGGAAGTCCACGCATGCCTACTCCTTCGCGCAATAGAGCCATGCCATTGTTATTGATATTCTCCAAGCGATCAACCAGCTTTAATTCTTCCAACACAAAACGATGGGCTCCTTCTGTGTTGGTACGCAAAATAGAAGCTCCTGCCTCCAGATAATTTTGATACACTTGGGGAACCAACTCGGGGTGTGTGAGATTTGCCATAAAACAAGCATTGGTTTCAGGAAATCCCATCTCTTTTAACAGGGGAAGCTTCGCACCATCACAAATCACCGGTGCGTTTTTTTCTAGATGTTTTAATAAAGAAAATTGAGGAAAATTGGGCATTTGGCATGTTTTCTATCAAGAAATGTTTGAGCTATATACATATTCTGGGACAAAACCTTACATCAGCCATATACCCATAGCGTTTTGAGAATATCTTGCAAGTTGAACTTTGTCAAACCTGCATAAAAAAAGGATTATTGATCGACATAGGCCCTCTCTACTGCTTGTGCTGTGGGAGTGATCCCAACGGTGTGGGTGTGGTTCCAACTCGTTTTATATGGGCTTTGTGACGGTTTCAAGCTTTCATGTGCTGTCATTTTGGGTAGTTTCATGATACTTCTCCAGAAATCATTTTGCATCAAACGGAATTTTAGTTTGTATCTTAATGATTTTTTTTGATTTAATAGGGCTAACTTATGAAAAATCAGGAAAAATGGAGCGAATCCTCAATTATTCCAAATTTTTCCGAGATTTCTCCAAGTATTTTATCGAAACCTTGCTTACCCTCAAAAAACTTGCTTGCTAAAAATACTTCTCAATTCGGGTTTGAAAACCGGGAGCTGTTATGGCCAGAGATGTGGAAGTAGTTGTAGATCCGTTGGTGTGCTATACTGAACAAAGACAGGAAAAACAGTACTTAATCATTCAACTTCAAGAAATTCTTGACTATGTGCAACAATACCCCACCGAAGATCAAAATATGGTAGTCTCCCGATGGATTGATAAGCATGCAGCCTCTTTTCGCAAAAAGTGGGAAAAGGCCAAGTAAATGCTCTGGAGTGGAATGCACTTCCAGAGCATGAAGGGCGGAAATTCAAAATACTTTTGGAATCACGTCTGTTTGATGGCCTCGATTTCTAATGTGATCTCTACTTCATCGCCAACCACAACACCACCAGCTTCTAGCATTTTATTCCATTTCAAACCGAACTCCTGGCGGTTGATCTGTCCGCTGGCTTCAAAACCAACACGTTCATTGCCCCAGGGATCTTGAACCACTCCCAAGAACTTACCTGTCAAGGCCACTTCTTTCGTATTACCACGAATGGTCAAGTCCCCATGAACCGTGATGTTGTCTCCTGATCCAGAGATGCGCTTGCTGGTGAAGGTCATTTGTGGATAATCCGCAGCTGAGAAGAAATCAGGACTCCTCAAGTGCTTGTCTCTTTTTTCCTCACGAGTATCGATAGAAGCGGTCTGGACAACTCCTTTCACCGATTGTACCGTTTTTGCACCAGGGTCTGCCTCGATCTGTCCTTCAAACTCTGTAAACAAGCCCCGAACTTTGGAGATCATTAAATGGGTGACAACAAAATTGACTTGGGAGTGGCCGGTATCGACTTTGTAGGTTGCGGCAAAAGAAAATTGAGCAACAAGGAATAGACTGGTAAACAGTAATACTAATTTTTTTAACATAATGGCCTCTTTATAATAAGTGAAAGATTGTTTTGTTCCTAACTGTTTGCAGTTTAACAGGCTTGATCATAAATAAAAAAT
>JANQHV010000170.1 GCA_028282505.1 SAR324 cluster bacterium | reverse complement strand
ATCGAGGTTGTTTGATTTTGGACGATTTGGAACGACAACAAGATCGACATATTAACAACTTCAGGGTAGATTTTTCTGAAATAGAAGTTAACCCGTTTTTGAATCGAGGTTGTTTGATTTTGGACGATTTGGAACGACAACAAGATCGACATATTAACAACTTCAGGGTAGATTTTTCTTAAATGGAAGTTAACCCGTTTTTGAATCGTGGTTTTCTGAAGATATTGATTCACGAATATATGCACTTAGCAAAAATATGAAATTATCCCAACGTATTGAAAATGATATCTGTATTATCCATGTAGAAAACGATATCACCTGGCAAAATTCAGATTCTTTTCGGTTTTATGTTCAAACCCTGAGAGAAGACAATCACCTGAAAGCCATTTTAGTGAATTTAGAAAAAGTAATCAAAATCGATTCTGCCGGAATAGGGGTTCTTTACAGTTTGCTCAAAGATTCTCATAAAGCAGATATCCAGTGGATGCTTTGTCAACTCAATGACGATGTCTTAAGGGTCATTAAAAGTGTTGGTCTGGACAAAACCTTTATTTGCTATGATACCGAACAGGAAGCATTAGTTCAACTTCAAGAGAATTTGTAAAATGTCTGAAAAACAATCTCCCGATCCACAGCAAATCATTCAATTAGCCGCCCATAGTAACCAGGTTCTTGATTCTGTGGGACCATTGATACAAAGTCTACAAGCCCTGGGTAATAATCCAGGCAGTAGCGAAATGCGAGTGGCAACATCTTCAATGTTTCAATCGATTGAGAATAATGTTGCTCACATGGGAATGAAGCCACTGCAAAAGCTCCTCCAAAAAATGAGCAAGATTACGATGCTCCATGGGACAGCCAGTGGCAATGAGGAGCTTTACATACAGTTGCTCAACAAGGCACGCGATACATTACGCAGTTCCTTGGGACAAATTCAGAAAGATCCGACAGAAACTGGGTTTTATCAAGAAATTGAAATATTGTTTCAAGAATTCAATGCCTGTCTCACTCAGGCTGAAAAAGGAGGAGATATGCTTGCAGAAGGATTAGAAAAACAAGGAAATTCAATGGTTGCAGACAGTTCATTCACTATCCTGGGTGAAGAACAAACGAGCACTGACTGGGATGACCATAAGGACAATTCATTTTTTGACGAACCGGAAGAAGATAATCCCGATTTTATCGATTTGGATATCTCAGGAGATAGCAAGAAAGCCACCTGGGAAAATTTTTTTGGGGATTCAGATGCTCAACCTGTCTCTGATTATTTCGAAACTTTAAAAAACAAGTTGCTCATCAGCCCGGATAATGATTCGAAAAATGGAACCCAAATTGTTTCAGAAGATGGATTGGTTTTTGATCAGATGTCTGTGAAAGAAGCTTTGATTTTATGTGAAGACATAAGAGAATTTATCTCAGAACAGTTGACTCCAGAACAACATCAGGTCATCAAATCGATTTTACCATTTTATGGCAGTTCAGAAGAATTGCTCGATTATCTCAAACTTTTATTCATGGGGGACAGTGCTGCAAAAGAAAAAATTCTTCGAATCTATGCCTCTAAAGTCATTGGAACTTACAATGTGATTTCGTTGATGCTGAAAAATCAAAAATTTTTCAAAAAAGCGACTGTTTCCGAATCAAAACTTTCTCAAAAAGAATTATTAGAATTTGCAGAAGCTCCTTTGAAGGAAATTAAAAATCTGTTACCCCGATCCATACAGGAGGAATATACCTGGACTCGGAAAAATCTCAAACTCAACATTTGTAAGATTTTGAGATCCCGTGAGCCTATATTTCGTGAGTCACACAACCATGACTTGATTGCAGAGCGATTCAGAAAGTTCACTTCTCATCTTCTGTGTGATACGGGTATTTTTGATTACCTGGCCTGGAAGCATCATTATTTCAAGTACTGGTTGCATACCGAACTCTACGAAATGGATAAACGCAATGTTGTGTCGGGCAAAAGTGATGATCCTCAATACGCATTAGCCAAAGTAGCGGCATACGAAAGTGTAGAAAATATTTTCACATCCCTGGATGAAGCCGATCGTACCTTCGATCAAAGCCATCAATTGAGCCCTGAAATGTGTGAGGGTTTAAAGGATACCGAAAAGTATTTTCCTTCTCTCGACCCTTTCGATAGTTCAGACCCGCTCGAAAAAATCAGGGAACAGGAAAAAAAATGGCTGGACTCACTCAATGTCGCACAAGTGGCTGCTTTGTCAGAAAATGTGCACCGGGGAATTGCAACCATGCAATCGGCAGGTCAACTGAAAGGAGAAATCCCTGAAGCCATGAACATTCGATCTGTAGAAATAGGGAGCCAGGCCAAAGTGGAAAAAGCCTGTCAGGCAACTACACTCAAAATGCAATGGGAGCACACCCGAAAATACGGCAAGAAATTGTCCAAGAAAGTCTTTCAGACATTCAAAAGTATGACAGGGCGGGTCAATACGCTACCTAAAGAAAACAAGCCCAAATCAAAAGTCACCAAGCAATCGAGTGGAAACCCATTGCCCAAAGCATCAGTCGAATGGATTGGTTTCGGAAAAGAAGTTCGTTCTCATATATACACTCCTCAGGTTTTGAATTTACAACTGACGTTTTTTGAGCACAATCGATATGGCCTGCAGCTTTACCCTTCTTTTCAGGAATTTATTCAACAAGTGTTGGCATTTTATAAAGAATTGGGCTATCTCGAACGAATTGAAAGAGAATACCTTGATAAGAATATCGAAGAAAAACATTTGGATGAAGCCGTTTATTTAACAGTGGGCAAAGGCACTGTGATCGCATTTGGTGAGACATTTTTTAAACGTCCTTCAGAAGTGACTCCCTATTTTCAACTATTTCAACAAAAACCTATTGTTCCGGTGGAAGGAGACGCAGCAGGATGGTATAATCGAAAGATCGATGGCCATGCATATTATATGGAAAGTTTTGAAACCCCCAATGTAATACGCCCTGCCCTTTTTCGCGCTCTGAAAACTATCATTGACAGCCTGCCTGATGAGCTAAAAGCTCATCAAATGATCCAATCCTTGTCTAAGGGCATACAGACTTTTATCGATAATGAAAATCCATTGTGATTGTCTTCATAAACGTTAAAGCAAAAAATCTCATCACACAACAATAATAGCATCCGTGGCATCTCCCAAATTGCTCACCTCTACAGGGAGAGATCTCCGGCAGTTGACAATGCTAGCTTTAGATCTCTCACCTGTGCTGGAGTAGTTTGTGGATTTGATGGCAAAACGAAGTTTTGTTGTGTACTGAAAGAACACATATCAACTCGGACCGAATGTAATGGATAAAACAGTGCAAAAACTTTCATGCAGAGACTGTGGCAGCCTCAATGTTATCAAAAATGGTTTCAATATTTGTGGTAACCAGCAATACAAATGCAGAGACTGTGGTGCCTCGAAAGTATTAGCCCCTAAAATAAGATACAGCGAGGCCCAAAAACAGAAAATTTTGCGTGCATACAAGAAACAAGGCAGCCTGAGAGGAGTGTCTCGAACTTTTGGGGTTTCTCCTATCACAATTTCTAATTGGTTAAAACAATCTACTGATTAGACCTGAGCCTACCTGACTGTTAGAGCCTACCTGACAACGCCCTACCCCTTTTCTAACTTCGGACGATTTGGACGAACTTGTGCAAGATTTGTTTGATTTCAGACGATTTGGAACAACAACAGCATAGACATATAAAAAGCTTCAGGATAGATTCTTATTAGAAGAATGATTTGGTCAAGACTATTTTGACAGTCTTGACCTTTATAACTCGTTTGAAATAATTTAACTTTAATCTTACTTATTCCTCTGGAGTTTGACAGTAGCAAAATCCATTAATTTTGATCGAGGGGGGAACTCATGGCCTATTTGACAAAAGAAAGCATCAAAAAAACAAAAGCGATGGAAAGGAACAACAAACAATATACCATATTGTTGGTTGACGATGAGGAACGGAATTTGAGAGCCCTGGTTGGATTATTGGAAGATGACTACAATCTTTTAACTGCCACCGATGGAGAAGAGGCGTTGGATCTTGTGAAAATTGCCTCGGAACAAATTCATCTCATTATTTCTGATCAACGTATGCCAAACATGACGGGTGTGGAATTTCTAAAACAAACCATGCCTTTCATTCCTGAAACAGTTCGCATCATTTTGACAGGATTCACGGATGTCAATGTGATCATTGATTCGATCAATGAAGGGCATGTTTATAAATTCATGATCAAACCCTTTGAGCCAAAAGACATGCAGGTTACCATCAAGCGGGCCTTGGAAGCTTATCAACTGGAGGTGTGGAATCATCAGTTGATTAAGGAACTGAGAAGGCTCAATGCAGAATTAGAGCAAAAAGTAGAAAGACGTACAGAGGCAATCCAGAATTTTTATCATTTCATCTCTCATGAATTGCGCACCCCCATTACAGTGATTCAACAATATTTGCGATTTCTTCAGCAAGGAGCAAAATGCGAACTTCCATCCGGTGATCAAATGAAGCATTTGCAGATCGTCGAAAAAAGTGCAGACCGGGTTTTCAAACTGGTCAATCAAATTTTGAATCTTGCTAAAATCGAATCTCAAAACGCAATCCCGTCCCCGCAATCTTTAAAAATTAACCCTCTGATTCGAATCTCTGTGGAACAACTGAGCAGTTTATTCACACCAGAAGTAACCGTTCTCACGGATTTAACAGAATCAGAACCGTCTGTACAGGCAGTTTTAGAAGACGTAGAAACCGTTCTGGAAAATCTGATTTCCAATGCCGCAAAATATACAAAGTCAGGCTCTGTGCAGATAAAAAGTCAGGAAGTGGATGATGGCATCAAAATCTCTGTTGAGGATACGGGTGTCGGGATTGATACCGATCAAATTGATCAAGTATTTAACCAGTTTAGCCGAGTGGGCGATCTACGGATGGCCCAGGGCACTGGTTTGGGGTTGTATATCACCAAGGTGTTGACTGAGCGCATGGGAGGACAAATCGGAGTGACTTCAAAAAAAGACGAAGGCTCTACTTTCTGGGTTTGGTTACCTTCTACCTGAAACTTTCCATACAACATCAAAGGGGGAAAATTATGAAATATCATAAACCAATGCTGAATTTTAAAAGCATTTGCTTTGGTCTGGGGCTTTTTGCTTTGACCTTTCCTTTTTCTCTTTCCGCTAAGGAAGTGATGACGTGGGCTGTTTTAGACTTTCCTCCTGTCTACATCTTAGATGGAGCATTCAAAGGAAAAGGATTCCATCAAAAGTATATGCGTCACTTTCAAAAACTTTTTCCAGAATATGAACACGAAACTCTTGTTGCCAAGGATCCTAGAATACAACAATTGATGAGAGAAAAGAAACGTGTATGTTACAACGCTTCAATCTGGAGCGAAGAGTGGGCCAAGGTCGCCCATAAATCGTTAATTTTTGTGATCGTTCCCGCTCATGGTATAGTGACAAGAAAAGCGGTCTATGAAAAACATTTTCAGGAAAACCAAATGATTTCCCTCAAACAGCTACTCCAAACCCCTGAAATTAAGTTTGGTTATGCCGAGGGACGTTCTTATGGGCCAATTAATATGCCTCTGATTGAACAATATAAGTCGGACACTACATATATCTACAAAGGAAAGAGTGTCAGTCGAAATCTGCTCAAAATGCTCCTTTCTCAGAGAATTCATGCCACGGTAGAATATCCCTGGTTGATTGCGTTTGATTTACGAGAATTGGGGCAAGATTTCCAACAAATCAAAATTTTACAAATCTCAGAGCTTGGGGACAATCAATTCATCTGGAGCCCTTTGGCTTGTACCAAAAATGAATGGGGGCAACAAGTAATAGAACGTGTTAATGCCTATTTGCTGAATGCCTTACCAACAGAAGAGTGGCGAGGTATCTTTGAAGAATGGTTGGATGCTGATTCCATTCCTCATTATAGGCAAGGATATAAGAAGGTGATTTTGGGACAATTGAAAGAATAAATGGTTTTTCTATCACGAGCACTCCAGTTCTAATAAAGTTGTTATGAGTCGTCAACCCATTCCTTTTAAAAATTCAATATCCACTCGTCTCTTGAAAGTGGTCTTTGGTCTCTACTTTGTTATCACTTTAATTGTGACGTGTATTCAGCTTCTTTCTGAATATTGGCATGTTAAAGAAAATGTTTTCCATGAGCTGCAAGGGCTGCAAAAAACGTTTGAAGCAGGAATCGCTGAAACCTTGTGGAGTTACAATGATGACCAGCTGGCATCTATTTTGTTTGGCATGCAAAATATTGAAATCGTTCTTGGAGTCAAAATCATTGAGACACAAAATCAAAGTATTGCTGGAGCGGTTGGGGAGATACTGGATGACAATGGAAAAAGAGTATTTATTGAAAAAAATGGAGAACAGCAGCCTGTTGCCTCTGGAAGATTATTTACCGAATTGTTTGATTTTACATTTCCTATTTATTATCACGATGAGAATGGCCGAGCCTACCACCTGGGACAAGGTACGATTTATACTGGAAACCAAATTGTGATTGATCGCATCCAATATGGATTTATTCTGATTTTGACCAATGCGGTGATTAAGACAGGATTTCTCTGGTTTATCTTTTTATTCTTTGTGCGTCGCATTGTTGGCACTCCTTTAGAAATGTTAACCACGGCCACTGAACAGTTGGACCCTCAAAGAGCGGATAGTTTACAAAATTCTCCCAACCTGCTCAATTCTCGGTCTTTTCAATCAGAAGATGAATTAGAAGTTCTGGCCAAGAGCTTTGAAAAAATGAGACTGGCCGTGTTGGATAAAATTCAACAACTGGAATCATTGAATCAAACCCTGGAATTGAAAGTAGAAGAACGAACATTGGAACTTCGACACTCTTTGGAAACACAAAAACAGCAACACGCTCAGTTAGAAAACCAGCATCAACAATTGCAACACACACAAATTCAATTGGTGCAATCTGAAAAAATGGCCAGTTTGGGAACATTGGTAGCAGGGGTGGCTCATGAAATCAACAATCCCACCAATTTTGTCTATACAGGGACACACAATCTGGCCAATAAACTGAAGAAATTGAATCAATTTATGTATGATTTGGCAGGAGAGAATGTGGATGCCGAATTTACTGAAATGGTGGAAGAACGTTTTCAACCCCTCAACCGAAACTTGATGGCTATCAGTGAGGGAAGTCTTCGCATCAAAAATATTGTTGAGGATCTACGAACCTTCTCTCGTTTAGATGAAGCAGAGCAAAAAAGGATCTATGTGACAGAGGGAATCGAATCAACACTCCGGCTCATTCAAACTAAATACAGAAGAGATGTGGAATTTGTTTGTGATTTCCAGGCAGATCCACAAATTGATTGTTTGCCCTCCCAACTCAATCAGGTTTTTATGAATATCATGATCAATGCCTGTCAAGCCATTCAACAAAAACAACAAGAAACAGGAGAGATGTGCCCAGGTTGCTTGAGTATTCAAACTTCTATTGCAAGAGAACCGACTCAAGATTCAATGTTGGCCATTCGTTTTCAAGACAATGGCTGTGGCATGAGTGAGGAAATCAAATCAAAAATATTTGATCCGTTTTTTACCACCAAAAAAGTTGGAGAAGGAACCGGAATGGGACTCTCCATTACTTATGGGATTATCGAAAAACACCAGGGCAGGATTGAGGTAGAATCCAAGTTTGGGATCGGAACCACCTTAGTCTTATATCTTCCCTTAACACTTGATAGTAGCAACATCCATTAACTCTGATCGAAAGAGGAATCTATGGCTTATTTGACAAAAGAGACCATAAAAAAAGCACAGACGGCTGAAACGAGTGATAAAAAATATACTATATTGCTGGTTGATGATGAGGATCTGAATTTATTGTCCCTGGTTGAATTATTAGAAGAAGATTACCAGCTGTTAACTGCTAATGATGGAGAAGAAGCCTTGGAACTTGTAAAAAACTCCTCGGAGCCAATCCACCTTATTATTACGGACCAACGTATGCCAAACATGACGGGTGTAGAATTTCTAAAACAGACGCTTCCCCTCATTCCGCAAACAGTCCGAATCATTTTGACGGCATTTACGGATGTCAACGTTATTGTGGATTCCATCAATGAGGGAAATGTTTATAAATTCATGATTAAACCTTTTGAACCGAAAGACATGGTGGTTACCATCAAACGTGCCTTGGAAGCTTATCAACTGGAAGTCGAAAATCATAAATTAATTGAGGAGTTGACAAAGCTCAATACGGACTTGGAACAGAAAGTGGAAAAGCGCACAGAAGCAATTCAGGATTTTTATCATTTCATTTCTCATGAGTTACGCACCCCCATTACAGTCATTCAACAATATCTGCGATTTTTGCAACAGGGAATGAAGTGTGAATCCCCTTCCGACAATCAAACAGCACACTTGAAGATTGTGGATAAGAATGCAAACCGGATGATTAAACTGGTCAATCAAATTTTGAATCTTGCTAAAATCGAATCCGAAAAAGCTCCTCCTCTTTTTCAATCTTTACACCTCAATCCCTTGATTCAAAACGCTGTTGAACAATTAAGGAGCTTATTCAAACCAGAGGTGACCATTCTCACTGATTTGATGATACCTGAACAACCGGTACGAGCTGTTGGAGATGATTTGGAAATTGTTCTGGATAATTTGATTTCTAATGCAGCAAAGTATACCGAAAAAGGGGCCGTACATATCAAAACAGAACCAATGGATAATGGAATTCAAATTTCCATAGTGGATACTGGTGTGGGAATTGATGAAAGCCAAATCGATCAGGTTTTTGATCAATTTAGCCGAGTGGGTGATCTGCGAATGGCTCAGGGAGTTGGTCTGGGGTTGTATATCACAAAGGTACTGGTCGAACACATGGAAGGACAAATTGGAGTGACATCAAAAAAAGATGAAGGCTCCACCTTTTGGGTTTGGTTGCCTTTGGCTTAAGAACCTGAATCCTCTTTCTCTCCTCAGAAATGTAAACTATCGATTTCCAGAAAAATAGAATCGAATCCAGGAATGCCTACCTGACGTATCAGCACCTCTATGTCTGTTTTACAAGCATGGAGGCCATGCCACCAGGCCATGATTATCTGACCGTCTTTAATCAAAATTCATGCCAATTTCATAATTTTGTACAACTTTGCCAGTATTTTCACAAAATTGACCATATAAAAACTGTCATTTTTGTACCGCTAATAATAAATTGAAGAAAGTTAGGTAACTTTTTCTTAAAGGAAAATAGATTCAATCAATATATGAACATTTCATGAAAAATCGTTACTTATTTAATAAGAATAATAATATGGAACGAACCTATGCTTGAATAATGGAGGAAACATGAATGTTTGTTTGAAAAAGTTAAATTATATCTATTATATATTTGTTTGCTTGATGATCAGTGTCACTCATGTTCATGCTCATGATGATCAATACTCCTCACAAGAACAAATACTGAAGGACAATTTGGCTCAGTTGAAACTCCCTGCCAGCCCGATAACTTCAGCAGATTTATCTTCTATTCAAACGACTATTCATCAAGCATTGGATGTCATTTCTTTGTATCTTGAAGCTCGGTCTTCTCACAAAAATAAAGGAACTGTACAATATTTAGAAAGTAGCAGGGCACCATCTCCTTTAGTGGTGGGGATATTGGCATTGGAAAACTGGTTGCAAGAGCAAGGCTCCATTAATCATATAGAATCATCTTTGGTTCGTTCTTCTGATCAATATATCGTGAAGTCCCTTACTTCTTTTCCTGCGAAAATATCGATTGGTATCAATTTCCAGACAAAAGAAAAAGGGATACAACCATACTATTTAACCTTTCAAGATGAAACGACTAACCTCCAGTTTGTTAGTCTGGCTGATAAGAGATAGGTAAAATTTCTTTTCTTAGAGTTGAATAGTATTAAAATCAGTAACCTTAATCAAATGTGGTCTCCTTGGCATATTTTACAAAAGACGCAATAAACATCTTGAGAGTAACTAAAAACGCGGATAAGGCACATACCATCTTGCTGGTTGACGATGAAGATCTTAATTTGAGAGTTTTGGTTGAATTATTAGAAGATGATTACCATGTCTTGACAGCCAGTGATGGGAATAAAGCTTTGGATTTGGTCAAAAATGATCCCAACCCGGAACGTATTCATCTCATTATTTCGGAACAACGCATGTCAAATATGACAGGTGTTGAATTTTTAAAACAGACGATTCCAATTATTCCTAAAACCATTCGTATGATCTTCACAGGATTTTTTGAAGTGGATTCCATCCTCAATGCAGTCAATGAGGGAAAAGTCTATAAATTTCTTGCCAAACCCTTAGATCCAGAAGATATGCTGGTTGCTATTAAAGAAGCCTTGGAGGTCTATGATTCCAGGCAGAAACAGCTCATTGGCGCATGAATCACTTAACTCAATACCATCCTAAGACCTGTCCGAATGTCATTTTCTATAAAGAAAATGTAAAATACCATTGTTTACTGTTTCCCACCTTTTAGTAAACTCAGGGTTTCATAGATTCCGACTTTCCTCCTGTCTATAATTTCTCATACCAAGTTGCGTTGGTAATGTCTGAAAATTGTTTATATATTTAATCCAAACTCAACTCGATTAATATACAGTCCAATAACAGTATCATGCATAGTTTCTGATTGGGAAAAACAAATATCTCGAATACCACTACCATTGAGAGCCATATCCACCATTTGAGTTTTCAGAGAGGGATTGGCTCCTTGGTAAGTATAAGGGAAGCTAAATGTTTTAACCCGACAAATTGGCAACAAACAGCGTGTGCTCTTAATGTGATGCTGCTGGAAATAACGTTGCTTCTGTCAGTGATTCCAGAAGAGGAAGGACTTTGTCAGCAGTCGGCATTTCTCGAAAAGTGAAGCCGAATTGGGAAAAGTAAGCAGAATTTTCGACCGATTGGGCAACCAATGAATCCTTGAGAAGGTTTCTGGTAATACCAATCAACAAAGGAGGTTCAGAGCATCGTTCCAATTGTTGCAAACGTACGATCAGATGGCTGGCATGCCAGGTGTGGAACAACTCCATGGACATTTCTCTGCCTGAAACATGTTTCAGGGTATAGTCAGGAAAGCAATACAATTCCCCTTCCAATGGAATAAAATGGGTGGCTGGTTCAATATGCCAAGATTGTGATTTCTGTTGAAAGGTTTGCTGGAATAGCTCTATTTCTTCTGGAATATAGGCTAAAAACTGTTGGTAATGAGAACGAATCTGGCAAGCCTGATTCAGTTCCAGACAGAACAGTTTTTGTTTGGTGAGTTGTATCTGAGCAGACAGTTGCCATGTCGGTTGATGCAGAATAGCTGGAAAAAAATTGGCTAAATTCAAACCATATTTTTGTGTTTGATAAAAGAGGCTCAGTGGTCCATCGATCTGAAAGTGATATAACTTGTCTTCATCCAGAGTGATTTGAGCCAGTAGTTGGTGAAAACGCAAATATTTGCACAGTTGCCTCAACAAGCCAGGCTGACCCTCTGATACTTTTAAATCTAGGCGGTTACAGCGTAACAACAATCCCTGCACTTGCGCACAGTTGTACCGATGTAGCAAATTCACTGGAGAAAAAGGTTTGAAATGGATGATTTGCTGATAGGGAGGTAAATCAGAATATAATTGTTGTCCCAGTGTTTCCGAAGAAAGCTGCAATTCTGCTTCGAGTTGCTTTTGGTATTCCTGCAAACTCGCATAGGTTTGCCTGGATAACAGTTCACTGGTTTTGAGAAAAACGGTTTTACGCAATTCCAACAATTCAGGGTTGGACGTTGTTTCAAATTCGGTACGATCCAAAAGAAGTTTTTCCAGACCACGCATGATAATGGCTTCATTAGAGCTGCTATCAATCACTTCTTTACTGCTCTCTAATAACTCTTCTCTGGTATTGTTGCCAACACTTGATTCAAAGATATCGAGCAGCTGCTGTGCCGCTCCTAACAATTCAGGATCATCCGGATTGACAAAGGAGGGAGAAACCGTGTCTTTATAAGTTTGATATCGTAGTAGATCTTTGGTTAGCATCGAGAGATTATATTAATACTCATCGTCTTCATCTGAGCTCTTGGTGCTTGCTTCGGGATTGTGAACAGGAGGGAGTGAACGCAAATATAAAGAAATGGCAGCCAGGTCCTCTTTTTTCAGATGAGAATAACCATGCTCAATGATTTCCATCATCAACCCCTGGGAATCATCATAATTTGGTTTGGTGCCTGTCTTTAGAAATTCAATCAAATCTGCGGTACCCCAATCCCCAATTCCCGTTTCGCCATCAGGGGTGATATTAGGGGCCAATTCTCCTTCAGGGCCATCTTTGGAACCAGCATAACGCATCTTTTCTTTCAAGACTCCCTGCCAGTCTCGTGGCGTGTGACACTCTCCACAATGTGCCAAGGCTTCTGAAAGATAAGCTCCTCGGTTCCACTCCGCTGATTTTTCTGGATCAGGTTGAAATTTGGTTTCTTGGAAATGTAGTTTTTTCCATAACATGAAACCAATTTGCTGGCCAAACGGAACAATCAAATCATGGGGCTTGTTGGGTTTCTCTACAGGAGGCAACGAAAACAAATAGGCTTTCAGGTGCAGCAAATCTTCCTTGGTCATCTTGGTAAAAGAGGTATAGGGAAATACAGGTGCGTAATGTTGCCCCTGGGGACTGATACCTTTGGTCATGGCTTGGATGAAATCGTCATCACTCCATCCACCAATTCCTGTTTTTGCATCTGGAGTAATATTGGTGCCATAAAAAATACCAAAGGGGGTGCGGATTGCTCTGCCCCCGGCTAAAAACTCCCCCTTGTTTTTATAGTCCGTATGGCATCCGCACCCGCCCGTTGCCCGAAAGATATACTCCCCCTTCTGAACGACTGTTTGCTCAGCGGTATATCCTTTTGGGCTCCAGAGGAGGCTGAGACAGCCTCCCACAATCATCAATGAATAAAAAATTTTCTGATTCATTGTCGAGTATCGTTATTTCTTTTTCTCTCTAAAAGGCTTATGACAATCGCCGCAAGAGTCTCCAAGGGCTTTCATCTGTGCACCAATTTTTGCCATATCTCCTGATTGAGCCGCTGCGATCATTTTCGCGCTTTCGTCTTCCAATTTCTTTGCAGCATCTTCAAATTCTCCCCATTTTGTCCAAATCTCTGGCTTAGAACGGGTTTTCTTTGCGCTGGTCCGTGTGTCCTGCTTGAAAATCGTTGTGACCGTTTTGCTGGCTTCATTCATCGCTTTGGCATAGTGCACAATCAATTGTTTGTGGTCAACCTTCCCTTTGAGAACATCCCCAATGGACCCCATATTTGAACCAATTCCTTTCATCACTCGTACACGGTAAGTGATGGCATCTTCGTCACTGCCTGCCTGCAACGGAGAGGCTATTCCAAAAAGAACAAGGATGAGTAAAAAATACTTGATGTTTTTTTGAAGATTCATCGTTCCTCCATTAAAAATGAAATAACTGATGTTACGCGAACAATTTTTGCTAGAAAATTATCCTTTATTTGTTCACGTAGCGTGAGTGAAATATTTAGCACAGAGAACTCAGCAAGAATTCTCTGTGCATTCTTTATCATGAAATCAACATAGCGCAAACTATTTTCCTAACAAAAAATACAGGACAATCCAGTCTGCAATGTATCTTATTCATTTTATTGATTAACTATTCAATACATTCCTCATACAAATCTGGATGGAATCCAACAATGAACTGATTTCCGATTTTCAGGGTGGGGGCTCTCAAGTTGCCGCTGGGACCCATCACATTGGAGAGTATTTCCTCCTTTTCCTCGGTTTTGGGATCAAAGGGAGCCACTTTTTTTCCTTTCGCCGCAGTAATCTTTGAGGCTTCTTTTAATAAATCCCAGGCTGCTGTGGAATCGAACCTTTCTTTGCGTGCATCAACAACTGTTTGCACCTCGACCTGCTTTGCATCAAGAAACTCTTGTGCTTTTTTGCAGGATGTTCAACCTTTACGAAAATACATCCACTCAATTTTCATCTGATCTACTCCTTCAAAGAATTGTAATTTAAACTGGCAATGGCTGCCAAATTATTAGACGATTAAAAAGTTATTTACTTTGATTGAAAAATTCGACCGTCATTTTACAAGAAAGGGAAAATCATGGAAGTCAAAAAGGAATTCTTACCCTTACATATTTCCATATTAACCATTTCCGATACACGTACTGAAGAAAACGACACTTCGGGGCAGACCTTGGTCAGCCGACTCAAGGAAGTTGGGCATGTTCTCATAGAAAAGTGCATCGTTCCAGACGATAAGTACAAAATTCGTGAAATTGTATCACGCTGGATTGCCAATGATGGCATTGATGTGATAATTACAACAGGGGGGACTGGTTTAACAGGTAGAGATGGCACACCAGAGGCAATTTTACCATTGTTTGATAAGGAGATTGAAGGATTTGGCGAATTGTTTCGTTCCATCTCATTTCAGGAAATTCATACATCAACGGTTCAGTCGAGAGCAGTTGCAGGAGTGAGCAATGGAACTTATATCTTTTGTCTGCCAGGTTCTTCTGGCGCGTGTCGCACGGGATGGGATAAAATTCTCAAAGACCAATTGGATTACCGACATCGTCCCTGTAATTTTGCAGAACTCATTCCTCGCTTAAAAGAACGCTAACAATCACCAAAGGAGGTTTAAAATGGAATATGCAATCCCTGCATTTGAAATTCCCACGATTGAAGTTGTGGGACAATCCTCACGTTTTCCAGTACATCGGATTTATTGTGTGGGGCGAAATTATGCGGCTCATGCCAGAGAGATGGGCAGTGACCCCAAGAGAGAGCCCCCCTGTTTTTTCACGAAACCCGCAGATGCGATTGTTGCCAATGGGGAGAAAGTCCCTTATCCTCGTGGAACTGAAAACTTGCATCATGAAGTGGAGTTGGTCGTGGCGATTGGCAAAGAAGTCACCAATATCTCTACAGAGAATGCTAAGGATGTTATTTTCGGTTATGCTGTTGGCAATGATTTGACACGTCGTGATTTACAAGCTCAAGCAAAAAAGTTGGGGCAACCCTGGGATGTGGCCAAAGCTTTTGATCAATCGGCTCCAATCACGGCAATTCATCCTGTCGAAAAAGTAGGACATCTGGAAAAAGGAGAAATCTGGCTCAAAGTGAATGGTGATATGCAGCAGCATGGCTATATTGAAGACATGGTTTGGAGTATTCCCGAAGTGATTGATGCCCTTTCCAAGTTATTTTCCCTGGTACCTGGAGACTTGATTTTTACAGGAACTCCTGCTGGGGTAGGCTCTATTTCTCCTGGTGATGAAATTGAAGGTTACGTAGAAGGACTGGATATTTTGAAACATACTATTGTATAGTGGTCATCTATTTGCATCTAATTATATATGACTTCTATTATTTATTGTTGTTGTAGCTCCCAACTTCTTTAAAAATATGCAGATGAAAGCAACTAGTCCAGAAGAGCAGATTCAGACTTTGCACTCAGAATTGGAAACCGTTCGCACAACCCTGAAAGAGCGTGACCAGGAAATTGCTCGTTTTCAGGAAGATCTCCGAAAAACAAAAATGAAGCTGATAGAAGCGCAAAAAGTTGCTGCGCTGGTAGCAGAATTGAAAATTGAAGCCACGACAGATCGTTTAACAGGTTGCTGGAATCAGAATAAGTTGACAGATGATCTGGAAGTTCAAAAAAAAGGCACCTTGATTTATTTCAAACTGGATAATATTGGAAAGATCAATGACGCCCTCGGTTTTGAAGCAGGAAACGAAACGGTGATTCAAATCATTCGACATCTCCAGAAGTTCCTCATCAAAGATTATCAATTGTACCGCTGTTGGAGGTCAGAATTTGCCATTCTGATTAAAGATAGCACTGATGAAGGTTTTGAGTTGACTGAAAAAATCAGAGAATACCTGGATACCATCCACATTATGTATCAAAATACCAGGATTGTTCCCGCTCTTTTATTCAGTCTGACAGATTTGGCTTTGGGCGATCCCATCCGTCATGTCTACATTACCCTGGAGGAGGCTAAAAAAACAAAAAAGACGCTCGTCTATAGTGAAGAACTGGATTCTCAAGAACAATTTCTAAAAGGTTTAGAAGAATCCAAAACAGTTAGTGAAGCATTTGAAAAAAATCTTTTTTTCCCTGTATTCCAAGGAATTCGGGATAACCGGAGATGCAGTCCTCATTACCAAAAAATTCATAAATTTGAGTGCTTGATTCGTTTACAGTCGGGAGAAAAGGTGTTGTCTCCTTTCTTTTTCATCAAAGCTTTGGAACAAGGCCACCAACTGAGTAGAGCCACTAAAATCATGATTATGAAAAGCTGTGAAGCGATGGCTCCTTATACTTATGACTTTTCCTTGAACTTGACGGAGCAAGATCTGCTGGATGAATCCATGCTCGAATATATCCTGTTTCAATTTGAAGGGAACCGAATTGATCCACAGCGAGTCACGTTCGAAATACTGGAAGGGATTGGTTCATTGGAATCGGACATCATCCTGCAATTTTTACACACTTTAAAGACCAAAGGGTGCAAAATTGCTATTGATGATTTTGGTGCAGAGCAATCGAACATCGGTCGGTTGCTCAACTTTGAGCCTGATTTTATTAAAATCGATGCTCGATTTATTAAGAATCTGGCCACCGACAAAAAAAGCCGAATCATTGTAGAAAATGTTTATGATCTGGCAACTCGTATCGGAGCGGAAGTGGTGGCTGAATTTGTAGAAAATGAGGCAATTCAGCAAGTGATTGAAGACATCGGAATCCATTTTTCTCAAGGATACTTATTTTCTGCCCCCAAGGCAGACCTCCCTAAACCTGACTGATATGTCCTATCTTTTGTTATCCTCTCGCATGTGCCAGTCGGATGACCTCTGGAGCAATTGCATGCAGCGAAAGGACATGATCGGCTGCTCCCAGCTTGATCGCTTCTTTAGGCATGCCAAAGACCACACAGGAGGCTTCATTTTGAGCAATGGTGGTGGCTCCTGCCTCTTTCATTTCCAGTAAGCCTTTGGCACCATCATCTCCCATGCCTGTCATGATCACTCCCAGAGCATTCTTTCCAGCATAACGGGAGGCCGAGCGAAACAAGACATCCACAGAAGGACGATGGCGACTGACCAATGGTCCTGGTTTCACCTCAACATAGTAACGGGAACCACTCCGCTTGAGCAGTGTATGGTAGTCCCCAGGAGCAATCAAGGCTTGTCCCCGTAGGACACTGTCATCATTAGAGGCTTCCTTGACAGTAATGGCACATGATTGATTCAAACGCTCTGCAAAGGCTGTTGTGAAATTACCCGGCATGTGTTGTACGATCACAATCCCTGGAGTATCTGCAGGAAGTGCTTCAAGAAATGTTTTCAAGGCTTCAGTTCCTCCCGTGGAAGCGCCTACCATGACAACGGTTTCTGTTGTGCGAGCCATGGCACGATTCGGGGTCGATTTCGCCAACATGGCGTCCGCTGTGAGTTTTTTAGCAACTTTGATCGGTTCTGGCTTTTTAATAACACGCTTCGCTCGTGTCATTGCAGCCGCAATGACCGTGTCACAGATAGTGACTTTGGATTCTTGTAAAAATTGTTTGGTGCCCAACTTTGGTTTTTGAATGATCTCGACGGCACCATATTCGATAGCACGCAGTGCCGTTTCTGACCCTTGCTCAGTCAAGCTCGAACACATCACAACAGGAATTGGATGTTGACTCATGATTTTTTTCAAAAAAGTAATACCATCCATCCGTGGCATTTCGACATCGAGAGTAATCACATCCGGCACTTCTTCTCGTAACCGTTGTGCTGCAACAAAGGGGTCGGATGCGGTAGCCATCACATGAATCCTGGGGTCCGATTCCAGAATGTCACAAAGGGTTTGGCGAACCACTGCCGAGTCGTCCACAATCAATACCTTAATTTTACCCGTCATCTTTACTTCATTAAAATGCGAGATTTTGAATATTTTTTGATAAGTCCTTGAATATTTAAAACATATTTCAAACAAACACTGCTCAAGAACACAAAATCTCCCCCTGTTAAGCAAAAACACAAAGTACCGTAAAATGAGGTAAAATTGAAGTGGAATCGTCAGTGCATGCCCTTCTACGTTGTATCGACAAATCAAGAAGTATGGGATTGCAGATTGATTCGGATCGTTGTTCCGTGATCGGCTGAATCTTCTGATTTCTCTTCAGACAAGACCTCAATCGAACCGCCATACATAGTGACAAAACCTTGGACGAGTGGCATCCCAAATCCTGTCCCTTTCTCTCCATTTGTTCCGTAGCGGGTGGTTTCCTGATTGACAGCAAATAGTTTGTCTATGAGTTCTGGAGACATACCGATGCCATAGTCTCTGATAGAAAGAACAATCATATTGTTTCTTTCTTCTGCTTCAAGCGTGATAGAGTCCCCTTCAAAAGAAAATTTGATAGCATTGGTGAGAATGTTGTTGAGTACTGAATTGATAAAAGAAGTTTCCTCGACTTTTACATAAAGAGAAGGGCTAATGTGAACTGCAGGAGAAATGTTTTTTTCTTTCAATTGATATTGGAGCATGCTCAGGGATTGATTGATGCTATGCTTCAAATTCACTTTGTTCAGTGTGATATTATGTTTTCCGGTACTGATTGCTCGGAGTGTCCTGACAAGCTTAATGATATTACAGGCGTGTTGTAAGACAGAGATGATATTATCTTTGCGTTGGAATAATTCTTCCGTATTCCTGGAAAATTGTAGGCCGGTTTGTGCTGCCCAGATGGGGTTGCTCAAGTCATGACAAAGGATATGAAGCATTTCTTCGCGCTCTTCACTTTGTTGAAGAATTGTTTCTTTGCTCAATTTCAACTCCAAATGGGTAGAAACCCTGGCCAGCAGTTCATTAGAATTAAATGGTTTGGTGACATAATCAACGGCTCCCAGTTCAAATCCTTTGATCACATCTTCAGTTTCGTTTTTAGCTGTTAAGAAAATTACGGGAATCTTTTTAGTGTTTTCCGATTCTTTCAGTTTTTTACATGCCTCAAATCCATCCATGACGGGCATCATCACGTCCAGTAAAATCAAATCGGGTTGCACCGTTTCTGCTGCTTTCAAGGCTTCCACGCCATTGGTGGCGATCACCAGCTTGTAGCCCTGCTCACTGAGCATTTGTCCCAACATCTGAATGTTTTTAGGGTTATCATCAACGATCAAAACATGCCTGTCTCTCATCTTAGCCTTTCTCCTCCTGCTTAAGATAAATCGTTCTATATTTTCATCTCAAAAGGGTACGAATCGTTTTCAGAAATTCAGGAAAGCGCATCATCGTGTTCTGCATGGTTTCAATGTCGAACCTGCTGGCTTGAGCATGCACGTCCTGCCCCCACTTCTCTAAAGCGGGATATTCAAATTTTAAACCCAATTCAGCCACTTCTATTGCGGCTTGTTGAATATCTGGAATAACGAGTACTTGACGCAACATTTCCCATCTTACTGATTCCTCTTCCAGAATGTGGTGCAACTCTAACAGTCGTTGTTGGTCATTAAATTGAGGCAGCAAAGCTTCTTTAGCTGTTGGTTCTTCAGTGGATTTAGCTTCAGTTAAGGAATCCCCATGGTAGTGATGTTCCAAGAAGCTGGATACTAGCCGGATTAACTGAACGCGATTGACTGGTTTTCTCAAAAATCCATCACATACTTTTAAAAAATCATTTTCTGCCTGTTTCATTCCTGCCGCTGTTAATGCAATAACCGGGATATTTTGGGTATTTGCATCAGCCTTGAGAAGTTTGGTAGCTTCCTCGCCATTCAAAACAGGCATTTTGATATCCATGAGAATTAAGTCTGGAGCATGTGCCCTTCCCATAAGCACGGCATCTTCTCCATTTTCTGCTTCTAGCAAATCGAAATCATAGGGTTTGAGGAACTCTTTGACCAACTTGCGATTGGTTTCAATGTCATCGACGATTAGAATAGTGGCGGGTTTAAACTGAACCAAATCGACATCCATTGCTGTTTTCTGAGATTCCTGTGGATCGACAGAAACAGCAACATCAACTTTTTCAAGGACAACATGAAAACGACTGCCAACGCCTAATTGTGACGTTGCAAAAATACGTCCTCCCATCATTTCTACCAGACGTTTTGTGATCGTCAATCCCAGCCCCGTTCCACCATAATCATTGATATCCTGTCCCTTTTGTTGCTGAAAAGCCCTAAAAATGGCACCCAGTTGGTCTTCAGGGATGCCAATTCCGGTGTCCTCTACAGAAAAATTCAAATTAATCTGACTGTGATCCATTTTCGTAGATTGTTTGCTCACAGACAACCTGATATATCCTGATTCCGTGAATTTTACAGCATTTCCCACAAGGTTCAATAAGATCTGGCGTAACCGGACTTCATCCAATAATAAAGCATTGGGAAGCTCTGGATCAATGTTAATTTGAAAATCCAGTCCTTTCTCTGTAAGTTTATGAGAAAAAATCTGTTGCATCTCTTCAAAAACAATATGGGGATTGAATACATTGTATTCCAATTCCAGTTTACCAGCTTCTACCTTGGAAAGATCTAGAATATCGTTGATTAGCGTGAGGAGGGATCTTCCACTGGCCTGGATTGAATCAAGGTATTCCTTTTGGAGTGTGTCTGAGATTTGTCGATTCAGCAATTCCGTAAAACCCAGAATCGCATTCATCGGGGTACGGATCTCATGACTCATGTTGGCCAAAAACTGACTTTTTGCTTTGTTGGCAGCATCGGCGTCTTGTCGTGCCTTTTCCAATTCTACATTTTTGAGTTCCATTTCTCTGGCGTATATATTGAGGGTTTCTGCATTTTTCTCTGCTTCTTCTTTTGCCTCCTCCAGTTCAGCCGTCCTTTGTTTGACTCGTTCTTCCAACTGTTGATTCAATTGGTTCAGGGCCTCACTGGTCCTTTTAAGCTCAGTCACATCAACCGCAATTCCCAGGGCTGCTTTCCCTTCAGGCAGGTCAAAGGGCATCTTATGTATCTGAAGTATGTGTTCTTGTCCCCGATGGTCGACAAAAATCTCGCCTAGAATCTTTTTGCTTTGCCCACTTTCAATGACTTCCTGATCGTCCTGTAAAAATTTGGCAACTTCTTCTGGCTGTTGATGTACTTCTAACTGGTGCTTACCCAGCAGCTCTTCTTCCTGTGCATTATAAAGCCTGGCAGTTGCAGAATTGACCAATAGAAATTTTCCTTGATCGTCTTTTGCAAAAATGGGAAAAGGCACCAGATCAAAGACTTGCCGTAAACGCAGCTCACTTGCCTGGAGTTCATTCATTTTTATACGAATGGCCTGTTGCATTTTTGCAAAACTTCTTGCCAAAATGCCCAATTCATCTCTTCGGATGGTTTCCAATGATTCTTCTAAATTGCCAGCAGAGATAATTTCTGCGTTTTGAGTCAGGGCTTTGATGGGGTGAATAATAAGAAACTGCAATAGTACTGCTAAAATTGGTAAAATAGCAATGAGCAAGACAATCACTCTGGTAGCTACTTTGGCTATCTCTTTTTTAATTTGTTCCCCCATGAATTTATCGGTCAGATGGACTTCTACCGTTCCTAGTTTCTTCTTTTTATTATAAAGAGGAAACTTCTGATGAATGAAAGAAGGAATCGGAACCAATTGGTTGACATCAGTCAGGGACCATTGGGGGGTCCTCATTTTACCAAAGATCGTATCATCATGTGTGTATTGGACAATGATGGCAGAAACATTTTTATTTCCCATTTCTGCACGAATCAATTCACCCGTTGCCTCTTCATCAAGGGACCAGATTGGGTAGACTAGGCTATTGCCCACACGTTCTGAAATGTCTGATAGTTCTTTGTGGAGTTCAGCTTCCAACTGAGATTGCACCTGATTCACTTCATAAGCTCCAGAAATCAATAAGATGCAGGTCACCACCAGACAAACAATTCCATTTATTTTAAAGCTCAAGGTCATTTTCATGAATTTTTCTCAAAAATGCGCTCAACGAGATCGATTTTTTGCAATGAACTATCTTTTCCAAACAGGTTTTAAGAACTTATGCTTAACTACCTTATTTTTTCTAATGGTGCAAAGATTCTTTCAGAAAAGCTCTTATGGCAACGCTTCACTTATTCCATCCTGCTAATACCAAGTTGCGTTTAAAAAAGTGACAAGCATTTTTATCCCCTCACCTTAGTCCTCTCCCCAGGGAGAAGAATTAAAAGTATTGCCACTTTTTTAAACACAACTTGGTATAAATCCATCAAAACAAAGTTGTTATACTACTAGTAGTTTTATTCTATAAATTCAATACCTTCATTGTTTAAACTAAGAATTGAAGGCTAAAAAGCCCTTGAAATTATAAAGAGCCTTTAGAAAAATGTGAGGATCAAAGCAATAAAAGATGGGTAATGAGAGAAAAAGGCAAGCACAGACATCTCTATCAACTGTGCCACATGAGGGGGGAATTAGGCAGAACCTTTCAGTTTGATTCTCAAACGATTCTTATTTTCTTCCAGGATTGCCAGGCTTTTTTCTACATATTCTCCAGGACTGATAAGTCCTTCTTTATAGTTGGTGATCAAGAGGGTCCACTGTTCATGAATTTCACAGTTGCCTGGCACATCGTTATCTTCCAGTGGACAATCACGACATCTGTCATTGATACTCAGCATACTTCATTTTTCTGTCACTACTGAACCACCAGGTGAGACTAAGGGAAATACCTCATAATCCGAATTGTTCAGTAGTCACATGCTCCTTGATCACAATAGATTGATGGTTGATCAGTTCCCAATATTTTGGAATAATTTTCTCAACATGACACTATAAAACATGCCCAAATAACGCTGAGTTTCTTCCCTTTCCAGGTTAGAGACATATTTCCAGAAACCATAGATTCGTGACAAGTTCAAAAGTCGTTTAGCGTACAGTTTCCAGGTGTAGCAGGCTTCAATACGCTGGATGGCTGCATCCGATATTTGCTTCCAATGGTCTTCTTTTTGGGCTCGTTCAAAAAATTCGACAATGAGTTTGGTGGCTTTGTCGCCACGGTTTGGATCAATATGGTATCCAGACACACCATGCTCTATGATTTCAAGAGGTCCCCCATATTGTGTAGCAAATGTTGGCAAACCAGAGCTCATCGATTCAATAACAGTCAACCCGAACGCTTCAAACAGAGCCGGCTGTACAAAAATTCCTTTGTGATCTGCAACATAGCGATAGATCTCACCAACCAAGTTTTTATCAGATTCCTTGATGTGCCAACGTACTTGTTTCCACAAATCGTATTTTTCGAAGAGGCCGTACATGATTTGGATCTGTTTCTTCTCTTCCTCATCATTGGATTTATCAAAATCCACATTGCCTGAGATGACAAACAGGTTGGCCATTTCACGCAAACGGTCATTTTGTGCATACCATTCCACAAGACCAGTGATATTTTTGATATAGTCCAGACGAGCAATCGTGAAGATGAGGGGTTTGTCCCGATCAGCAAGGACTCCTCTGGCGTTTGTCTGATCATCGCCAAAGATCATCCCACCAATTTCTGAATGCAAATCTTTCAAGCGAAGTTCATGCTGGGTGTAAGGGAAATAAACCTCGGTGTCACATCCTGGTGAGACAATATTAAACTTAGGATCATAGACACTGATTCCATCAATTACCCGATACAAACCTGGCATGGTGAATGAAGAGTAGCTTTCATACTGTCCAATAGAATCTTCAGTACCCGCAATTTCCTGATAGGTACTGGAAATGATGAAGTCCGCAGCATTCATGGCCAGAAGATCAGCCGTAAAATGGGAGGAAAAGTGGTATTGATGTTCATTATCTTTCCAATACAGGGCTGAAAACAAGTATTTGTTTTTTTCCAGTGCATGAGCAATATTACACTGAGTCACTCCCAGCCTTTGAGACAGTAAAGTAGCGACCACGTTTCCATCCGAATAATTCCCCACAATGATGTCTGGTTTGCCTCCCAGTTCTGCCAGAATTTCTTTTTCTACTTCTAATGTGAACCCTTCCAGATGAGGCCAGATATCGAAGCGGGAAATCCAATGCGGGATAATCTCCCCGTGATTATTACGGAAGGGAACTCTCAAAATTTTGGCATGCTTCGTTCCAAAAATAGATTCTTCTTTCTGATCACAAGTTGTATTGCCGGCTTCTGGAATCAGACGAGTGATGACCAAAATCTGGGGAGTAATATCCAGGCCCTGTTTTTCGATTTGCTCCCGCATTTCAGTTTCAAGAGCACGAACTTGATCCAGGATATAAACGACTTGCCCTCCTGTATCAGGAAATCCCAACACGTTGGATTGTCCAAAGTATCCATGAGGGGACAAGATCACGATATTGAAGACCATCGGAATTCTCCCCAAAAACTTCTGTAAGTTATTGGGATCTGGTGCTTCCAGCGTATCTAACAACAATCCCATATTTTCCAGAATACGGGCTGTTGTATTTCCCCATCCTTTTTCAAATCCCATCGTTTGCAAATCGTCTTCCACATCCGTCCATTTTTTGCTTTTGGAGACTTTTTTGAGATAGGTTTCGGCCTTACGCAGGGCTTTTTGCAGATCATCTACAGAGGAAATGCGATTGTTGAGCATCAATTGTTGTCCTTGGTACTTATGGACGTTCAAAAACTCAAATAACTTTTGGAGACCTTCTCCACTGGGGGAAAATAGCAATGTCGACAAGTGACGATCCAGGAATTCGACTCCTTTCCCAATCGATCGTTTTTCTTTCAGTAAAGGAAAGCCACGATTGAAAGGACCCAGGTCAAACTCAAGAATCCAATCGTCACCAGCAGCCTGATGATCGACAATTTGCTCTTCAAACTTCAAGTATTCCCGTACACTGATTTCTTCAAAGGACACTTCCTCGACATGAAAACGATAATATTCCCATTCTCCAATATCCGTTCGTACAGAAAGTCCAATCCACGGTGATTGAATGACTCCCACTTCAATATGAGAAATCAACTTGCCAAGAATCGAATCCCTCAAAAACTTATGATTCTCTTCACAAAACTCATCAAAGACTTTTCTGATTTCCGATTTCAAGAGGAGAGGACGTTGCAAATGAACAATTTTTCTTAACAATAAATAAACTTCTTTTCGATGTTCTGATAAAAACTTAGACAATTTCGAAGTAAACATGCGCCTCCTCCTCAAGATAAAGAATTTGATGAATTAATGACAATCAACGGTTGAGAAACTTATAATGTTTCATCCCTTCCAGGATACCAGCAGCCTGGTATCCTGGTGCAAAATAAATATTGCGTAAGCCTTTTAATTTTTTTAGTTCAGGGCGATAGTTCCCAACAACCACTCCCAAGACTTCCCCACGCAACATATCTTCATCGTTTCCAGAATCACCAGAAACCAGAATATTTCTTAGTGGAATATTCCATTTGTAACTTAAGTAACGCACCGCTTTTCCCTTGGAAGCACGGTAGGGTAAAATATCTAAAAATTTATTTTGTGAATAGACCAAATTGTATCGCAAACGGTTATCGATCAAAAGTTGATGAATGGTGCGGAGTTTTTCTTCGGGATCGTCATCTTCCAAGTAATAGCTGAGTTTGAAAGATCGTTCCGCATCAACTTCCTGTACTTCCACAAAATCCAGTTTGTTCATCAATTTTTTGATACGCTCTGGTTTCCATTGAGTACTCAGGTGCGTTTTCCATCCCCGATCTTGCCTGAGAAACTTTCCGTAATAAATTTCTGTTCCAACAGACGAAATGATGACATCGGGGTACGGAATATCATATTCCTCAAAAACCGGTTCCACTAAATCCAGGGGCCTGCCAGTAGCAACACCAAACCCTATGGTGTCATAATGTTCCTGCAAAACAGAAGACAGTTCCACGAGAGCCTTATCGTTGCCAAGCAAGGTATCATCAATATCTGTAATGAATAGTTTGTTCAGTTTGGTAAAACGTCGTCCAATCGCAGTGTTTTTATCAATGGTCTGTAACCCAGGCATCGTGGCAGGAGACATTTTTTCCAGCAAGGATAAATATTTTTGACAATGGGCCTCCCAGGAATAATGTTGGTTCACTCCCGTGATTCCATTCTGGGAATAGATTCTCCACTGCTCTGGATTGACCAGGGCTTTTTTCAAAGCAGCACTGATTTCTTCAGGGTTGTGGGCGTCCACCAGCAGACCATTTTGACAATTTGAAACAATATCACGTGGCCCTCCATCATCAGTTGACACAATGGGTAAACCGCTGGATGCCGATTCGATGAGGGTCAGTCCGAAAGGCTCGGTAAAGGCTGGATTGACAAACACACCTTCTGTTCTGGCTGCAATCCGGTAGAGTTCAGGCACTTCGTATTCAAAATCAGCCCGTTTGGGAATCGCCAACTTGCCATATAGATCAAATTTATCCATCAACCAGAGCAATTCTGCTAAAATTTCTTTCTCAATTTCTCCCATTTGGTCGATGTCTTTGCGCAACCCTGCGAAAACTGCCAAATTGGCAATGGCCTGTAGTTCTTTATCCTGCCCATAGGCTGTGACCAGTCCCTTAATATTTTTACGCCTTTCTGAGCGGGAAAGGGCAAAAATGAGTGGCTTTTCCGGATTTAAAAAAAAGCGAGCCAGCTCTTTTTGTAGATAAAACTGGGCTTGTTGAACTTTGCTGGAATCCAGGTTTTCTGGAGTTTCTGAGTAAAAGGGATAAAATTTGTTGGTATCAATCCCAGGAGGAATGACAAAGAACTGGGTGGAAGGGTTGGTAGAATGGTACATACCATATTGTTCTTCCACTTCTTGATTCGTACTGGTAACAATGAACTGAGCCTGGCTGATGATTTCTTCTTCGACTCCAATTCGATGCTCAATGTGGAATTGTTTCTTGATTTCCGCCAAAGAAAGGCCACTTTCCTCAAGTCGCTTCTGCTTGGGTCGCCCCAGAGAATGGCCTGTGAACGCAAAATTGGCTCCCAGTAACGAAGCAATTTCCATGGCCACATACCCTGCATCGGCATAATGGCCATGAACAATATCTGGCAAATCTCCGCTTTCCTTGATGAACTTTAAAGTTTTGTCAATAAATTCATCCAAATGAGGCCACAGGAGTTCTTTACGGATATATTTAGTACCGGCACATTGAATCCGGATGATTCTTACTTTCTCTGATAACTGCTCAACGGATTGTCCATATTCTTTGGAAAAGACTTTGCCACGGATACGTCTGGTGAACAAATCAACTTTGCGAACTTCAGGCATGTTGCCAAGTGCATTTGCCAATTCTACCACATATTTGATTTGTCCTCCTGTATCGGGATTGCGTCCCATTTCCCAATTATGTCCACGAACTAATCCATGAATACTATATAGTTGTACATATAGGCCTGATCCCATAAAAGTTTTATCCTTCATCTATATTGGTTATAAATTGCGACATCTGGCAAAGCACCTGATACCCTGCAAACCTCAACCGCAAATTGACTGGCCTGCTGAAGTGTATCTTCCATCGGTCGTTTTTGTAAAATGCCATAGCATAACATTGCGGCAAATCCATCTCCTGCCCCAACCGTATCTACGACATCATTTGCCGGTGTCACCTGGTAGGACCATCCTGAATCATGATTTAACGAATAGTACACACCTCCTTTTTCTCCTTTGGTGATACATAAATCTACCTTAAATCGTTCCATTAACTGTTGGGCTGCGTCTGCTTCTTCGCCTTTGGCTGCAAAATTCTGTTGCAAGATATCAAACTCCTCTTTGTTCAATTTGACGATATCACTCTGCAACAATGTTTGTTCAATGATGGCTATTGTATAAAAGGGAGGGCGTAAATTGATGTCATAAAAAACAGAAGCTGATGAGGGAATCATCTCCAAAATCTGTTTGACAGTTTCGTTGGAAACACTCCCCCTTTGGGCCAATGTCCCCACATAGAACAGGTCGATCCCATCCTGGATGAATTGTTCCAAGTCCTTGTCTTTTTGAATATGATCATAAGCAACATTCTCCACAATATCAAAAGTGGGAACAGCCTGTTCATTTAACGTTACTTGTACGGTGCCTGTTGGATACTGAGCATCCTTCTGGATCATGTCTGTAGGAAATTGCTGGCTGGAGAGTTGCTCCAACACGGCCTTTCCATTATCGTCATCACCAATACGACTGACAAATGCCACCGCCTGCCGCAAATTGTGGAGGTGGTAGGCAAAATTGAGAGGAGCTCCTCCCAGTCGACGATATTCGGGGTATACGTCAAAAAGAACTTCTCCAAAGCAGAGGATTCGTGACATCGTTTCCTTTCTCATGGCAAGTTGATCACAAATGGCTTTTCTTTTTCTTATGCCTGTTATCTATGGATTTTGTAACACTTTCAAGTTTTCAAATGAAGGTTGCATATAAAGTATGGACGTTTGAGCAAAATTAGGAGACAATAAAAAAGTAACTATGCAACCGGAGGAACCATGAACCACAATGAAACACTCCCATCATTTCAAATCAAGTCAGCCGATTTTGAACCAGCCTATCTCAAGCTTCATCGAAGTGGAGAATTGCGAGAACGTTCCAGCGAAGCACTGAAGCATCTCGAATCATGTCGGGTTTGCCCACGGAACTGTGATGTCAACCGCCTGGAAAACAAGACATCGGCTTGTCGAACCGGGCGTTATGCGTATGTCGAAAGTTATTTTCCTCATTTTGGAGAAGAAGACTGTTTACGAGGCTGGAATGGCAGTGGCACCATTTTTTTCTCCATGTGCAATCTCAAATGTGTGTTTTGCCAAAACTATGACATCAGTCAAGAAACCAAAGGAAGAGAAGTAGGCCCGGAAGAGTTGGCAAGGATCATGATGGCCTTGCAACATCAAAAATGTCACAACATTAACTTTGTGACACCTGAGCATGTGGTCCCTCAAATTTTAGAGGCACTTCCTTATGCAGTGGAACTGGGATTGAGACTGCCAATTGTTTACAATACCAGTGCCTATGATTCCCTGCAAAGCCTCCGCCTGCTGGATGGAATTGTGGATATTTATATGCCTGATTTTAAATTTTGGAAGAAATTTCCTGCGAAACATTATTTAAAAGCAGAAAACTATCCAGAATCCGCAAGAGCGGCCCTACTGGAAATGCAACGACAGGTGGGGGATCTCACTTTTGATGAATCCGGTTTGGCAAAAAGAGGAGTGTTGGTGCGTCATTTAGTGATGCCGGACTACCCCACAGATACTCAGAAAATTTTAAGATTTTTGGCAAGAAACGTATCCCCACATATCTATGTGAATGTGATGGATCAATACCACCCGGCTGGAAAGGTCAATGCTCGCAAGTATGTGGAGATCAACCGACCAACCACATCCAGTGAATATGCTTCAGCGGTTCGTTTTGCCCAAACAGAAGGAATTCGGCTTGATATACGGAAGCCAAGGATGCGGGTGCCATTTTGGATGTAATTTTATTCTTGTGAGTGATATTCCAGCCCAACAATAGTCAGGTCATCATTGGGTTTCTGATCACCAGAAAAATCTACCAGAGTTTGCAAAAGATAAGTCAGGATCATTTCCAGATCCAAAGATCGGTGTTCTTCTAAAAATGCATTGAACCGTTTCTGTTTAAACATTTCTCCTGCACGATTTGCATATTCGGTGATACCATCTGTATAAATAAATATTTTATCTCCATTCTGCAGTTCAAAACTTTCCTTCGAATAAGGCTTCAACTCCTGGGCAAATATTCCGAGTGCTAATCCCGATGGATTGACTGAAATGATTTCATTCCTGTTTGCTGGAAGAATCAATACAGGACAATGTCCCGCATTGGTCATTGTCATCCAGCCTTCTGGAGTGATTCGCATGAAAACCCCAGTCATGAATGCATTGGCCGGAGTGCAGCTTGAGAGTAAGACATTCAACTCGCGTATCACATCATCGGTTGGCGTTTCTGGTGAAACCGTGCTCAACCCCACTTTTCCCATCATCGTAAAAAAAGCAGCAGAAATGCCATGCCCCGTTGCATCTCCCAGGAAAAATGTGAAGGCTCCTTCCTTATCCAAAATAGCATCGTACATGTCTCCAGAGACCCTTCCCCAGGGAATGTAGCGTACAGCAGTTCTTAGAAAAGGCACTTCAATCATCTTGGCCAAACAAGCATTTTGAGTTTCTTCTGCGATTTTTAAATCATTCTCTAAATCTTGATTGATCTCTTCCAGCTCCTGATTCATCTTCTCATATTTTTTTGCCTTTTGAGAGGCCATGTTGAGCTTATCCATCAAAATATGAGTGAACCACTTATAAACGATGTGATGCAATTCATGGAATGAATCGTCCTGGATATTTTTCAATATTTCAGAAGACATTTTGATGACTTCTAAATATTCACGGACCCAGATGGTTTCCTTACTGGGTTCTCCAGAAGCAGCACTGATTTCTCCAAAAATATCTCCCTGACGATTCAGTTGATAAATCTCATTTCCATCAACTTCCACCACAACCGACCCACTGATCATACAAAACACGTCCTGATTTTTTTCCCCTTGTTCAATGATAACCGCATTTGCTTTGAAGCGTCGAAATTCCATCAAAGAAGTCATTTTTTGGAGCATATCACTGGAGATACTTCGAAAATAACGGGAATTTTTCAGATGTTTATAAATTCTTTGTTTCTCGGAAAGCATACTATTGAATCATTGATTATTTAGCGTCGTACATCACTATTTCTTAATAAATCATCACATGTAAATACATAGATATATTGCAGATATATCCATCTGTGTTAAGATACCACTAACACGAAGAACATCAACTGTTTTCTTCGTTGAACAATGTGCAGTCACTCCAATTCTTTAATCCTGCCACCCTTGTTCACTCAAACATCAATCATTGATCTCTGTATTGAACGGATTTATATTAAACACATCATGGAGTTTGTCATGAGCGATTTAAAATTTGAAACGTTACAAGTTCACGCGGGCCAAGAGCCCGATTCCAATACCAAGTCCAGAGCTGTCCCCATTTATCAAACCTCTTCTTATGTGTTTGATAGTGCCGAGCATGGCGCCAACTTATTTGCCTTGAAAGAGTTTGGCAATATTTACTCCAGAATCATGAATCCCACCTGTGATGTTCTCGAAAAAAGGGTCGCTGCTCTGGAAGGTGGAGTTGCTGCTCTGGCAACTTCTTCTGGTCAGGCTGCTCAATTTCTCACCATTACCAATATCATGGAGTCTGGTGATAATTTTGTTTCGACATCCTTTCTCTATGGAGGAACATACAACCAGTTTAAAGTATCTTTCAAACGTTTAGGAATTGAATGCCGTTTTGCTGATGGCGACAATGCCGAGAGTTTTGAAAGGCAGATTGATGAGAAAACCAAAGCCCTCTACCTCGAAACAATTGGCAATCCAGCCTTCAATATTCCCGATTTTGAGAAAATTGCAGCACTTGCTCAAAAACATGATATCCCATTGATCGTGGATAATACGTTTGGTGCATGTGGCTACCTCTGTCGTCCCATCGAGCATGGAGCCAATGTGGTGGTACAATCGGCAACTAAATGGATTGGTGGTCATGGCACCAGCATCGGAGGGATGATTGTCGATGCGGGAAACTTCAACTGGGGCAATGGAAAGTTTCCGATGTTTACTGAACCTGCAGAAGGCTATCATGGTATGAAATTTTGGGAAATCTTTGGCAGTGACGGTCCTTTTGGCAACATTGCCTTCATTATCCGTGCTCGTGTGGAAGGATTACGGGATTATGGTCCTGCTATGAGCCCTTTCAATGCTTTTTTGTTTTTGCAAGGTTTGGAAACCCTTTCTCTCCGAGTACAACGCCATGTTGACAACGCATTGGATCTGGCCCAGTGGCTCCAGGAACATCCCAAAGTCGAGAGTGTCTCCTACCCTGGATTGTCCAATCATGAATTTCATGAACAAGGAAAGAAATACCTGAACCACGGCTTTGGTGCTGTTTTGACCTTCACGATCAAGGGTGGAAAAGATGATGCAGTGGATTTTATTGACAATGTCCAATTGGCCAGCCATTTAGCCAATGTTGGAGATGCAAAAACCCTGGTGATCCATCCTGCTTCAACCACTCATCAACAATTGACCGATGAAGAGCAGCGAGCGGCTGGTGTTCTTCCTTCTCTGGTTCGTGTTTCTGTTGGCATTGAACATATCGATGACATCAAAGCGGATTTTGAACAAGCTTTTGCCAAACTAAGCTAACCTGGCTCAAACGCCTCACCAACAAGAGTTTATGACGATTATTTTACCAGAAGATTATCATGCCCAGGCCATACTCGAAACCAATCGGGTTACCTGTATCCGACCAGAGGATGCCCTGCATCAAGACATTCGTCCCATGCGCATTGGCATTTTAAACATCATGCCATTTGGGCATAAGTATGAATTCAATTTGCTTCATCCGCTTGGACTATCCATCATCCAGGTCGATCCAGTCTGGATTAAGCTACACTCTCATACCTACCATTCTACGGATAAAGAGCATATCGAGTCTTTGTATGTTTCTTATGAGGACGCCATCAAAGATGCTCCCCTGGATGGTTTGATCATCACTGGTGCACCGATTGAACATATTCCTTTTGAGGAGGTCCAATATTGGCAAGAAGTCAAAGAGATCCTGCTGGATGCTAAGGAAAAATGCCCGAGCACACTTGGCATTTGCTGGGGCGCCTTTGCCTTGGCATATCTGGAGGGAGTCGATAAATATAACTATCCTGAAAAGTTATTTGGGGTGTTTGAAATAGAAAATATTTACCAATATCACCCCATCACTGGTGTACTGGATGATATTTCCTGGTGTCCACAGAGCAGGCTGGCAGGCATCGATGATCAGCTGTTGGAAGAGGCTCAAAAAGAGGGTAAGTTCAACCTGTTGGGATACGGAAAAGAAGCAGGGTATGTTATTTTTGAAACACCTGACCATAAATTCGTGATGCACTCAGGACACCCTGAGTACAATTCTCAACGGTTGGTTTATGAAGCAGAGCGAGATCGAGGAAACCCTGATGTGCCTCCTGCTGCTAACTTTGATCCGAAAAATCCAATCAACCGATGGCGTGGACACCGTAACCAGTTTTTTGCCCAATGGCTTAA
>JANQHV010000140.1 GCA_028282505.1 SAR324 cluster bacterium | reverse complement strand
AATTTGAGGCGAATAGCGAGCCTATTTAACGAAAATTTTCTCAAAACAGACGCCAATGAGACGGTTTTGCAGCAGAATCAGGTTTTTCAAACAGGTTCTCAACAGTGTTACCAATGGTATCCAAGGCTTGTGGCGATGACCTGTGCGGCACCATCATAAACGCCAGCCAGTTCGGGAAGGGTCGAGGCTCGTTCCGGAAAGGTTTCAGTTAAATAAGAAACATCGATTAACCAATCATCTCGTTTGATCCCAACCCCCAGGGAAAAACCATGACGAGTGGTATCGGGAGTGAAAGGATCCAGCACTTTTTTAGGAATAGGGCTGGGTTGATAAAATATTCCGGCCCGCACCCGCATGTTGTTCTGACCGTCGCGTTTGAAAATATAATTTCCTCCAAAGCTGAATTCAGTGGTATCGTTCCATCGTTTTTCTTCCACACTTTCCTGGGAACCTCCTACTGTTTTTTCAAAGTGAAACCGCAACTCCCGGTAATTGGACCAGCCTGTCCGAGTGAACGTCATCTCAATGAGATAATTCGGATCCTCCTGCCTGTCTTTTACTGCAAGGCCAATGCGAGTGACACTAGGCAACAACAATTCCACTCTCACCCCAGTATCAGGAAAAAGTGGGGTGAATTGAATCGCCAATTCATCATCCGTGTCAAATTTGATGTCAGCACCATGTGTTTTCAGAGTTAGAGGGCTATGATGGTTCACACCAAAATTAAAATGGTTGCTATTGAAGAAAAAAGAAAGGTTGTATCCGACTCCTGTGCCATGATCACCTCCCAGAATGGAGCGGACTTCATTGTCGTTATCAATGATCAGAGTGGTTCTTTGCAATTCCACTACACCTTCATAGAGATTCAGACCTCCTCCAAAAGAAAAATTTCCTGTCCGATAAGCAAAAACGGGAGAAGTATTACCGACATGAAGGTCCACTTTAGCCAAGACATGCCGGCCTACCCAATTTTTTCCCCAATCAATGGAAGCATTGAATGGAAAATTTTGGCTAATTCCCAAAGCGATTTGTTGATTGTTCCATACAGCATTGACAAACATGCCTAAAATGGGTTCAGAATCTGTCGAGCCTTTTCCCGTAGCCCCTTTGAAAGAAAATTCGGAAGTTTGTCTCAGTGCTCCTCCCAACACGTGAATTCCCTGTTCTAAAAACGGCATGGCTGCTGGCAGATCCAGTGCCGTTGTTGATGATTCGACCCTGGTTATCCCGGCCAGTGCCTGTCCGAGTGATGCGGCATCTGAAAGTGTGGTATGGTACCCATTTCCCCATGCAATCCCTGCCATTATGAGCAGAGCCAAAAGGGTGAATCCTAATTGTTTGATAGACATACAATTCTCCGATATATAAGACGCAGATAAAATCAGGATTGAAAAGATTAACGTTAGAAACCTTGCCATCAATTAGAAAAACTACTGAGTACAAGTGGTTGGATCAATAGTGGCAGCGGGGTCCAGAATGTTGCCAGTGACCAAATAACACAATCCCTGTAGCTGTGCCTGTGCGGTTGCCGTCGTCATCCCATCAATGAGGAAACCATGACCTGCTGGGGAGTTGTTCGGATTTGCAGAAGGGTTGGCATCATAGTTAGCTGGGTCAAAAATCCACTGGACTCGTCCGGAAGCTTCACTCACTGGGCCAACTCCATCATTTTTCCGGGTCAATCCCATACTGATTGCCAATAATTCTGAATTACTGTTGGAAATGGTTCCATCGCCTATGACTTCCTGAAGCAAGACATTAGTTGGAAAACTACGATTGGCAGCAACCAGTGGTTCTGCATTTCCGGCAGCTAATGCATGATAGAACCCCAGTTCGATGCCAAGCATGGTTTGATTCAAATCAGCAGACGGAAAATCAAGTCCCAAGTTGGTGGCAACGGATAATTTGAGAAGAGTACCAAAGCTGTTTCCATTGAGTACAATGTCAGTGAGGTCTCCTCCTGTCGCGTTCAAAACCATGCGCGTGTAGGGCAGGGAACCCGATGATCCCAAAATAGAACCAAAAATTCCTCCTAAAGAGTGTCCTACAAAATGAATAGAGGGACCATCATCCTCAGTATTCAATCCCAAGGGTGCCAACAAAGCGGAATTGGTTTTAAGCATGATGGTCAACTGGGTGATATCCATCAAACTTTGCACAATGTAGCCAGTGGTCAGGGATGCATCATCTGGACGGATGAACCTTTGGCCTGAATCTCCAGGAAAATTCGAGTCCAGACTGGTTGTGGATTCCACCATCCCATCTCCGTCTGCATCTTCATAGGTCCGGGTTCCATGATTCCAAGCATCAATAGCAATGGTAGCAAAGCCTGCTCCTGCAAACGTATTGGCCACTGATGCAAAATCGTTTTTGTTGCGAGTAATTCCATGCTGATAAACCACCACGCCTGTCGTTGTTTGAGGAATGGCTACCCAAAATTCAATATTGCCCTCCAAACCATTTGTATTGGGACAATCCGCCTTTGGAGCTGTGGCACGGTTGATCAAATCTAATGCCCAATGAGGAATAGCGACAGTGCCATTGTTTGTCAGAAAGTTTTGACAGGGATAGTAACCACTCAGGATTTGACTGATACTGCTCACGGGGGCTCCTTCTGCTCCAAACACTGCTTTGAAATCGAATGCATTTTTTGAAGAAGTGCTGATTGCTGTTTCCGTAAACCAAGTGATTGGAGCACTGGCTGCATTGGCCACTTCGGCCGCATTGGTGTTCATGGCACCAACTAATGCGTCTGCTGCTGCACTTTCAGAGGGAGAAGTATACTCCGTCGTGAATGTTTGCATGATGGCCACTTCGGATGGATCGATACTCCCTGTTTCTAAAACAGAGGCATACCCTTGCCGCAGAGATTCTAAACCGATTACAGTCTCCAATTCTGTTTTTTGTGCAACCAACAGAGGATTGGTGACGGCAGTATTTTCGTACAATGGTTCATCACTTTTTAAAACAGCAAACAACGAATCTTCAATCAGACCATCTTTCAAACTTTTCCTCACAATCACGGCATACTTACTACCCGCTTCAAACGTCCCAATAGTACTTGAGGTTGTGGTTTCTGGTACCAACACCAGATCATGGTTGGTATCTTGATAAACTGCCTTGAATTTGCCGGTAAAAGGAAATCTTCCGAAAGTCTCAGGGATTGTATTGCCATTGGTATCTTTGGTAGGCAATGGGACAAATAGAGTGATTGTAGAGGTTGTAGTGACTTCTGGAACTGCCTGTCCAGTAAAGCGATCCCCGCTTTCTGCTGCCAAAGCGGCATCAGAAGGTCCTAATCGAACAATGATAATATTGGCGGCCCACGCAATGGCAGCATTGATTCCAGCTTCGGTGGAATAATCAAATTCTGGCACATCCACAGGGCCTGTAAATGGGATACGGACTGGAACATTTGGACTCATGCCATTCAGTTCTGCCTCACCACTGGCCACCCGGTTATCGTTGATACTGGAGAGAATCAAATCATTGGGTAATGGCACTCGTCCTGAGTCGGTAGAAAACTGTGCAACGGTACGGTTTTGGAAAGCGAGGTGTTCGAAAGCCGTTATTTTTTCTTCTCCGTCTGTCTTATTGGGAGTCGGATCGCCTTTGATTTGGGTAATCAATTCATCGGAGCAACTGCTCAACAGAAAAAAACAAATCAGCATCCCTGTACGCATTACAGACAAACAGGTAAACCCTAAGCAATTCTTCATTATTTTTCCTTCTTCTATATTGCGAGTACATGGCTTATTATTCCCCCCGTCATTCTTCAGGGGGTTTTTCCTCTAATGACAAAAAATTCCTTTCTTTGTCAAATGATCTTTATCCTTTTACACACAAAACCTGCTTCAAACAGGCAACAACTTCCACCAAATCGGATTGTGCTTCCATGACGACATCAATATCTTTATAAGCAGCCGGAATCTCGTCGAGCACTTTGCGGTCTTTTCTACATTCAACGCCCTCTGTCTGTTTTTCCAGATCCGCAACAGTGAAACGTTTTTTTGCCTGATTTCTTGACATGGCCCGCCCAGCCCCATGACTGCACGAACAAAAGCTGGCGGGATTTCCTTTTCCCCGGACAATGTAGGACTTGGTCCCCATCGAACCAGGAATGATGCCAAACTCTCCCTGTCGCGCACTCACCGCACCTTTACGGGTCACATACACATCTTGACCATCATGGGCTTCTAATTGTGCATAGTTATGGTGGCAATTGATGGACATTTCCACACCCAATGGATCTCCATCGTTCAGGTATTTTGCTACAATTTTCATGATCCGCCCCATCATCACTTCTCTATTTTTAAAAGCATATTTCTGTGCCCATTGCAAATCCTGCCAGTATGCATTGAACTCGTCAGTTCCCTGGATAAAATAAGATAAATCGGGGTCAGGTAGTTTCATTTCCATCCACTTTGCCAGACGTTTTGCTGTTTGGATGTGGCAGGTTGCCAGAGAGTTGCCAATATGCCGGGAACCACTGTGCAACATGATCCATACATTAGGATCAACCGGTTCTTGATCAATACAAATTTCGATAAAATGATTGCCTCCTCCAAGTGAGCCCAATTGCTCCAGGGCTTTTTTCTGTTTTTTATGGACACCTTCGTGACAGCGATGGAACTGTTTCCAGCCTTTCCAGGTTTCCACATCTTTTTCGATACGCTTGTTCCCATCAAATCCAACAGGAATTTTGGATTCAATGGCCAGCCGCAAATCATGCAGTTTTCCTTCCAGTCCTGATGCTTTGAGAGGTAATTTACGTGCCATCATGCCACATCCTATATCCACACCAACGGCTGCAGGAATAATAGCATCCTGTGTAGCAATCACCGAGCCCACCATAGCCCCTTTGCCTAAATGAGCATCTGGCATCAAGGCAATATGTTTATAAACACATGGCAAATTTGCCATATTCCGAATCATTTTCTGCTCATCGGCCTGCATCTCATGAGAAACCCAGGACAAAACAGGGTTTTTTGCGGACATTTCTAATTGGCTGTACATAACCTTCCTTTATTTCAGATATCTTCGTGTCACTATTCGTGATATAGTAGTGAGATTTTGGTTTTGTTTGGTACATTGAATACCATGTCACCCTGAGCGTAGTCGAAGGGTCTCTGAGATGCTTCGACTACGCTCAGCATGACAGTTTTCGGGAGATTGTCTCATGGGCAAAGAGCAAGCCAAACAAAACCTAATTCACGGCACTATATTTATTAAGATTCCCAACTTACTTAAAAAAACTTTAGTTGCAATTGAAAAGAGACTGAACTTAACGAAATTCTTAGTTTTTCGATGGACTTGATTTTTTCCATCACTCATGATTAAATTCATGTTTATTTACGGAGCGTGGCGCAGTCTGGTAGCGCACACGTCTGGGGGGCGTGTGGTCGTGGGTTCAAATCCCGCCGCTCCGACCAACAATATCAATAACTTACCTTCCCCATACCACGTCAGCCTTTTCATTTGTTGCCAAATTGTTGCCAAAAAGTTTCAATTTCTACTCAATTTACCTTTGCATTAACATCGAACCCTAACACTTTTTCGAGTGGGAATCTCTGCATTTTTTGAGCAATTGCAGCCCGCGGTGGCAATGTTAAAGAGTTCTTGACATGATTATAACCAATTTCTTATAATTTCTTTATGGAAAAAGCCATTGTTTGGCTAGCAAATACACGGGAAACTTTGAAAGAATTTCCCAAAAAGCAAGGGATGACTTTAGACTATAAAAATCCTGAAGAATGGGAGGCCAAAGCCACTCAAGCTGCTCATTCTCAAGATCAATGAGATGGAAAAAAGAGAACCCGTTCTAGATCAGGGATTGGTGGAAGAAATTATCCATCTGCGAACAGAGATGAATGCTAGGTTTATTGAACTGGAAGGCAAGACTGACGAAAATACACTGGCAATCAAATCCTTGGAAACCGTAATGAAAGGCGGTTTTGAGAATGTCAGCAAGATCCTTCAGGAAATCTCCAATAAGCTGGATTAATGGGTGACGCGATACTCAACCAAAAAGTTGGATGACGTATTGCCAAACTCAGAAAAATAGCTGGATTGAAGCTTCAGGTGGATTTGCAATAAAAAATCGAAAATTTCCTTGAGCATGTCGATACAACTTTCAATCCGAATCTCACGGTTTGCCCTCAAGAAGGATGACCGCTTTACTCAAATTTTCCTGAACCAATTTGGTCTGAGGGTGGTCATCGCCCAAAGACTTTTGAAAAACCACCAACGCTTTTTCATAGTACTCAATAGCTTCCTGGTAATCGCCTAGATCACGCCACGCATTCCCCAAGTTGGTCCAGTCGATAGCAACATTTGGATGGTTCTGACCAAAGTTTCTCAGATCACTGGCTAAGGCTTTTTCCAAGTATTCAATGGCTTCCTGGTAATCGCCTAGACCAATCCACGCAAGCCCCAGGTTGTTCCAAGTAGTAGCGACGGTAGGATGAGTTTCTCCAAAGTTTTGAATTTCGCTTTTCAACGCTCTTTCCAAGTATTCAATGGCTTTCTGGTAATCGCCTAGATCACTCCACGCAAGCCCCAGGTTGTTCCAGGTGCCAGCGACGGTAGGGTGATTCTCCCCAAAGTTTTGAATTTTGCTTTTCAATGCTTTTTCAAAGTATGCAATGGCTTTCTGGTACTCCCCTAAGTGACGCCATGCTTCCCCCAGGTTGTTCCAGATTCTCGCGACGGTAGGATGATTTTCCCCAAAGTTTTGAATTTCACTTTTCAACGCTTTTTCCAAGTATTCAATGGCTTTCTGGTACTTCCCCAGTTGAATCCACGCAATCCCCAGGTTGTTCCAGGTTCTCGCAACATTTGGATGGTTCTGACCAAAGTTTCTCAGATCACTGGCTAAGGATTTTTCATGGTATTCAATGGCTTTCTGGTAGTGGCCTAGATTACGCCACGCAAGCCCTAGGTTACCCCAGACTCTAGCAACACTGGAATGTTGCTCTCCATGATTTGGCAGGTCAATCAACAAGGCTTTTTCAAAATACTCAATGGCTTGTTTGTACTGACTTAAAGTAGCAAGAATAATCGCATATTGGTTGAGGTACAGCGAATTATCAGGATCAAAATTCACCGCTTGTTCATAATATTTGCGAGCTGCCTGGTATTCGATTTTCAGTTCGTTGATGGAGCCCAGTTCATAAGCGTCTAAGGCGGCTAACAATCTTTCTTCTTCTATTTTCTTGACACGTAGATTAAGAGATTGTAGCAAGAGTCTTTCAGCTTCGTCCAAATTCCCCTGCCGCAAGGCGTCTTTGGCTTGCTTGATCAATTCTTCAGTATCGGAGCGTTGGGCCAGACGTTCTTCCAATTCTTTGTACTTTTTGACCCACTCTTCAATGATTTGATCACGCTTTTCCAGGGCAATATCTTTTTCCTCCAAGTTTTTTAAGAGGCGATCCACAACGGACTGTGGAACA
>JANQHV010000058.1 GCA_028282505.1 SAR324 cluster bacterium | reverse complement strand
GATGTTTGATCTTCTGGAATTGCTGAAGCGACTGGAAAAAGGAGAGCAAAACCCTGTCTTTGAATTATTCTCGCAGGATTTTGAAAAAGATATCTGTTTTGAAGTGTCCCGTGTCGGCCGTGAAGAAGAATTGCAGCAAATCAGAGAGATTTGGGAACGTACTCAAAAAAACCAGAAAACCCACCTTGTGCTGATTTCTGGTGAATCCGGGATTGGTAAAAGCATGCTCTTGGAAGTACCGGCCCTCGAATTAAAAAATCAACAAGCTTATGTTCTCTCAGCCAAAAACTCCTCTCAAGAAACTATCATTCCTTATCATATCCTGACTCAAATACTAGGAGATTTACTACAGCAAAAGAATCAGCTTTCTGAAGAGAACCAAAAACAGCTAACTGGTATATTCCGCAAAGTGTTAAAAAAACAACACGGTCCTCTCGTGCGTTTATTTCCAGAGTTTCAGATCTGGCAGTCGGAAATAGACGCACCTTCCTATACACCACAACAAGAACAAACCATCCTGTTTGATCGGCTGAAGTTGTTGTTCAAAAAGTTATCAACTTTGCAAAATGGATTGGTGATTATCCTGGATAACCTCCAATGGGCCGATACTCCAAGTTTACAATTTTTCAGTGAATTCCTAGAAGCAGAAATGAAAGCTCCTATCCTGTTATTAGCCAGTTACCGGGAAGGAGATTTACGTAAAGAACTGAACCAATTTTTAACTACCGCCTTTTCCTTGCATAAAAAGCTCTACCACGTTCGTTTGGGAGCGTTTCCTGAAGCTTTTTTACCTCAACTAATCGGGCGAGTTTTTGTAGGAGGTTTGCACCAGGAAGAGATCTTGCTTCCCAAATTGTATGAATCCTCTTCTGGCAATCCCTCTATGATCCTGAACTTGTTAAAAGCGTTAGAAAAATCAGGAGCGATTGCCGCCGTTAAACAAAAATGGCATGTCATCGAGGAAAAGCTCAAAGCGTTTCAATTTCCTAAAGACAACACTCAAATTGTCATGGAGCAGATTGGAGAACTTTCTGAGCAGGCCCGGCTTTTGATGAGTTGTGCGGCAATCATTGGACAGGAGTTCCACTATTCTGCCTTGAGTGCTCTGGGAGAAAATTTGAGCGTGGTTAGCTCACAAGAACAGTGTTTTTCATTGATCAACGAGGTAGTACAGGCGGGCTTAATTCGCAAACAGCCCTATCCTCGTACAGGCTACTACAGCTTTGCTTCCGAAAGAATCGTTGCTATTTTGAATTCGAAAAACAAAGAAAGCTCAGCAACTTTGGGTCATGGGTATTACGCCCAGTGGTTGGAAACCCAGAAGTTGGGATCTGTTGATGAATTAGCTTATCATTACAACCTGAGTAACGACCATGAAAAAGCCGTCGAGTACAACCAGATGGCTGCTGAAAATGCCAAAAGAGTTTGTTCAAACTGGAGCTCTACCAGGTATTTCCATCAAGCACTCCAGCATTTGGAAGAATTGCCCACCAAGCCAAAAAAACAACAACTGTATATTGAATTAGCGCACCAGCTTTTGAGCGTCGGCATTTATGCCGCAGGAGGAAAAGAGATTCTGCCTATTCTCAAAAAAGCCGCATCCCTGGCGAAAAAATCAGATGCTCCTCAGAGTATGGTTCACCTTCATAATGATATGGGTCGTTTTCACTATCTCAATGGAAATCAGAAAGAATCCCTGAAGTATTTTCGGAAGGGCTTGGAAATGGCCAAAAAAATTGGGGACAAAAAATTGGAAATGCAGCTCATCAATGCGATTGGACGAGCTATGGGATTTAAAGGAGAGTACATTGCAGGAATCAAAATGCTCAAAAAAGGTATCCGTTTGGCAGAAAAGCATAAAGCCTGGGACGAAGTGGCCTATGCCTTGGGCATCACAGGGCTGTTTTATCAGGCTCTGGGAAATTTTGAGGAAGCCATCCATGCGGGAGAAAAGTCCATTGACCTGGCCTTAAAAAAAGCTGATCTCAGTCGTATCACCTCTTGTCAGAGTTTATATGCCTGGACACTGGCTATCTGGGGAAAAAATGTTGATCAAACAATTGCCGCTTCTTACAAAGGAATTCAGTATGCACAAAAAAACAAAACAGCGTTCCACGAATTTATGTGCCTGCTCATGCTCATGCGATCTCATTCCATTGCTGGTGATATGGACAAAGCAGAGTATGAACTCAACCAAATCATCCAACTTCGTGAAAAAACGCCTGTTGTTGCTATCATAGATGGGCTTTATTACTGTTTCCGCAGCGAATTTTATCTCCTGAATTACCAAATTAAAAAAGCCTATCAAGAAGCCTGTCGGGCAATAGAAGTCAGCCAAAGTTTATTTTATGATGCTTATGCTCTCCGGTTAAAAGCTCAAATTTTAGGATATCAATTGGATAAAAAAGAAGAAGCAGAAGCATTGTTTGAAGAAAGCATTCGCATTGCCGAGTCGATTCATGCTCAGCTTCTGGTTAATACGGCACGTTGGCAATATGGTCTTTTCAAATTGCAGCATGGGCAATGGCTGGAAGGTGCTGGTTTAATTAATCAGGCAGAACAGGAATTGCGAAGTTTGAAACTGGAACATTGGTCACTGATTCTCAAGCGATGGTATCAACAAGGTTTAGATATTAGCAAAGCTCATCTCCTGGAGGGAGGCAAAGAAAATATGGGCTATTTATTTTCTGTCAGTAAAACCTTACCTGCCAGTGCCTCACAGATGCTCTATCGGCGACAAATGGACACGATTGTTTCTACCACTCGCTCGATTACAGAAGAATTGGAACTGAAGCCTTTGATGGAAGTCATTCTGGATGCATTGATCACAACACTGGGAGCTGAAGAAGGAATGTTGGCCCTTTATGAAAAGCCAGAAGGCAGCGATGAAAAAAAGCTAGTCTTGAAAACAGCGCGTCAATCAGAAAATACTCCCTCAGAAGCAGACCATCGGTGTATGTGGACAATTGCTAATCGATCAATAGAAACTCGTCTGCCTGTCAAAATGTCTAATGCCCAAACAGAACTTTCCTCAATCGATGCTGAACTAACTAAAGGGCATGGACTGAAATCGGTATTGTGTTTTCCTCTAATTTATAAAGAAATACTCCTTGGCATTGTACTGGTCCATAATCGTAAAATAATTGATCTCTTTTCAGAAGAATATGTGGAACTGATGGGCATTCTGGCAGGACAATCCGCTGTGGCGATTCAAAACGCCAAACTGCTGAAAGAGTTAACAGAAGCCAAAGGAGGTCTGGAACAACTGAATTTGGGTTTGGAAGAAAAAGTCAACGAGCGAACGAAAGAGCTCAATGAAGTCCTCCAACAAGTGGCCAAACAAAATGCACAAATGAAGGAAGATCTAGTGATGGCAGAAGAAGTTCAAAAAAGAATTTTTTCCACGTTCGCAGATTATCCTTTTGTCAAAATTGCCCTACGGTATATACCGCTGACTCATGTGTCAGGAGACATTTACCACATCTCCCCCAGTGAAAAGGGCAAACTCAACCTCTTTGTCGGAGATGCCACAGGACATGGCGTGGCTGCAGCACTGACCACCATTATGGTCAATACAGCGCTTCTTGAAAAAGCGAAAGAGCCCTCAATCAAAAATACAATGCGCCACTTGAATCAAGTATTGGAAGAACATCTCCCAGTCGGACGCTTCATGTCAGGAATCTATGTCAGGGTGGCATCAGATGGATTTTTGGAAATATGTGCTGCTGGACATCCTCCTTTGATTATTGTGCCTGCGGATGGAAGTGATCTTGTTGTGCTAAAAAACCGAAGCCTGCTGTTAGGGATATTTACGGATGAAAGGGCTTTTCTGGACGAAAAAGAATATACCCTGCAGGATGGTGATAAGGTTTTTCTATACACGGATGGGCTCATGGAAGTGGCCAATTCCAGTCAACAAAAATTTGGTGAATCAGGATTAACCTCTCTCCTGGCACAACATCGCTCTTTGGATCTTAATACGATTTTATCAAAATTGTTGGATCAGGTTACTGAATTTGCACAAGAAGACCCTCTCATTGATGACATTACCATTGTTGCGTTCCAGTATGTCTCTCCTGGAGCTTAGGCACTTTCCGGCAAACAGAACGCCTACCGCTTGTCTGGCATCCAGAGCTTGCCCATTTGTTAATATACTGATTTCATTAATTTTTTCATCTTAATTAAATAGTCTTTTGCTGGGCGTGATCATACGGTGACATCTCTGATTCTTTTACAGAAAGAATATCATTCTATGCTTGGTTAAAACTATCGATTGATGCTATACTTTGCTGTTCTAGGGAAAGTATTCTGAGAGGATGGATGAAGTATCAAATTGGTATAATCGGCAGTCTAATTTTGTTGTTGTTGACAGTTGTATTTTATGGCTGTGAAGAGCAACCGGTGACTGGTAATCGGCTGGTACCAGGACGTTTAGTGCCAGGACGTTTAGTGCCAGGACGTTTAGTAGGAAATGTCTCCAATGGATTAGCTTTACCCAAAACTCCAGTTACTATTGTCAGTGCCGATGGCCAAACCGAACTTTCCACCACAACTGATGAAAAAGGCAACTATTCCATTGAAGTGACCGACGACCTCACATTTCCTGTCCTGATTGTAGCGTCGACCTCCAACACTTCTGTCAGTTCTATTGTCACCAGCGCCCCTGCCAACGAAGAAGAAACTACGGCTAATGTCAACCCAATCACACAAATTGTCACTCTTTCTACTTTGGGAGCTGATGCTCCTGATACGATTCAGAGACTCTTGCGAGATAAAAGAGAAGGAAGTCAACGTCTGATAGCAGCCACACTCAGTGAGATCACTTCAGAAGATTTTGAAACCATTGGGCAAGGGGTCAGTGAACTGGCCTTTGGAGAAGGGGTCGATTTTTCTTCTTTTGCCAGCGAGACATACACTGCAAAAACCACAGATGACCCCACTGGAGGCAATTATCAAGATACGTTGATTGATTCCGTCGCCAATCTCTCCTCTGTTTTGACTGTAGAAGAAATCTTATCTAGAGCAATTGACCCCAATGATCCTTCCTTTGATGGAGAACTGCTAAACTCACAGACGTTTCTTGCCACTGTCTCAGGAGAGTTGATTGCTCAAGGACGCAGTGGGGAAGAAGCCCTAGCTGTAATCACTTCTGTGGCAGGTGAAGACACAGAGACTTTAGAGAAATTCACTCCTTATGTGACTGTCTTTGACGAAATTGCTCAAGATGCTGCTGATTCTGGTTTGACCGACCAGAATTCCAGAGAAGCTTTGATTTCAGCCTCTGCTGGAGTGATTGCCAATACTCTGGAAGTCAATACGGTGACAGACACCACCAGTTTGACAACATTGTTGGATAATACAGTTGCTGCGGCAGGCCCGGCTTTGATTTCCATTGGGCAGCAAAACCAGGATATTGCTGAATCAGGTCAATTGGAGGTCTTGTTGGGAGCAATGAGTGAAGAACTGTCGGATGTGCTGGTAGACAATGCCGTGGATTTGACGGTTCCTTTGGACGATACTACCAGTTTGAGTACACAATTGACCAACTTCGGCCAGGCACTTGCGGGTCCTTTGGTGACTTCCTTGACAACAGAGACGACAGGCGATACAGGAGAATCCCTGACTGGGGATAAGCAACAAGTCTTAGTGCAAAATATTGCCAAGCAGGTTTCTGAATCTCTAACTCCTTATTTGAATGATTTTACGGCTGGTATCCCAGAGGCTGCTCAGAATACAGCCAACAATGTAGGATCAGCATTGGATACTTCTTTAAAAACCATGTTGCTCGATGAGCAAAGCCAGACTCTGGATGGTACTTTAGCAGAAAGTATTATCGAACAGGTAGCTCAAGCAACAGTCACTCAAATCGAAAGCACTGGAGCTGATTTAACGGCAGGGACGTTGCCCACAGAAGTCTTGAATACAGCCAACAACATGGCCAGCATTGCCCTGGAAGGAGTGGTTTCAGTCGTTGGACTCTCTTCTGATCTTTCCAGTGAAGATGCTCAGGCCAGTGTCGCCGCAGCGACGTTGGAGCAAACATTTGAGGCAGTGACTGATTTGGATTTGAGCGGTGATTTACCTCCCGAAGCCAATACAGTAGTCAATAATGTGACCCAGGTGGTTGGCTCTGCTTTGGTCAGTTCGGTCGGTGGAGTTTCTAATCGTAAGGGGGAGAATCTTTCGGTGCTGGTCAAAAGTGCGGCTTCTGCGGTGACTCAGGAGCTGGAAAGTACTGGTGTGAACTGGGTGGAAGAAACCCTGGATGTTGAAGCGATAGTGGAAACTGCTAATAATACAGCCGCAGAAACCAGCATCAGCATGGAGCAAACCTTCCAGGAGATTGAAGCCGCTGGAGTCTCTCTCGGCGAGATGACCAAGAGTTTTGAAGAAGTGGGACTGGATGCAGATGCCCTGCTGGTGGTTGCGGCTCAGGTTGCCGAAACTGTGGCCTCTGAAGATGCCGGTGACTCGATTCAGTCAGCCACTTCCTCCATCACCAAAGCAGCCGCCGAGACAGCACAGAATGTATTGAAAAAAGGAGGATCAATTGATCAAGTTCAACAATCAGTGTCCGTTACTACAGCAGCCTTAAAAGATGTCGCTGAAGGTGGAGATGCCAAATCCATTGAAAACAGCGCCTTGGCCTTGCAGGCAGCAATCAATGCTGCTGCTCAGGGAGAAGGAGGAGTTGAAGATCTATTAATAATCACAGAGAATGTGGCCACTGGAGTGACTCTCTTAGAAGATGCCAGTGGAGCAGCCGATCTGGTCCAAACAGTTCAGACCAATGTCAGTCAAGGAGAAGGCGTTGACTTAGAAGACGTTGTCAGTGAAGACCAATTGGATTCCGCCCAAAATAAACAAGATGATTTGAGTCAAAAAGCCGAAGTCTCCAAAAATAAAGCCAACGAGGGCCTGGAGAATAAGAAAAATATAGCAAAGGATGCGGTAGACAATGGCGATAAGCTCGATGCTTTCAATGCTGAACCACAAACGAATCCATTGGAGAGCCCAGATGTTTTCGACAATGATGAAGATCCCAATAATGATGGAGATGAAGATCCTAATGATCCAATAATTCCAAGTCCCACACCCGATACAACGCCCGATACCATACCAGACACAACACCCGATACCACACCCAATACGATTCTTCTAAATACAATTCCTCCCGATACAATTTTTGAGACGACATCCACTACAACTCTTCCTGACATATTCGATCCCACACTAATTCCTGAAGAGCAAAGTCCGTTTAATCCTGTTCCTGAAGAGCCAGGTCCATTTAGCCCCAATCCTGGAAATCCAAACCCAGAGCCAACAGCCCCCCCTGGTACAACTCCACCAATAATCGTACCACCGGATACGATTACCTGCAACAGCACCCAATCCGGTCCATTGGATGTGGCCAACAGTGCTTGTGGGGCTGGTGATGCCCATGTGATCGACAGTGGTCACGCGGTACACTGGAATGGCAGTAGTGGGGCGATTCACAGCCATATGGCCATTCATCCGGGGAGTTCTTTCACCGTTCATAGCAGTGGTGGTACTCTGCATGGTAATCTTAATTTGCATGGTGGTCATTTCAGTGTACAATCCAATGTGACTATTCATGGGGATATTGTCCATCACGCTCACGATTCCAGGATATCCGTCAGTGCTGGTAACGTGTTGACTTATAATGGACTTTCGGTCCAGCTCGGTTCCCATACCTTGCAGTTGGATATCGCCGGACTGTTTCACAAGCCCAATAACTTTTCTATTCCTTCCGGAGGTGAATTACGTTTTACCGGTGGTGGCACGATGAACACTCCCATTACCCTTGATGGAGGATTGCTCAATCTTGACAGTGATTTTTCGTTATCAGGCGATCTGACCCACACAGATTCTTCTTCCATTGATATCGAAGAACCTTATGTCTTTGCTTATTCTGGAAATGAGATTGATGTGGGAGGATATGTCCTCTATTTTGCTGGTGGAGGAACTTATCTGTCTTCTGCTGATTTTTTAGTTCCACCAGGTGGTGTTTTGCACTTTAGTTCAGGTGGCACGATCAACGCTCCTATTGTTTTAGAGGGAGGTATGCTGGAAATCGACGACCGTTTGACCATTGGAGGGGACATCACTCACGCCGGTTCTTCCACTATTGACATTTCTGTCGGGAGCACGTTGACTTATTTCGGTGGTCCTATCGAAGTCAGTGGCTATACTCTTTCTGTAACAGGAGGGGGGGCCATTGAGAATGGCAGCAGCATCGTGGTTGATCAGAGCAGTATCCTTCAATTAGCGGGAGGAGGCTCAATTTACCAGGTTGCTGTCAGTGGTCACTCATTAACGACAGGAACAATCGAGGTATTTGATGATTTTACCATTGGTGTTTTAACCTTAGCTAATACAACTAACATCGAAGTAGAACCCGACAAAATTTTGACGATTGCGGATACTTTGAAAGTGAATACTGATGTCAATCTGGATATTTCTGGACAAGTGTATGCCGAAGGCATTCGTCTTGATGGAGATCTGGATTTGGATACAGCTACGGATGAAGACAGGCTGATCCTTTCAGATCATGCATCATTAACTATCAATTCCACCACAACATTTGGTCCAGGCAATTACGTGGTTTTTGGCGGAGGATTGGTCGTGGCTGAAGGAGTCACGTTGTATATCAATGACCCCGATGATGATAGCGGCGCAATCTTCTACGGTGGAGCGACAATCAATGGTCAGGTGGTGCTCACTGGAAATGATGACATATCTTTCGATCCTGCCATTGCCTCTACAGCCAATATCACCGTGGCCACATCGGCAACTGGAAGTGTATTCAATGAGTTGGTTTTTCTAGATACTGCTTTGGCCCTGGATAACAGCCATCTCGATTTGCAACTCAGTAAGCGTTCATATGTTAACAGCAATGGAACGGGTGGTTTGACTACCAACAGTTTCACTTTATCCTTCAATCAGAATGGAGGAAATGCTACCAGTGCCAGCATAGATTTTCTATCTGATACCGATGATGCCCCTCTGGTTGGTGGAGAATCAGAAATTCGTTTTCATCTGACCATTGCAGGTTCTGCCAGTGGTGTCGAAACCATCGAAATCACTCCTGCTGACAACAATTCCATTTTTGATTTAGGGGGAAATCCTGCCAGTGACACTTTGACAACAGGCCCTGTGACGTTGAACGATGTAAGTTTTGATTTGGCCTCCAGCCTGGTTGTTTATTATGCTTTCAACGACAATGCCAATGACAGCAGTGGCAATGGACATCACGCGGTAGTGCAGGGAGCTATGCTGGTGGCGGATGGAGCCAATGAAGTCAACAATGCCTATCAATTTGATGGAAGTGATGATTATTTACAAACCATTGGTCATACGAATCTTGCGATTGCCTCGACTTTGACGATCAGTATGTGGGTTTATGTCGCTAATAATTCAGCTATTCGCCCTTTGATCGAATATGGCGGTTTTGACGAACAGGAAGTGAATAACACCCTATACAGGCTGCAACTGGATGATGGGAAACTGAAAACATTTTGGGAAAATGGCAGTGGATCTGATGTGTTTACCGGTTTAGGTGTGAATGTGGACACAGGATGGCATCATGTAGCAATGGTTCGAGAAATAGCAACCACTTCTTCGACCGTAAAATTCTACCTGGATGGGGCTCTTGAGGAAACCGTCACTGGTCAGGTAAACCCCAGTGGTGGTACTTCGACAAGTGCGGTCTTGCTGATTGGAACCAACGAAGACGCTAACTATTTTGACGGCACAATCGATGAATTGCGCATCTATGACCGTGCCTTGAAAACGAATGAAATTTTAGCTTTATCTGTGGCTCCCGTCGCTGATCCAGGCCAGGATCAGTTTGTCAGTGCAGGACAAACGGTGACTTTAGATGGTTCCGACAGCAGTGATTCTGGTCTTGACGGATACATCGACAGTTACCAATGGCAAATTGCGGGACAGCCTTCTGGCAGCACCATTACCATGACCAATGCAAATCAGGCGACCACAGCCATTACTCTCGCGGTCAGCGGTGATTATTCCTTTGCACTAGAAGTCAGTGACGGCACCTTTGCTACTTCCAATAGCGTCAATGTAGTGGTCAACGAGTGGGAGCTTGTGAAATCTCCGGCCAGTTGGTCTGCTCGTTTCGGACATCAAAGCGTGGTTTTTCAGAACAAACTTTGGCTCATGGGAGGGGATGATGGTGGTTATAATAATGATGTCTGGTATTCGCGGGATGGAGTGGATTGGACTCAAGCAACCCTTAGTGCTGGTTGGTCTGACAGGTCCTTTTTCCAAAGTGTAGTTTTTGATCACAAAATGTGGATCATGGGTGGCAACGATGGCAATTACAAAAATGATGTCTGGTATTCCCGTGATGGAGTGAACTGGACTTTGGCTTCATCGAATACTCCCTGGAATGGAAGAGAGTTCCACAGTGCTGCAGTATACGCTGGTAAAATGTGGATTATGGGAGGCTATGATGGTACCAATAATTTGAATGATGTTTGGTATTCCGAAGATGGAGCAAACTGGACCCAGGCAACTGCAAATGCTTCTTGGGGAGTGAGAAATGGTCATCAGACGGTGGTGTTTGACAATAAACTCTGGGTGATGGGAGGCTATGATGGCAGCTTCCTCAATGATGTCTGGTATTCCCAGGATGGTATGAATTGGATGCAAGCCACCACTAATCCTGATTGGTCAGGACGTACAGTGGCTCGCGTCGCAGTCTATGACGGAAAAATGTGGTTGACTGGCGGTGGCACATCAGGCAACACCAGCCTCCGGGATGTCTGGAACAGCAGTGATGGAATCAATTGGCTGGAGGTCACTGGCCAAGCAGGATGGACGGACCGTGAATCTCATATGCTCACTGTGTTCAGGAGCAAACTCTGGTTTTTAGGAGGAAAAGATCGTTCTGATAGTTCTACCTACAACGATGTCTGGTCCTATGGTCAGGGCATCGAAAGTGGTCTGATTGCTTATTATCCGTTTCATGGAGATGTCAAAGATGTCAGTAGCACCGATCTGCATGGTTTACCAATTGGAGCAACTTTGGCAGAGGATCATTTCGGTACGGCCAGTGGTGCCTATAGTTTTGATGGTACGGATGATTACATTGATTTAGGGACGACTGATTATTCTTTTGCCGGTACCCAGTCATTCACTTTAGCAGCCTGGGTTCAACCGAATGCAGGTGGAGGTCAAGGGATGATCGTGTCGAAATACAATGCCAATATTCAGGGTTCCTATTTTCTCAGATTGAATACAAATCGCACGGTTACTTTCCATCGGGAAGTATCATCTTTTACCATTGATTCCACAAGTGCCATTCCAGAGGACAGTTACAGCCATCTGGTGGCCACTTACGATGGCGCCACAATGCGGGTTTATATCAATGGCAATCTGGAAAATAGCATGGCATCTGGTTCTCACTTGGCTTCGGACAACACACCAATCCTCATTGGTGCCTCTTTGACTAATGGAAATATTAGCGATTTTTTCGACGGAGACATTGATGATGTGCGCATCTACGACCGTGCTTTGAGCACAGTAGAAGTTCTCAATCTTTTCAGGGCTCCGGTTGCGGTGGCTGGAGAGGATCAGGTGGTAGATATTAATACCAGCAATTTCACCATCACGGCAAACGATAGTCAAAGTGCCAATGGCAATACGAATCTGGCATATTCCTGGACGTTGCTGGAACATCCATCGGGTGACAACTTTATCGATTTCACTCCAAGTTCTTCCTCCTTTACGTTTGAGCCAGTGGAGATTGGAGCCTACAAATTTGAACTGGCAACCACGGATGGCAATTTGAAAGCCAGGGATGTGGTCACGGTCTATACCGATATTGAAAGCAGCAGTCTGGTGGCTTTCTATCCTTTTGATGGCCATATCAATAATGTCAGCAGCAATTCCAATCACGGTACCATCGCATCGAGCAGCACGGCTCCCACCTTAGCCACTACCAATTGGGCCGGAGCCTTCAAGAATGGTTATACTTTTGATGGTAATGATGATTACATTGAGGTCTCCAACAGTGGTGGCCAGTTCGATTTGACTGAAGGTACATTGATGGCATGGGTACGGCCTACCTGGACCACTGATGGTGGCGATGATCCCACTATTTTTGGAGTACGGAATGCTTCGCAGACACGTTACAGTTGGCACATCAGTGGAGATTATTCGTCTATTGAAGTATGGCATGGAACTAGCCAGTATAGCTTCTCCCACACAATTAACTCTCATGTATGGACCCATCTGGCGCTGACTTTGTCCGCTGGGGGAACGATGACAGTTTATGCAAATGGTGTTGAAGTTGCTAACACATCAGTTAGTTTTAATACAACTACAGGTCTACCCTTGGTGATTGGAAGAACCCTTGGCATTACGGCACAAAGCTTTCAAGGAGACATTGATGATGTCCGTATTTACAATACCGCCCTGGAAGAGTGGCAAATCGAGGAATTATTTGCAACCGGTACCAAAGATCTTGGGCTGGTGGCCTACTACCCATTCAGTGGCAGTGCCAACGATGTCAGTGGCAATGGATATGATGGAATAGCCACTGGAGGGGCCACTCTTACCACAGATCGCTTTGGACATAGCAACAATGCCTATAGTTTTGACGGAGTGGATGATCATTTCTTGATTGCCAGTACCATTACAGTGAATAGCACCACTATGGCCACATGGTATAAGATCAGTGGAAGCCACGGAGGGTGGGCCAATGACATGACTTTGTTTGGATACAATGACGGAAAAGTCCAGGTCGGTCGAGGCAACTACAACAATGATTGGAAAGTTATTTGGTGCGAGAGTACTCTTCTAGCAATTTCTTCTGAGGTTGGCAATGATCAAGGAACCTGGCATCATTTTGCAGTCACAGCAGATCAAAATCAGGTTGCTCTCTACATAGATGGAAAATTGCTCGGCTCAGGCTCCGCCTCCAGTTGCAGCAATTCCATTAATTATATTGGGCGAGCAAATTTTAATAATCCCAACAACTACTTTAACGGTCTTTTAGACGACATCCGCGTCTATAACCGTGCTCTGACAGAACTTGAAATAGAAGATTTGATTGAGGATTCACCTCCCTTTGTCCTGGCCAATACAGTGACTTCGGATAGCAGTGATACGTTCACACTCAGTTTCAATGAAGGGGTTTATACCAATAATGATGGTTCAGGTGGACTCGCTACCAACGATTTTATCTTGGCGGTTAACCAAAATGGAGGCACTGCCCTGGAAGTTTCGATAGCCAGCCTGGCCAACACCAATAGTGATGCTTTAGTTGGTGGAGAGTCCAGCGTTGTGTTCGAACTTGCGGTAACGGGTGTGCCAACCGGTGTCGAAATTATTTCGATTACTCCGGTCAGCAATTCTATTTTTGACGAGCAGGGCAATCCCCTCAACACCAACAGTACGATTGCTACCACTCTGGTCAGTCTTGACATCAGTTCCGACCTGGTCGCTTATTATCCTTTCAACGGCAATGCCAATGAATGATGGCATCAGTTGAATAAAAGCTACTTCAGGAGCAAGCTAGTCTGTGCGCAGTGGCCAGTATGTCCAAATGAGATTAAAGCAGTCAAGCGTCTTGTTTTCATCGCAAAGTCCTACGCAATTCAGGTACTTTATTTTCTTCTTCCTCCCTAATTAGTCAGAAAAATCCATTGACAATTGGAATAGAAAAATCCATTGTTGTTATATGGTCATATAATTATAGTCATGAGAAAGGCAATTATGGAAATTGCGGCAGGTAAATTCAAAGCTGAATGTTTGCGCTTGATGGATCATGTTCATGAAACTCATGAAGAAATTATTATTACAAAACGAGGTCGTCAAATCGCCAAACTGGTACCTATTGGAGGAAATCCAGAAAAGAATATCTATGGTTGGATGAAAGATTCTGTGATTTTTGAGGATGATATCATCAGTCCGATAGAGGAAAAATGGGATGTTGAATGAAATTTACCTCTTGGACACTCATATTTGGGTTTGGCTCATCAATGGAGATCAAAGATTAAATCAAGCAGCGCTTTTGCAAAAAATTGAGAGTGCAAGTAAAGAATCACGATTGAGATTGTCTATGATTTCGATTTGGGAAGTCGGGATGTTGGCAAAAAAAAACAGGATTCGTTTTGCAGTCGATGTTTACAAATGGGTGGAATCTGCATTGAATCTTCCAGGTCTTTCTGTTTGCCCTCTCACTCCTTCCATTGCACTGAATAGTTCTGATTTGCCCGGAGAAGTGCATGGGGATCCGGCGGATCGAATTATTATTGCGACAGCTCGCAATATAGGTGCTCAATTGATTACGGCAGATCAACAAATTATAGAATATAGTAGATCGGGGAATTTGAAAACTTTAGCAGTCTAAAACTATCAGCAGGAGAAACAATGGACAAAAAAATAACCGTGGTGACAGGCAGCAATCGTGGGATTGGTCTGGAACTTTGCAAGGTGTATCTGGAAGCTGACTATCAGGTCATTGGAGTGTGTCGGCAGAGTTCCACCGATTTGGAAGAATTGGGTGTACAAATTGTCAGTGGCATTGAGGTGACAGAGGCCAGCAGCATGGAGAAACTGCAAAAGGAGTTGCAGGGAGTGACCATTGATATTCTGATCAACAATGCAGGTCTACTGAGCAATGAAACCTTAAATGACCTGGATTTTGGCAGAATTGAAAAACAGTTTGCGGTCAATGCGATGGGACCACTACGGGTGACTCATGCTTTGCTGGCGAATTTAAGAGAGGGCAGTAAACTGGCATTGATTACGAGCAGAATGGGGTCCATTGCCGACAATACGTCTGGCAGCCGATATGGATATCGCATGTCCAAAGCGGCTTTAAATGCGGCAGGAATGTCCTTAGCCCAAGATCTAAAACACCGAAATATCCCCGTGGCTATCCTGCATCCAGGTTTTGTGAAAACAGGAATGACGGGTTATCAGGGAGATATTCTGCCGAAAGAGGCTGCCAAACGGCTTTATCAGCGTATTGAAGAATTAACGATTGAGAATACAGGAAGTTTTTGGCATTCCAATGGGCAAAGGCTGGAATGGTAGTTTCGGTTGCCGATATCATCCAGGCACGTCAGCGCATTAGTGATTTTGTATTGCGTACTCCCTGTGCCTATTCTCAGAAGTTGAGCATGCTAACGTCTTGTGAAGTTTATCTAAAGCTCGAAAACTTTCAAATGACAGGAGCTTATAAACAGCGGGGCTCTTTCAATAAAATTCTGCAATTGAGCGATACAGAAAAAAAGCGAGGGGTGATTACTTCTTCTGCTGGAAATCATGCACAAGGAGTAGCTTATGCTTCTCAATGCAATGGGATTGATGCCACCATTGTGATGCCACGCTACACCCCTTTATCGAAAATTGAAGGCACCCGGGAATTTCAGGCAAAAGTTATCTTGCATGGAGACAACTATGAGGAGGCATTCCAAAAGGCCAAAGAGTTAAAAAAAGAACACGGTCTAACCTTTGTTCATCCTTTCGATGATCCAGTTATTATTGCCGGTCAAGGGACGATTGGTCTGGAATTGTACGAACAGCGTGCGGATCTAGAAGTGTTGGTCATTCCGGTCGGAGGAGGAGGCTTGATTGCAGGAATTGCTACAGTGATCAAGGAGGTCAATCCAAAAGTCAGAATAGTTGGTGTGCAGGCCGAGATGATGCCTTCGATGCAAAAAAGTCTGGCTGCAGGAAAAGTCACTCTAATTCCTTCGATGCACACCATTGCTGAAGGCATTGCTGTTGCCAAAGTAGGCAAGCATACCTTCCCCATTGTCAAAAAGTATGTGGATGAAGTGGTGACGGTGGGTGAGGAAGAAATTGCACACGCCGTCATGATTTTGTTGGAACGGGAAAAAAAATTAGTGGAGGGAGCCGGAGCGGCAGGATTGGCAGCCTTGTGTCATGACAAAATCAAAGGAGTTCACGGAAAACGGGTTGGACTGATCATTAGTGGTGGAAACATTGATATTACCCTGTTGTCACGTATCCTGGAAAGGGGCTTGCTTCAAGAAGGAAGACTGGCCAATTTCAAGGTGGTTGTTCCAGATCGACCAGGGGTCTTGCAAGAATTGTCCAGTATTGTGGCCCACCATGAAGCCAATATTCTGCAAATCTCTCACAATCGGGCATTTTCTTCGGCACAGTTGGAAGAAGCCGAAGTGGAATTTACCCTGGAAACAAAAGGACATGCTTCTATTCGTGAAATTATGGCATCATTGCAGAAAAAGGGCTTTGCCATAAAGTGAGGAAAGAGTTGAGTTTGTGATTTCAACTATGCTACAAGGAATTTTCTCTGAGGATCTCTTTAATAACTTCAATTGATGGGACATGTGTTATGAAAAAGATTACGGTATGGTTCAGTATGATGCTGTTGATCGCTGCTCAAGTGTGGGCAGAGACAAAAATAGGTCTGGTATTTGATGCAGGTGGCAAGAATGACAAGAGTTTCAATCAATCTGCCTGGGAAGGAGCGGTGAAAGCAAGAGAAGAGCTGGGGATTATGCTCAAAGATGTAGAACCTGGAGATACCAGTGCGGTTCAGGAGGCATTCCGGGCTTTTGCGACCCAGGAATACGATTTGATCATTGGTGTGGGTTTTGCCAATGCACCTTCTGTGGAGAAGGTGGCTAAAGAATTTCCCAATGTGAATTTCGCCATCGTCGATAGTGTAGTCGAGTTACCCAATGTGGCCTCTTTGGTATTTAAGGAGCATGAGGGATCTTTTCTGGTGGGGATGATTGCCGGCATGCGTGCACGGATGGTGAATGGAAAACGGGCGGTTGGTTTTATTGGTGGCATGGATATTCCGTTGATCCACAAGTTTGAAGCAGGATATAAGCAAGGAGCCCGGTTGATTTACCCAAATATTACAATCATTTCCAATTATGTGGGAAACACTCCTACGGCATGGAACGATCCTGCTAAGGCAAAAGAGATTGCCAATTCTCAAATGGCCAAAGGGGCCTCTGTCATTTATGCAGCAGCAGGTGGTTCTGGAAATGGTCTTTTTGATGCGATCAAGGAGGTGAATGGAACAGGTCCTTGTGTTCCAAAAACCAAGAATAAACAACGTGTGGATACATGTGTTTATGCCGTTGGTGTTGATTCCAATCAAAACTATATTGTGCCGGGTCAGATACTGACTTCCATGCTCAAACGTGTAGATGTCTCTGTCTATGAAACCATCAAAAAAGCACATAGTGGAAATTTTCAGGGAGGAATCAACGTATTTGATTTACTTAACAATGGGGTTGGTTATGCGCTCGATGAACACAACCGTCGCCTGATAACTAAAAAAATGCAGAAAGTGGCTGATCAGTTCCGTCAAAAAATAATTGCTGGAGAGATCATGGTTGATTCGACACGGAAATAGTGACTGGTGGGGATGTGTACGCAGTTCAGATGAAGTCCATCACCAAAACGTTTGGCTCCGTAACGGCCAACGATTCGGTGGATTTACAGATCAAGCAGGGGCAGATTCATGCCATTGTGGGAGAAAATGGTGCTGGCAAAAGCACCATTATGGAAATTCTCTATGGTTTTTATCAAGCGGATTCCGGGCAGATCGAAGTGTTTGATAAACCTGTGCGAATTACCAATCCTCATGATGCGATTGCCCTCGGAATTGGCATGGTCCATCAACATTTTATGTTGATTCCCCCTCTAACCGTTGCAGAAAATATCATCCTGGGAATGGAGCCTACTCAACATGGTGGAATTTTGCGCATGCAGGAGGCCGTGAAAAAAATTCAGCAACTCTCCGTAGAATATGGATTGCAGATTGATCCTCATGCCAAAGTAGAAACCTTGCCTGTGGGTTTGCAGCAGAGAGTCGAAATCTTGAAAGCCCTGTACCGGGGAGCTGAAATTTTGATTCTCGATGAACCCACTGCTGTCTTAACCCCATTGGAAGTGCACAGTTTTTTTACTATTTTGCGTAAATTGATTGGGCAGGGAAAGACCATCATCATCATTACTCATAAATTGAATGAGGTGATGGAAATTTCCAATGAAGTCACGGTGATGCGTTCTGGGAAGCGTGTTGGACATTTGGCCACAGTGGAAGCCTCTCCTGAAAAGCTGGCCACCTTGATGGTCGGTCGGGAAGTGTTGTTGCGTGTGAAGAAAAAAACAGCAAAACCAGGAGATGTTTTGTTGAAGCTGGACAATGTTTCAGTGACCATAGGAACACAGCAGAAGTTGAAGAATGTCTCGTTGGAGGTACGTACTGGAGAGATTTTAGGAGTTGCCGGAGTAGAGGGTAATGGGCAAACGGAACTTGTCGAAATCCTGACAGGTTTACGGCAAGTGGATACAGGGGAAGTTTGGTATGGTAACAAAAATGTAACCAATGCTTCTGCAAGAACGATCAAAGAACACAAAATTGGACACATTCCTGCAGATCGAAAAGCACATGGTTATGTGCCCACTTATTCTAATGCGGATAATTTGATTCTTGGTTTTCATTATCGGTCTCCTTTCTGTCATCAGCATGGTTTTTTGAATTTTTTCCAGATTGAGACAAATGCCGAGCAACTCATTGAAGAATACAATGTACAGCCACCATTGGCTGAGCTGCCCACCAGTAACCTATCTGGAGGAAATCAACAAAAATTGGTGGTTGCTCGTGAATTCAGTCAGCATCCGGATTTGCTGATTGTGGCCCAACTGACCCGAGGGGTCGATATCGGGGCGATTGAATTCATCCACCAAAAAATTCTGGATTTACGTGATCAGGGGAAAGGGATTTTGCTGGTCTCTGCAGAATTGGAAGAAATTCGCTCTTTGTCAGACCGTGCTGTCGTCTTTTATGAAGGAAAAATTACCGGAGAAATTGATCTGGAAAAATACGATGAGCAAGAAGTCGGGTGCATGATGACGGGTCAATTAAAAAAAGTAATGAAATAAACGAAGCGTGTTCTCAAAAAAATACGAAATCATTGTATTACCAGTCTTAGCCGTATTTGCCTCTTTGGCAATGGGGGCATTATTGATTCTGTTTGTGGGAGAAAATCCCATAGTGGCCTATTGGGTTTTTCTGAAGAATTCTCTTTTTTCGATCAATGGCATTGCTTATACTCTTTTTTATGCGACCCCTCTAATTTTTACAGGGTTGGCGGTGGCGTTTGGTTTCCATTGTGGACTCTTCAATATTGGGGGGGAAGGTCAGCTTTATGTTGGTTCGATGGCACTGACACTGGTAGCTCTGTATCTGGAAGGCTGGCCAGCATGGATGCTCATTCCAGTTTGTTTTGTAACTGCCTTTGTGGCCGGTGGAATCTGGGGTGGCATTCCAGGTTTCCTCAAAGCCAAATTTGGCGGACATGAAGTCATCAACACCATCATGATGAATTTCATTGCCTGGAGTATCACCAATTATCTGGTGGTTTCTCCCTTCCACCGGGAAGGAACGCAGGTTTTAGAAACCGATTTTATTCCAATGGAAGCAAGGATTCCTCGACTTCATGATGTGATTCCTCTCATTCCTGACTATGTTCCACTGAACTTTGGATTTGTGATTGCTTTGCTGACTTGTGTGGTGGTCTACCTGTTGTTATGGAAAACCAGGTGGGGCTATGAAATCAGGGCAGTAGGAATTAGTAACTCTGTCGCCGATTATGCGGGAATTCCTGTGAAGCGCAACATTATTCTGGCGATGTTTCTTTCTGGAGGATTTGCAGGCCTGGTGGGGATTCATGAAATCATGGGGTATAAATATACGTTCCATGACAGTTTCTCCAATGGGGTGGGCTTTATTGGGATTGCGGTTGCCTTGCTGGGCAGAAACCATCCAGTCGGAGTGGTTCTTGCTGCTTTACTGTTTGGGGCGTTGAACCGGGGAGGTCTGTTTCTGGATCTACAATTTGAGAGCTTATCCAGTGATTTTGTCATGGTGTTGCAAGGAATTATCGTTTTGTTTGTGGCAAGCGATCAATTATTTAAAAAACTATTGCGGCTAAAATAATGAGTGAACAAACATTACCCAAAAGTATTATTAAAAAACTGCCAAAATCGGACCTTCACGTTCATTTAGATGGCTCCATTCGATTAGAAACCTTGATTGAGATTGCCAAAAAAGAGCAACTGGACCTGCCCAGTTACACGGTGGAAGGTTTGCACGAAACACTGTTCAAGGATCAGTATGCCAGTTTAGAAGAGTATCTGAATACCTTTGCTTATTCTTGTGCAGTCATGCAGAAACCCGAATATCTGGAACAGATTGCCTATGAATTTGCGAAAGATAATCAGGAGGAAGGCGTTCGCTACGTGGAAGTACGCTTTGCCCCTCAATTGTTGATCAATCGACATCAGGATATGAAAACGGTGTTTGAGAAGATCAATCAGGGATTGTCGAGAGCACAATATGAATACAATCAACAGAATGAGATCGCTAATAGAGAAGCACCTGCTTTTCATTATGGCATGATTGCTTGTGCGATGAGGAATTTTGGCCCGTTTTCCGATTATTATAAAACACTGATCCACTTACTTTCTCATTCTGACATGCTTGATATTCGAAAGCTGGCATCCATGGAGTTGGCCAAGGCGGTTGTACGGATTCGAGGGGAAACAGGCATGCCAATTGTGGGTTTTGATCTGGCTGGGGCAGAAGCTGGATATCCTGCAAAAGACCACTGGCCGGCCTACCAGTTTGTTCACGAAGCTTTCATGCATAAGACTGTACATGCAGGTGAGGCCTATGGTCCTGAATCCATTTTTCAAGCAATCACAGAACTGCATGCTGACCGCATTGGGCATGGTTATTATTTGTTTGAACCTGCCAAAATCAAAGATCCTAAAATCAAAGATAAAGAAAAATACGTTTTTAACCTTTGCCAGTATATTGCCGAAAAACGGATTACTATCGAAGTGTGCTTGACCAGTAATTTACAAACCAATCCCTCCATTGGAAAAATTGAGAATCATCACTTCAGTGATATGCTCAAAAATCGCATCAGTACTACTTTTTGCACAGACAATCGTACGGTCAGCAAAACGACTGTTACCGATGAGATTTGCCTGGCTTTGCACCATTTCCCGATTTCTTCAAAAACATTGAAGAATTGCATCATTCATGGTTTTCGCAGGAGTTTTTTTCCTGGAGCCTATAAGGAGAAATCGGATTATGTGCGTCGATGCGCAGAATATTATGATATGGTCATGCAAGAAAGTTCTCAATTAAAAACATAAGTTGAAAGTGTACGATGTGGGACATCTTTGATTTGGAATTGATCACTTCTGGAATACGCCTTTCCACTCCTCTGATTTTGGCTGCCCTGGGTGGGATGTTTTCAGAACGTGCCGGTGTCGTCAATATTGCTCTGGATGGGATCATGATTTTTGGCGCATTCACGGGTGCTGCCATTGCCTATGAGACTGGAAATCCCTGGATCGGCTTATTGGCTTCGTTATTTGTAGGAGGCTTGATTGCCCACGTTCATGGTATCGCGAGTATACGGTATCGTGCCGACCAGATAGTCAGTGGTACGGCAATCAATCTGCTGGCTATTGGGGTTCCTGCCATGTTGGCCAGTGCTTTTTATGATACCACCAGTTCTACACCAAACCTGAAATTGACAATTCCTACTCTGGAATTGCCAGTACTTTCTCAGATTCCAATACTGGATGTGTTGGTAGGTAAACATTCATTTCTGGTTTATTTTGCCTTTCTTTTGGTTCCAGTTTCCTGGTTTGTTTTATACAAAACAAGTTTTGGGCTGAGGTTGCGTTCTGTTGGTGAAAATCCAGAAGCCGCTGATACGGCAGGAGTCAATGTGTATTTGATGCGCTATTATGGGGTTTGGATTAGTGGGTTGTTGGCTGGTTTGGGAGGAGCTTTCCTTTCTATTGCTCATGGCAGTGCCTATGTCCGGAATATTTCTGCTGGAAGGGGCTTTATCGCCCTGGCTGCTTTGATTTTTGGACGTTATAATCCTGGCTTGACGATGGTCGGTTGTCTGATGTTTGGTATTGCTGATGCGTTTCAGATTCGTATTCAGGGAGTGATTGAGATTCCTGTTCAATTTGTACAAATGTTTCCTTATCTTTTGACCATGATTGTACTGGCAGGATTGATTGGCAAGTCTCAGGTTCCTGCAGCAGATGGAATCCCTTATACGCAATCAAAATGATAAAAAAAAGCTCTGTCCTGGTATTTCTTGCGATCACGTGGTTTCTTGTGATGAGTCACATTGAAGTAATAGCCCAGACTCTCGAAACCACAGATGATCCTGCTTCGACAGAAGTGAACTTTTCAGAAGTAGATTGGGATGAAGAGGAAACAGAAGAAACAACTCCTGTTGACTCAAAAGGGACATTATCTGGAATAAATTGGGATGAGGAAGTTGAAGAGGAAACTGTTGAGACGGAAGAAAACAGTCAAACTGAGCATGTCTCCATAAAACAGAATAGTGTGCCTCAGCCAAGTGATAACACGATGATTCATTGGCAAGGGGTATTGTTATTTATCACTTATATATTGGGTGGAGGCTTGACAGCCTATTTTTCCAGAAATAAAGGGATTGCCCTCAAGTTCCCTCCAGAAGTCATTATTCTCTTGCACACATTCTGGCCTTTGGAGCTGCTGCTACTTCCTTTTTTCAAAAAGTCTTCTTCTGCAAAAGGAAGCGCTCCCCGTGATCATTTAGTCCGATAAATCCGGTCACCCGCATCCCCCAAACCTGGCAAAATATAACCGTGTTCATTGAGTTTCTCGTCAATAGCGGCTGTGTAGATGTCAACATCTGAGTGGACTTGCTGCATTTTTTCAATTCCTTCTGGTGCTGCCAGCAGGCAAACAAATCTTATCGATTTGGGTTGCATTTCCTTGATTTCGTGAATGGCAGCTATCGCAGAATTCCCGGTAGCCAACATCGGATCTACTACAATCACATCTTTATCTTCGATCTCCGGAGGCATTTTGAAGTAGTATTTGATCGCTTCCAGTGTATCGGGATCACGATACAAACCAATATGCCCCACTCGTGCAGACGGAATCAGTTGAAGCATGCCATCGAGCAATCCGTTGCCTGCTCTCAGAATGGAAACGAGCACGATTTTTTTCCCTTCAATGAATGGGGCTTTCATGGGAGCCAGCGGTGTTTCAATGTCACAATAAATCAATGGGATGTTTCGTGTGACTTCATAAGCCAGCAGTCTGCTGATTTCAGTGAGTAAATCACGGAAGTGGTTGCAGCTCGTCTCTTTTTGCCGCATGATGCTCAATTTGTGTTGAACCAATGGGTGCGCAATGACGGTTACTTTTGACATATCTGCTCCTTTCTGTGTTTTGTATTTTTATGATGACTTTAAACTTTGACTTACATATGTTGTAGGGTGAAGTGAGCAGATTTGCAACTGATTTTCAATTTGTTTGTCTTTTCTTCAATGAATCTAAGTTCTTCTTCACTAATTTTGTGTAAGGATGGTGACCTCCCAAAGATTTTTGAAAATTTATCAAAGCTTTTTCATAGTATTCAATGGCTTTCTGGTACTCTCCTAGAGCACGCCACGCACTCCCCAGATTGTTCCAGGTTTCAGCGACAGCAGGATGGTTCTGCCCAAGGTTTTTAATTTTGCTTTTCTCGGCTTTTTCATAGTATTCAATGGCTTTCTGATACTCTCCTAGCTTCTTCCACGCAACCCCCAGGTTACCCCAAGTTTGAGCGACAGAAGGATGATCCTCCCCAAAGTTTTTAAGACTACTTTTCAAGTCTTTTTCATAGTATCCAATGGCTTTCTGATACTCCCCTAACTGAAGCCACGCACTCCCCAGATTGTGCCAGGTAGTAGCGACAGTAGGATGATTTTCTCCAAAGTTTTTAAGACTGCTTTTCAAGTCTTTTTCAAAGTATTCAATGGCTTTCTGGTACTCTCCTAGTTCACTCCAGGCAATCCCCAGGTTGTTCCAGGTTTGAGCGACGGTAAGATGGTTCTCCCCGAAGTTTTTAATAAAGCTTTTCTCGGCTTTTTCATAGTATTCAATGGCTTTCTGATACTCTCCTAACTGAAGCCAAGCACTCCCCAGGTTACCCCAGGTTTGAGCGACGGTAGGATGAGTCTCCCCAAAGTTTTTAATAAAGCTTTTCTCCGCTTTTTCAAAGTATTCAATGGCTTTCTTGTACTTCCCCAGCTCACGCCACACATTCCCCAGGTTATTCCAGGCTTGGGCGACGGTAGGATCATTTTCTCCAAAGTTTTTAAGATTGATTTTTTCTGCTTTTTCAAAGTAGTTAATGGCTTGTTTATATTCTCCTAACGTATTTAAAATATTTCCTAATGTATTTAGATATAGTGCATTTTCTGGGGCTAAATTTACAGCTTGTTGGTAATATTTGAAAGCCTCTTGATATTCGATTTTCAGTTCTTTGATTGTACCTATTTCGTAAGCATCTGAAGCAGTGGACTGTTTTTTCTTCTCAAAAGATGTTAACAAGAGTTTTTCTGCTTCATCTAAATTTCCCTTCTTTAATGCCTCTTTTGCTTGTTTTATCAGTGCTTCTGTATCAGAACGTTGAGCTAAACGACTTTCCAATTCTTTGTATTTTTTGACCCATCCTTCAATTATTTTATAATGCTCTTCAATGGGAATGTTTTTTTCTTTTAATGTTGCCAGAAGTAAAGATAATGTCTCTTGTGTAACATCTGAAGTTTTTAGGAGCTTATCAAGCTGCTCTTGTGAAACACCATAATTGATACTGACATCTCCAAAAATACTTTTGATAGTTGGACTTTTATCAAACGATATTTTCTTCTCAGAGGATGAGAATAAAGTGTAAATTGTTATGGCAGTTCCCAAGAAGGTGGCAAGTGTTCCCCATACAGCCAGTTTATTCCAAAAAGACAAACGATTATAACGATCTAACAAAGTCATAATTTAAAACGCCAGAGAGGTACTGCTAATATTCATTTTTGACTCTCATACCACAGTTAAAATTCGAATTCAAACGATCTTTTCAAACCTCTGATTTTACTGAGATTGAGAGAATTTTATTAGGAATTAAAAAGGATATAATTTTCTATTCGAATAGATTGTAATGTTGCTTAAACAATAAGAGCAACGAAATCTGCACCTTATTATTCTCTTACACACATTCTGGCCTTTGGAATTATTGCTACTTCCTTTTTTCAAAAAGCCTTCTTCCACAACAGGAAATAACCTTTGTGACCATTTTTAAGAACCACAATCTATGCCATTTTTTTGATTTTTCACAACTTTGCCTGTATTTTCACAAATTTAACCACATAAAACCTGTCAGTTTTAGGGCATCTTTTATAAAGCTGTTGGTGAAGAGACTGTTGATTGTAAGAAATGATAAGAGAATGTTTATTCTTTGAAACATATGTTGGTCGTGGTGTGTGTTCAAATACGCATTCATTGAGACAAGAAATCCTCAAGAAATATAAATAATTATGAAATTAATCAGAAATTTGTTTTTTCTTATTTTGGTATTTGTTTGCTTCTATACTGTCGCATGTTCTGATTCTAAGTCTTCAGATCAGGATGCTCCTCTATTTGCTATCTATTTGCTTTTAGATGAATCGGTTTCTGCATTTGATTTACGCCAAGATTCCATTGAGGATATCTCTATATCAAATTCTATTGTGATTACAGAAGAAGACATTATTTCATATGGCTGGAGTGAGCATGAAATCCTCTTATCAGAAAATGCTTCAAGTAGAATCAAGGCTCTTAATATAGAAGAAAAGGAAGCACTCCCTTTTATAGTTGTTGCAGGCAATGAAAGAATATACATAGGTTCGTTCTGGTCTCCTTATTCTTCGTATGCACCACCTTTTCCTACTATATCTTCATGGCTTCCCCGTGACTCCAGGCTATGGATTCATTCTGGTACAGACAGTGCGTATGGTGATGATGTTAGAAACGATAACAGAGTTTATCAAGTACTTGAGAAAGCGGGTATTCTAATTCAATAATTGGCAGCATCTGAAAGTTATTATGCAATATAAATGTTCGAAATGGTTCTTCATTCTGATTTGTATAATATTGGGTTGTAATGGTGAGAATGGTGCTTCAAATCCATCAACTGCTTCTCCAACAGTGATTGCTTCAACTTCCAGTGCAAATGGGGATAGCGATAATCTGACAACAACACCAGAGAATGAGTCTGCAACCGAAGAATTTATTGAGTCTTTGAGGAACACAGGAGCACTTATTGAAGTCGCGGAAACAGTCAGTCAACGAAGCACATTTGGAGTGGATTCATTGGTAATCTATGTGAATGGTGGTCATGTACAGATTTTTGAATATGCTTCAACAGAAGACAAACAAAAAGTAAAGAGTCTGATATATTCTGACGGATATAAAATTGGAAACACAATCCATGATTGGATTGATACTCCGCATTTCTTTGATGAAGACAAATTGTTAGTGCTATACTTGGGGACTGATTCTGAAATTTTGACTATCATGGAAAATCTATTAGGTGAACAGTTTGCTGGGGGGTGACGCAAGTCGGAAGACTATCAATCTGAGCCTTATAATCTGAATTGGCAATATGGTTCGGCTGTGTGGTTTGTTTTGATTTTTCAAAACTTCAACCACATAAGGCCTGTCGGTTTTAGAATGTTTTTATAAAGTTGTTCGTAGAGAGGCAAGGGATTCTAAGAAATGATAAAATGGGATGAAAGAAGATCAGTCCAAAGGCAGGCAAAATGGCGAATATAATTTCCTTAAAAGAACCATCGCCAAGAAGAACAGAAGAGGAACGGATCGCAATCAGAAAACAATTGATTCGTGACAACCCGACCAATGAAGTCTGGATCTTTGGCTATGGGTCCTTGATGTGGGATCCAGGCGTCCAATATTCACAACTAGAACATGGAACATTAGAGGGATACCACCGCAGTATGTGTGTCTTATCCCAAATCAGCAGAGGAACTCCTGAGAGGCTTGGGCTGGTCATGGGATTGAAAGCAGGAAAAAATTGTACTGGGAAACTCTTCAAAATTGAGCAGAATATTGATGCTGAATTACAAAAAATCATTGATCGAGAAATGTCTATAAACGTTTATATTCCTCTATGGCTGCCTGTTAGTTACAAAAACAAAAAAATAATGGCTCTCACTTTCGTAGCAGATGTATCCAATCCACTCTATGTTGATATTCCATTGGCAGAAACAGCACAATACATAGTGGGAGCGAAAGGAAAAAAAGGATCTTGCCGGGATTATTTACACAAAACCTTGAAGCAACTCGCCATGATGAACATACAAGATCCGGAGTTGGAGCAGTTGTTTGATTTGGTGGAAAACATTCGTGATAAAAAACTCAGACATCTTCATTGTTAACGCTTAGAACCTGTTAGAGAATTCGTTTTTTTACGTTCACCAAACAACACAAAAAACTAATGAATTGACAGGAGTGGAAAATAATTTTCCACCTGACAAATTTTTTGTCACTCCTTTCATGCTGGCTACAGTGTTTCAGAAAAGCTTTTTCAAAATCCCCCGAACCCCCTTTGAAAAAAAGGAGGAATTCCAGGAAAAAACTTTTCTGAAACACTGTAGCATTCCATAGATCTCAATTCCTTTTCTGAAAACTGACAAATTTTTTGTCACTCCCTTTGCGCTCAGTTTGAGTTATCAACTTGAATCAGGACATCCCTTCATCTAACCTCTCCCCAAGGAGAGAAACCAACTCTAGACAGACAAAGATGATACGAAAAAATAAATTCATCAATTAAATCAAGACCATCCTATCTTAAATGGGTAGCCTCCATTTATTTTTCCACACCATGTGCCCCCCTGTTTTCAATGGGTTATTCAAAAGAATATCCATTTGGCCTAAAAGTAGCAGTTAGCAATATTGATTATTATTCAGTGTTTCTTCATGTTACTTTGTGGCTAAAAATAAATGATACCCACACTTTCAATGAGTACAAAAGATGAAATACAAAAAAATTCTTATCGCCGATGATGAGCCCAATCTCCGCATGTCCCTTTCCTTTATTCTTGCCGATGCGGGATATGAGGCGACAATGGTCAATAATGGCCAGGAAGCCCTTGAACTGATTTTACAAAAAGAAAAAGAGGCAGAGCCATTTGATCTCCTGTTAACCGACATTCAAATGCCTCACATGACCGGTTTAGAGTTGATCGACGCTCTCCAGTCTCGCAACATTTTATTGCCAGTGATTGTCATCACCGGTTATGGAGACAAAGAACTGGTACTGGAGCTGCTGCGCAAAGGATGCTGTGAGTACTTGGACAAGCCTTTAACCCCGGACGAGGTACTGAAGCGTGTGGCCAATGTTTTAGCACGTCAGGAAGAGTTCAACGCACAATGGGAAAACAACATTCGACAAATGGAGGAAAAGCAGGCTGAGTTGAACCGAGAAATTGAAAGCTATCAAAACAACTTTTCCAAATTGAAAGAACAGGTCAATTCCGCAGTCAATGTCTACCGCGAATTAGTCCAATTGAAAAAACATGGCTATAAAGTCAAAACCGTATGGAGGAATAACCCTTTTGCCGAACTGGGAGGCGACTTTATCGATATTCAAAACACGCCTACCGGATGTGACATCTTGATTGCAGATGTCGCAGGACACGACATGGGTGCGTCTTATCATACAATCCTCATTAAAGCATTCTTTGACGAGAATTGCCGTACTGGCAAGGATGGTCTGGAATTTTTCCAATTGCTCAATCAACAACTGCTGGACAAAGGAGAGAATGAACGCATGGTGACGGCTCTTTTTTTGCGTCTCAACCTACAAAAAATGCAGGGCGATTTAATTTCAGCGGCCCATCCTTTTCCCATTTTTCTACAAAAGAAGGCCAATCATGCCCAGACATTTACTGTCAGCAGCAGCGTTTTGGGGCTCTTTGAGAAAGCTGAATTCGATATCCGTACCTTCCCGATTGCTCCTGGAGACCGTTTCCTGCTCCACACCGATGGAATTTCTTCAGCAAAGCGCTTTAATGTTCAAACAAAACGAAAAGAAAAATTGAATACTGATGGCTTAAAAAGTTTATTTGAACAGTATCAGGAATTATCTTTAGAAAATGCCGTGGATCAAGTCTGGGAGAACATCCTGGACTTTTGCGAGTATAAACCTCATGACGACATGCTGCTGGTTGGTCTGGAAATCCCAGAGCAACCAGAAATACACCCAAAACCCGTCATGGAAAATGTAGAACACATCTTGTAACAGGGGGGGACAGTTATGTTCAGTGTGAAAGAAGAAGCATCCGCTATCCAATTTGAAATTTCTTCCAAAATGCGAAATGTCGACCGGATTATTGGTGAGGTGGATGTATTTCTGGAACAACTCGAATTAAAAATCATCTCAGAATTCAAAATTGTGATCAGAGAACTGTTGATTAATGCCATTGAACATGGCAATCAGAACAACCCAGATCGTACCGTCCACTGTGCTGTCGAGCAAGTGGAAGATGTGCTGTTTAAAGTAACCGTCGAAGATGAAGGAGATGGATTTGATTACAAAAATCTGGACATGGCCATTCCTGAAGATCCACGCCAGGTGCGTCATCGAGGTTACGCGTTGATCAAATCCTTTACCGAAAAAATCCTATTCAATGAAAAAGGCAATCAAACTACGGTTTATCTCCGTATGAGCAGAGAAACCGAGTTTGTCACTCACGAGGAAAATAACTGGCAAATCATCACACCTTCTGGGGATATCACCGCAACTGTTGCCAATAAATTCAGGATTTTATTGCATGATCTTGTCCAACAGGGAAGTGCTCGATATCGTTTTGATTTGAAACAAGTGGAAGATATGGATTCGGTCAGTTTGAGTGTTTTCATCATCTTGTCCAAAATGCTCTCAAACGATAGCAATACTCCTGATTTAGAAATTATTAATGTTAATTCGGACTTGGTTAACTTATTTCACATGACGGGATTGGATAAAACATACAGAATTTCTCCAACGGCATAAAAAAGTACATCAACGGAGGCACTATGGCTTTTGATTCATCCATTGTTGACGAATTTGTTGCTGAATCCAAAGAACATCTAGAAACCATCGAAAAAGACCTCCTGGAATTGGAAAAACAAGGAGGAGTGCCGGTGCCATCTGTCATTGATCATCTGTTTCGTGCCATGCACTCCATCAAAGGGGCTGCGGGATTTATTGGTTTTGTCAAAATCAATAAATTGGCACATACCATGGAAACCATGCTCCAAATGATGCGAAACGGTGAAATCACTCCGGAAGCCCAATATGTCGATGCCCTTCTTTCCGGAGTTGATCTATTGGCCACCATGCTCGATGACGCAGGAAACAGCAATGAAATGGACATTGAAGAAATCCATGATCGTCTCTCCAATCTGATCGCCCAAACTTCATCTTCTGAAATTAAGAAAGAAATGGAAACCAATGTTTCCATGCTGGATGATGAGAACCAAAAGGTTGGTTTTCGAATCAGCGAGTTCGAACTAAACAACCTGCCTGCCTCTCATAACAATCTGTTTGTGCTAAAGTTCGACTTATCCAAACTGGCTGAAAACAATGGAGAAACCCCAGGCACTTTGATTCGCAATCTTTTGAGCATGGGTTTGATTATTGATGGAAAATTAGACTCTCCTGCCAATGATCTTTCCGACACTTTGGAGGACAAGCCTCTACTGTATCATGCCCTGTATTCGACCATCATGGAAAAGGAACTCCTTTGCAAAGCGGTGAACTTATCGGAAGAGGGTGTGATTGAAGTCCATCAGGAAGATCTCCAAAAAGCAACGGCATCCGATGTAGTCAAAAACGAGCAAAAACCACCCAAAACAAGTCAACCGACACAAGAAGAAGCAGAACTTTCAAAAGAGGCCGACAAGACACCTCCTCCTAAAAGACCCACCAGAATAGAGCCCAAAAGTCATGAGCATACCGACACGATTCGGATTTCAGTGGACATCCTTGATGAATTAATGACATTGGCAGGAGAACTGGTGTTGGTGCGAAATCAACAATTGTTATCTGTGGATAAATCGGACCCGGTTTCCCGTGATATTTCCCAACGCCTGGATTTAGTTACTACTGAAATTCAGGCAAGTGTGATGCGCACTCGCATGCAACCGATTGGCAATGTATTTGGCAAACTGCCGCGCATTGTGCGAGACCTTTCCAAGAAGCTCGACAAAAAAATTGAAATCACCACCATTGGTTCCGAAGTAGAATTAGACAAAACAATCCTGGAATTATTGGCAGATCCACTGACGCATATGATTCGTAACTGCTGTGATCACGGAATTGAGAGCCCAGAACAAAGAATGGAGGCTGAAAAAAATCCAGAAGGAACCATTCAGGTCAGAGCATTTCATGAAGCAGGACACATCAATATTGAAATTCGTGATGACGGCAAAGGGATTGATCCGGAAGCCATCAAAAAGAAAGCCCTGCAAAATGGCATGAGAACAGAAGCGGAGTTGGCTCAGATGAATGACAAAGAAATCTTATCATTGATCATGTTGCCTGGCTTTTCTACCGCAGAAAAGATCAGTGATGTGTCCGGACGAGGTGTGGGAATGGACGTTGTCCGCACTTCTATTGAGCAGCTTAGTGGGACCATTGATCTCGAATCCACTTTTGGAGAAGGCACTTCTCTTCGTTTGAGTCTCCCTCTCACATTGGCGATTATTCCCTGCCTTATCGTTGAGAGCCTGGGCTTGCGTTATGCCATTCCACAGGTCAATTTGGTAGAACTGGTGCGCCTCTATGATGAGGATATTTTTCATCGTATCGAATGTGCAGGCAACCAGGAAGTATATCGGCTGCGGGATCATTTACTGCCTATGGTCAGGCTGAATGAAGTGCTTCAACGACCAGAACCATTTAACGATTATATACTGGCTGAAATTACCAGTCATTATCGCCAATTGGCCAAGAAAATTCTGGAAGAACAGAATGCACAGTCTCTTATTTTTTCGGTACTCAAAGTGGGGGCCAGACGTTTTGGCCTGATTGTCGATAACGTGTTAGGAACGGAGGAAATCGTTGTTAAACCCATGCATCCTGCCGTGAAGAAACTGAGAATCTATTCTGGCGCCACTGTGATGGGCGATGGCAAAGTTGCCATGATTCTCGATATCGAAGGACTGATACAGCACGCCTGTGCAGAAACAATCTCTGAACCGGAACCAGAATTGGAAGAAAAAGAGCAAGCTGTTCTGAAAGAAAGAACCCAATCGATCCTCTTATTTAAAAGTGGACCGCAAGAGCAATTTGCCATTTCTCTGCCCCTGATCCGACGCATCGAACGAATTCCTCTTTCTCAGGTAGAGCGGGTTGGTGAGAAAGAATTTGTAACCATTGATGGTGTTTCTACTCGGATTCTCAAAATGGAACAACACCTCAACGTTTCTCCCTGTCCTGAAAAAGATACCATCCTGTTGTTGCTTCCCAAACACATCAAACATCCCGTTGGCATCCTCATTTCCAATGTGGTGGATGTCCTGGAAACAGAAGTGAACCTAAGTACCGACAGTTACATGGAGGATGGCCTAATGGGAACTGCGGTAATCGAAGACAAGATGACGTTGTTCATTGATATCTATCGTCTGGTGGAAAAAGCAGAGCCCGATTGGTTTATCGAACGAAGAAAAAATGCACCTTCTCCACAAGAGAGAAAACGAATCCTTTTGGTAGAAGATACGGTTTTTTTCCAGCAATTGGTGAAAGGCTATCTGGAGGCCGATGGCTACGAAGTTTTTACTGCAGAAAATGGAAAACGTGCTTTGGAAGTATTGCATGACACAACCGTTGATCTGATTGTGTCTGATATTGAAATGCCGATTATGAACGGCTGGACGTTCATGAAAGCAGTCCGTGCAGAAGAAGCCCTGCAAACCATTCCGTCTCTTGCCCTGACTTCCCTTGATTCAGAAATCGATAAGGAGCGAACCTACGAAGCAGGATTCAATGGACACGAAACCAAAATTGAACGAGAACAACTCTTAGTCAGAGTTGCCGAACTCATGCAAATTCAAATGGCAGCATAATCTGAGGAGAGAAAAACCATGGAAACCAATAACAAGCATCAATTCTGCACGTTCTGGCTGTCTGAACGCTTGTTTGGAGTAAATATTCTAGACGTCAAAGAGATCAATCCAGAAGTGGCCGTAACTCCTATTTTTCATGCCCCTGAAGAGGTAAGGGGGTATGTCAACATTCGAGGACAAATTCACCTGGTTCTGGATTTACGCCTGTTGCTTGGATTTGAAAAAGGAACCATCACCCGATCCAGTCGTATTATCCTGTTCAAACCTACCGCAGGCCAAGCATTCGGCGTCCTGGTCGATCAGATCGATGATGTCAAGGAAGTCGAAGAACATCTGATTGAAGACTATCGGATCGCTGAACCAACTTCTGCAGATCTGAATGAACAGGATAAACGTAAACAAGAGTTAATCATCGGAGTTTGCCAATTGCAAGAAATCCTGCTTGTCATTTTACAAGCAAGAAATTTTTTGAAAGTACTTTAAGCGAAGGAGGAACGTATGGGAACAGGAATGAAAATTGGACCAAGATTGATCAGCACATTTCTTTTGGTCGCCGTCATTACAGCAATCACAGGGATGATTGGCATGCATTTTTCCAGTTATGTTGGTGAACGCGGCGAAAATGTGGGGGCAAAACTGGCTCCTTTGGGGGATGCTGCCATGGAAATCAAGCTCACCGCCACAACGGCTCACCTCCTGTTTGAGGAAATTCTCGCTGGTGATACTTCTGAAGATATAAACCAGGTATGGAAACTTTTAGATGAAACCCTCTGGTATTGTGATGCCATCCTCAAAGGAGGACAAAACGATGAAGGCATTTTTGTTGCTACAAAAAATCCACAAGTGCGCGAAAAGATTCGAGAAGTCCGAGTCAGTGTAGAGGGGTTTATTGCCGGTGCTCATCAACGGTATGATCAACGTTCCAATTCCGTAACAATAGGAAGTGATGTCGATCAAGCTTTTGATAAACAGTATGAGAATTTGCAAGAAGGATTAGCGGCAATTATTGAAAAACATAACCAACCCAATCATCTATCTATTATTCAATTAGCAGGTGAATCTAGATTTCTCTTGGCTGATGGTCACTTATTTTTGGAAGAGTTGCTTGCTGGCGACGATGAAGCAAAAATCGTCGATATTTTATCCAGCTTTGACAAAGCTCAGGCAAACATCCATCAAATCGGGAGTGTGATTGGTCAAAATAATGTCAGTGATTTGATCGAAAATCTAAAAGGTTTTATCGCGACCACCCAGGAGAGATACAAAGTCAGTCAACAGACTTCCTCTGCAGGAGGTGAAGCCGATGAAATGTTTGATACCCAGTTTGAATCTTTTGTCAGAATTGCAGATGAAGCAGAAGAATTGATTCATGATGATATGAGAAAAGGAATAGCTGATTTGAAAAATGGAATTAGTCAGGCACAGTTATACATGTTTGGCACCATCTTTTTTTCCTTTGCCATTGCGGTGATCCTTGGTGTGTTCATCAGTGGCACCATCAAACGCCCCATTGAAGCAATGGTAGATGCCCTGAATAAATTATCCACTGGAGACCTGACTGTCAAAACTGATATTAACACCCAGGACGAGTTGGGCAATATGTCACGCTTGTTCAATCATACGGTCAATAACCTAGCCAATATGATCATTCAAATCAAGAACAACACCGGGGTATTGGCCAATTCATCTTCAAAACTGAATACTATTTCTGCAGAACTGGCTTCAGGTTCTGAGCAAATGACAATGCAGTACAATAATGCCGCCAGCGCCACTGAAGAGATGTCAACCAATATCAATACCATGGCAGCAGCCGCCGAAGAAATGAGTGTTAATGCCAGTAGTGTTTCTTCAGCAGCCGAACAAATGTCAACCAATATGAATGCTGTCGCTGCTGCCATTGAAGAAATGAGCACTGCCATCAACAACATTGCCAAAAATGCTCAGGATGGCTCAAAAATTTCAGAACAGGCAATGACCCTATCTCTGGATGCGACTGAAATGATGAATACGTTGGGGACTGCTGCCAAAGATATTGGTCAAGTGACTGAAGTGATCAAGCGTATTGCCGAACAGACCAATCTCCTGGCACTCAATGCGACCATCGAAGCTGCTTCTGCTGGAGATGCGGGTAAGGGGTTTGCTGTGGTTGCCAACGAAATTAAAGAGTTGGCCAATCAAAGTGCCCAGGCGGCAGAGGATATTACCAATCGTATTGAAGGTGTGCAAACCAATACAGAAAATGCAGTCAAAGTGATTGATCGGGTTTCAGAGATCATCAAAAACATCAATGAGTCTGTTGGTGTGATCACCAATGCTGTGGAACAACAAACCAGCGTGGCCAATGACATCTCTTCCAATGTTGCTCAATCCAATGCAGGTGTGAACAATATTGCCTCTTCGATTGCTGAAGTTGCCAAAGGTTCCAACGATATGTCCAACAATGCAGGAGAAGCGGCTAAGGGCGCTGACGAAGTGTCCCAAAATATTCAGGGAGTGAACAAGGTAGCTGATGAAACAAACTCAGGAGCACAACAGGTCAACCTCTCTGCTGATGAATTGACAAAAATTGCCAGTGAAATCCAAGAACTGACCAGCAAATTCAAAGTAGAAAACGAAATGATGACCAGTGCGTTGGTGGTCAATCCTGCTAACGAAATGGTGGCCAATAATTTCAACGAGGAGAGGTCGATCACATAGAACGACGATACAACGATGAGTTCCAAAACAAAAGTACTGATCGTCGATGATTCACGGATCTTCCGCAGTATTGTTGAAGAAAGTCTGGCAGATGAAGAAGATATCGAAGTCATTGGCTCCGTCCGAAACGGGATCAAAGCACTGGAGTTTATTCAGTCCACCCGCCCAGATCTGGTTACCCTGGATGTCGAAATGCCAGACATGAATGGACTGGAAACCCTGAAAGCCATTGAAGCCATCAATCAATCTCACGACGATTTACCGCCAATTGGTGTCATCATGCTTAGCGCCTTCACTCGTCAAGGTGCTGAGATTACCATCGAAGCACTGGAAGCTGGAGCTTTTGATTTTATTACAAAACCTGAAACAGAAAAACTGGAAAACAGTCTAGGTTTACTAAGCCGGAAGCTCAAAGCCAAAATCCGACTGTTTACTTCCCAACATCCCGATTCTGCGACTAAATCCCGTTTTGTGGTTTCTAAGTCTCCATTTCTAAATATTTCTCGTGCTCCTCGTTCGACACACATACAAGCCATCTTAATCGGAACTTCTACTGGAGGACCCAAGGCACTTGTTACCATCTTGCCAGTTCTCTGTCAAAAAGTAGATCTGCCCATTTTTATTGTCCAACACATGCCTTCTACTTTTACAGAATCTCTGGCAAACAGTCTGGATCGGATATGTTCTCATACGGTCATTGAAGTCACTGAGACCACTCCCGTTCAAACACATCATGTCTATATTGCTCCTGGAGGGGGGCATATGCTGATTAGGAGGCAGGAAAACAAAATAGTCATCATTACCAATCAACAGCCTCCGGAAAAAGGCTGTCGCCCTTCGGTTGATGTGCTCTTTCGTTCAGCAGCTCCTGTATTTGGAGGAAACGTAGTTGCCATAATTCTTACAGGAATGGGAGATGATGGAGTAAAAGGCATTGGAACTCTGAAGCGAGCAGGTGCCGAGATCATTGCCCAGGATGAATCTTCCAGTGTTGTCTGGGGGATGCCAGGCAGTGCTATAGAATCGGGACACGTGGACATTGTCCTGCCATTGTTAAAAATACCAGAGGCGGTGGCTAGAATTGTTTATGGTGAAACACAATAGTTCGAAAGTAGAAAACAACAAACATTAAAATACTCAACTGAGCACATCAATGGAACTATCCCAGGAAGAATTCAATCTGTTGCGAAATTACATTCATGAGATTTGTGGCATTTCTATTCAGGATAATAAACAGTATCTGGTTCAGCAACGTCTCGAACCGTTGGTGCGAGCGTCCAACTGCAAAAGTTTTGCTGAATATTATCACAAAATTACCAAAAGCTTTTCACCCAACACCAAAGAATTGGTGATTGATGCTATCACTACCAACGAAACCTCATTTTTTCGAGATATCCATCCATTTGAGGCATTTCGGGATCACATTCTCCCCGTGCTGGGCAAAATGATTCGGGAACGCAAACAACGAAATACCGCAAGAAGAGGAGCAAAGGTAAATGTCTGGTCAGCTGCCTCATCCACGGGTCAAGAACCTTACACACTGGCCATGCTCATTTATGAATACGCAAGGGCTAATGCATATCTTGACATTGCGCAAGACGATTTCAGAATCCTGGCAACTGATATATCTACAGAAGCCTTGGCAAAAGCACTGGCTGGAAAATATAACGAAATGGAAATCAAACGTGGATTGCCACCAGGATATCTAGACAAATATTTTGAAAAAAAAGGGAATGAGTGGGTGATCCAGGATGCACTTCGCAGCATGGTGGAATTCCGGCAAATCAATTTAATCAATCCTTTCAATACCTTAGGTAGTTTTGATGTCATTTTCTGCCGCAATGTGCTGATCTATTTTGATGATAATGCCAAAACCCGGATCTTTGATCAATTCTACCAAATGCTTGCCAACGATGGTTTTTTTCTGCTGGGTTCTTCAGAAAATATCTATGGCATGACAGACAAGTTCAGCTCTTTACGTTATGGAGCTACCATTGTTTATAAGAAAATCTGAGAGTAGACATGAAACAGCAACTTCCATTGATTCTTCAATTTCTTGAAAAAAAAATAAATCTCAACTTTTTTGGATATCGTCTTTCTGTTGTGGAAAATCGAGTCTGTAAAAGACTGGAAGAAACACAAAGTGCAAGTTATGCTGAATATCTGGATTTCCTGGAAAAAAATCCTGATGAAACCCATGAACTCCTGGATGCGTTAACCATCAACGTCAGTCGATTCTTTCGAAATACCTGGTCGTTTGAAGTCATTGATCATCAAATTTTGCCAGCAATCCTTTTGAAAAAAATGGAGCAGAAAAATTCTTCTTTACGAATTTGGTCAGCAGGATGCTCTCATGGGGAAGAAGCATACTCAATTGCAATCCTCTTGCAAGAACTCATGGCAAAACAAAATTACAAAATAGATCTGGATATCTTTGCAACAGACATTGACCAAAAAGCCATCCAGGCAGCACAAACTGGAAAATATCCCTTAGAAAGTGTGGAAGATGTCAAATATGGACTGCTGAAAAAACATTTTGTGATGAATGAAATGTCTTTCCAGCTAAAACCCGAAATAAAAGAACTGGTGGCATTCTCTTTTTTTAATTTATTGGATAAAAAAAGTTATGCTCCACCAGAAAGTGTGTTTGCCAACTTTGACATTGTCCTTTGCCGCAACGTCTTGATTTATCTCGAACAAGAACCTCAAGATATCGTGTTTGAAAAACTATACCGTTCACTTGCAGAAAACGGTTTTTTGGTGCTGGGAGAATTTGAAATACCACCAATCAAGTATCAAAAATATTTTAAGAAGGTTAATGAATGCTGTCATATTTATCAGAAACAGCAACTATGAAAAAACCACTCAGGGAAACAACATGCAGACACAAATGAAAATTGGAACCCGGTTGATGCTGGCATTCCTGTTGGTTGCTGTCATTGCAGGAATGACAGGGATGATGGGCACCTATCTCACCAATTATATTGGGGAAAAAGGGGAAATTGTTGGAATGGAGTTGGCACCATTAGGAGACGCTGCTATGGAAATCAAGCTGACAGCAGCGATGGCCCGTGTATCTCTAGATGAGTTGATAAAAAATCCTGATGATTTCAAAGAGGAAAAAGTATGGAATTTACTCCAGGAATCACTCTGGTATAGCAACGCTATCCTGAGAGGTGATGAAAATGATGAAGGCCGTTTCATTGCCAGCAATGATCCGGATGTTCGAGAAAAAATCACACAAACCCAACAAAAGATAGAGTCGTTTCTCCAGATAAGCCGTAAACGCTATTTGGCCAGCAAACAAACTTCCAGTGCGGGCAGCGCCATTGACCAAAATTTCGATGGGCTGTATCGAAGCATCATGAAAAACCTCGATAGAATCAGTGCTCAATATAAGAATGAAGCCCAGGAGACTGAGATTGTGTTCAAAATTGGAGAAACCAAATTCTTGCTGACAAAGGGCCATCTTTTTCTAGAGGAGCTGCTTTCTGGTGATATGTCCAACAGGATGGAAGACATTCTGGATGATTTCAACTCGGCTAAAGCCATTTTTGAAACACTGGCTCCTATCATCGGAAAAGATCAGGTGGAAGACTTGAGTCAACGTATCGTGGCATTCATCAAAGTCGCGGAAGAGCGTTATGAAACCACAACGCACTACAACAAAGTGATGTCAGATTTGGAGGAGACATTTAACGAGCAATTCTCTACTTTCATCCAAACAGCAGACGATGCCGAAGAATTGATTCATGATACCATGGACAAAGGATTGCTCGATTTAGGAAAAGCCCTTGAACAAACACGTATCTGGATGCTGGTTACCAGTCTGTCAGCCTTCTTGCTGGCCTTTTTATTTGGTACGTTTATCAGTCAGACCATCAAACAACCCATTCAGACTCTGGTTCGGGCCTTAGACCGTATGTCACAAGGAGACTTGACAGTAAAGGTGGATTTAAAGACAGGAGATGAACTGGGTTACCTGGCAAATTCTTTCAACAATATGGCAGAATCCATGCGAGTCCAAATGAAAATTCAACATGGAGTGGCAGAGATCAACGATACGATGGTCGCAGCAAAAGATGTATCTGATTTTAGCAGGGAGCTGCTCAAAGACATCATGGAAATTACCGATTCTCAGTTGGGTGCTTTCTATTTGCTCAGTGGTGATCAACAACAATTTGAGCATTTTACCTCAATTGGGGGAAATAGTGATCTCCTGCAACCCTTTGCTGCTGCCACTATGGAAGGAGAAATAGGCAGAACATTGAGATCCAAACAAATTTCTCACATCGAAAATATCCCTCAAGACACTGTCTTTCAGTTAAAAACTTTTATTGGTTCTGCAACTCCGACAGCAATGATCACACTACCAATTCTCATCCGAGATGAGGTCATGGCCATTATTACTCTAGCCAGCTTCCATAGCTATTCGAAGGAACATCTGGAAATCGTCAACCAGGCTTCAATTGGAATCAATACGAGTTTTTCCAACCTTTGGGCAAACGAAAACACCAGGAAATTAGCTGAAGAGCTACAAAATAAAAATGTCTTACTAGAAGCTCAAGCTGGTGAACTTCGTGCCCAAGCCGTTGAACTGCAAAACCAGTCAGAAGAATTCCAGCAACAAAATCTTGAGTTGGAAGCACAACGTCAGCAAGTGGAAGAAGCCAATCGACTGAAGAGTGAATTTTTGTCCAATATGAGCCACGAGCTCCGCACTCCACTCAATTCCATCATGGCACTTTCCCGTGTTTTGATCCTCCAGGCACAAGATAATCTCTCTGCAGAACAAGGAGAGTACCTGGAAATTATTGAGCGAAATGGCAAACAACTGCTTGCGTTGATCAATGACATCCTGGATCTTTCAAAAATAGAAGCAGGACGCATGGATGTTTCCCTCAGATGGTTTTCACCTGAAACAACCATCGAAACGATTGTAGAAAGTCTGGAGCTGATTGCCAAAGAAAAAGGAATTACCATCACCCAACAAATTGCGAATAATTTTCCTGAAATTGAAAGTGATGAATTGAGGGTACATAAAATACTGCAAAATATCATCGGCAATGCTGTTAAATTCACTGAGCAAGGCAGTATCAATATTAAAGCTTTCCGAGAAAAAGAAGCCGTTGTCATCCAGGTGATGGACACGGGTATTGGCATATCTAAAGAAGATGTGCCTCACATCTTTGAAGAGTTCCGGCAAGTGGATGGAAGCTCCTCCCGTCGCTTTGAGGGAACAGGGTTAGGACTCTCCATTGCCAACAAAACGGCAAAAATGCTCGGTGGAACCATCTCAGTACAAAGCACCTTGGGACAGGGAAGCAAATTTATCATCACTTTGCCTATTGAATGGCAAGGCATTGCACCAACTTATGAGCCCTTATCTTTTCCTTTGGCTACACCTCAATCCAAGAAAAAAACGATTTTGATTGTGGACGACAATCCACAGGTAGTGACGATGATTTCTAATTACCTTTCAGAAGAAGGCTACCATACGGTTATCGCCACATCTGGCCAAAAAGCATTGGAGCTGGCAGAAGTTCACCATCCATTTGCCATTACCCTGGACGTGATCATGCCAGAAATGGATGGATGGGAAACCTTACAGAATTTAAAAAAGAACAAAAAAACAGCAAATATCCCTGTTATTGTTATTTCGGTTGCTGATGATCAAGAAACTGGATTTGCTTTAGGGGCTGTCGGCTACCTCACCAAACCTGTCCACAAAGAAATATTGATTTCAGAGATACGAACCATTGATGGGGCTCATCCTTATTCGATCATGGTGGTGGATGATAATAAAATTGACCGACTGGAAATGACAAGAATACTTGAAGAAGAAAAAATGAAAGTGATTTCTGTAGAGAGCGGTAGAAAATGTCTGGAATTGCTGAAACAATCAATTCCCGATGTGCTTGTCTTGGATTTGATGATGCCGGAAATGGATGGGTTCATGGTACTGGACCGGTTGCGTAATGATCCGTCCACTAAAAATCTGCCAGTGATTGTAGTCACGGCCAAAGATTTGACCACAGAAGAAAAAAACAAACTGGAAACCCATGCTTCTTCTATCCTGGGCAAAAGCAATCTCGATACAAAATCTCTGTTGCAAGAAATCGAAAAACAATTAACAACAATTGAAAAAGTATCCAAATCTCTTCGATCTCTTGAAACAAAAGAAAGCCATCACCTATTACTCGTTGAAGACAATGAAATCGCCATCACTCAGGTAAAACGAACATTGGAAGGTGTGGGATATTCAGTAGAGGCCGTTCGTGGTGGTCAGGAAGCAATTGATTACATAGAGCATACTGTTCCGGATGGCATTATCCTCGATTTGATGATGCCGGAAGTGGATGGGTTTGCAGTATTGGAAAAAATTCGCAGCATGGAGGCAACTGCTGGAATTCCTGTTCTCATTCTGACAGCCAAAGATTTGACAAAAGAAGACCTGGCAAAACTTAGTTCCAATCACATCCAGCAATTGATTCAAAAAGGAGATGTGGACCGGGATGGATTGTTACATAAGGTTCAGCATATGCTGGCTCCCATTGCTGAGAATTTTCCCGAATCCCCTCTTCCAGAAAAGGAAACCTCTCACCCTGTCCCCAATAGCCAAGACGCTATAGCTACTAGAGCCAGTAGAGAAAAACCAATCATCTTAGTGATCGAAGACACTCCAGACAACATGGTGCTCATTAGAGCCATTCTAAAAGATAAATATGAAATTCTAGAAGCAGTCGATGGTCTGGAGGGGTTGGAAAAAACAATATCTGAATTGCCAGACCTGGTTCTATTGGATATGGCACTTCCCAAAATGGATGGTTTCACTGTTGTACAAAAAATTAGAGAACACAAACAAACCCAAATGATCCCTGTCATTGCCGTAACCGCCCGTGCCATGAAAGGAGACAGGGAGAAAACCATAGAAGCGGGCTGCAATGATTATATTGCCAAACCCATTGATGTCGATGAAATCGTAGACAAAATTGAAAAATGGATGTGAGAAGGATAATCCATGATAAAGATTTTAGCAATTGATGACAAACTTGATAATTTGATCACTTTATCTGCTTTGCTCAAAAGCCTGATTCCTGATATTTCTGTGCTTACTGCTCAGTCAGGACTGGAAGGCATTGAAAAGGCAAAAGCTGAAATGCCAGATACCATTTTACTGGACATCATCATGCCAGGTATGGATGGGTTTGAAGTGTGCCAGCAATTGAAATCCAACGAAACCACAAAACGTATCCCTGTGATTATGCTAACAGCGATTCAAACCAACTCACACAGTCGTATCAAAGGACTGGAACTCGGAGCGGATGCTTTTTTAGCAAAACCCATTGACGAAGCAGAGTTAGTGGCACAAGTCAAAGTGGCATTGAGGATTAAACAAGCAGAAGATCAATTGCGTCAGGAAAAAAATCACTTGCAAAGCATTGTTGAGGAACGCACAAAGGCTCTTGGGGAAAGCGAACAATTATACCAATCGGTCTTTAACGCAGCTGAAACATTTCTCATTGTCAACCTCGATGGAATGGTTGTAGAAGCCAATCCCGCAGCATGTGAGATGTATGGTTACTCCAGAGAATCATTGATCAACATGCCGATGAAAAAATTAATTCATCCTGCCTACAATCATCTCATTGGAGAGAGCAAGGAACAAATTAAATCCAAAAAGCAATTTTTTTCATCAGCTGTTATCATATGTAAAGATGGTTCTCGGCGTCATGTCGAAGTGCGTAAGATAAGCTTTTTGTTTCAAGGGGCAACGCATTTGTTAATAGCGGTGCGTGATCTCACAGAACGTAAAAAAGCAGAAGAGATGTTACGCAATGAGCGCAACTTCATTAATGCGGTTCTTGATACAGCCAGGGCATTGATTGTCGTGTGCGATAAGGACGGAAAAATTGACCGTTTTAACAAAGCCTGTGAAAAATTGAGTGGATACTCTTTTGAAGAAGTACATGACCATTGTATTTGGGAATTACTACCACCTCCCCAAGAACAAGAGTTGGTGAAAGAAAAATTTGCTCAACTTCTGAAAACAGAATTTTTTTTGAGTACCGAATATCACTGGCAAACCAAGCAAGGAGAGCAACGGTTAATTTCCTGGAACAAGTCATATTTTTACGACAACGTCACAGCTTCCCTGCATGTTGTTTCGATTGGTATTGATATTTCTAAAGAAAGACAGGCACAACAAGAAGCAGAGCGCCAACGCGAACAATTGATCCAAACCGATAAACTGTCTTCTCTTGGAGTGTTAGTCGCAGGAGTCGCCCACGAAATCAATAATCCCAATAGTTTCATCATGCTCAATATACCAATTCTTGAAAATATTTGGCAGGAATTGGTACCAATCCTGGACAAATATCAAAGCACTGGCGAGGATTTTTCACTTGGTTCCATACCATACAGTACAGCCCGGGAGCGTGTCCCAATTCTGATTTCCGCAGTTCGTGAGGGGTCTCAACGAATCAAAGACATTGTTACTAACTTGAAAGATTTTGCCCGACAGGATGTCTCCGGGATGGATCAAAAAGTTGCCATCAACGAAGCGGTTCGCTCATCGGTCACACTCACACAAAATCAAATTAAAAAAGCCACTCACTATTTTGTATTGGAATGCGCAGCCAGATTGCCCGCAATTCGAGGTAATTTCCAACGCCTGGAACAAGTCATCATCAACCTCATCATCAATGCTTGTGAGGCATTGCCAGATTCTCAAAAACAGATATCCTTGACCACTGCTTTGAACGAGGAACAGAACCATGTTTTAGTACAAGTCAAAGACGAAGGGATTGGAATGCCAGCGGATGTTCTCAAAAATATCAAAGACCCTTTTTTTACCACCAAACGAGAGTTGGGCGGAACAGGACTGGGTTTATCAATTTCTGATAGCATTATTCAGGAACATGGCGGAACTCTGACATTTGAATCCTGCGTAGGACAAGGGACCACTGCCACTATTACTTTGCCAATCTTCCAAGATTCTATATGATGAGATAACGTTGGTACACTCAACAACTTGGTCATGTGTACTTTTCCTGAGACCTGTTTTCACGACAGTATTTTTCAAAGAATCGGCTTGCTTTTAACTTTAATATTGAAATAGCACTAAATTAGTGCTATTTAATATTAAACCATTTGTACTTTCCATTTATCAGGAAAAATAAACAATTTTCTTTATCAAATTGGTAAATGATATTTTTGGTCATTCAAAGGATAATTCTAATCTGAAATAGTACCAATTTGGTGCTATTTAAAATTCAGAAAAACAATAGTATACAAGCAGCTAAACTTTCAATTTTCTGAGCATGAAAGGAGATTGACGGAGTATGGAGTTCAAAGGCAAGATCTACAAATGGTCGAAAGATCGCAACATCAATCGCAAAGAACTAGCAAGGCGTTTAGGTGTTTCACAAACCAGCATTCGACAATGGGAACAAGGAGAGACATCGCCTAAAGACGTGTTTTTGTCTCGTCTGGCTCACACACTCAACCTCTCCATTACAGAAGTTGGCTTGTTAGATAAGGTAGACATGACAACGTTAGGAGGACGAGTAAAATTTATTCGCTTGTTTCGAGGTAAATCAGCAGAACAAGTATCTTTAGACTATGGATTCACTCCCTCCTATTATTTGGATTTAGAACGAAATAGGAACGACCATAATATTGCAATTCATCGTTTGTCTTCGGTTTTCAAAGTGCCAGAAAGTTATTTTGATCTCAATCTATCTGCTCAAGAAGCGTTAGATTTGATTGGTGTTAGGGTACAGGCATAAAGGATTCTAGAGTTTCTAAATGAATCACAACTATACTCAATCAGGAAAAAAATGAAAAAGGTCATCATTGTTGGAGCAGGATTTGCGGGACTGAATGCAGCAAAACTTTTAGGCAATAAGAAGGGAATAGAAGTTACGGTCATTGATCGTAAAAATCATCATTTATTCCAGCCTTTGCTATATCAGGTTGCCATGGCCGGACTAAGTCCAGCCGAAATTGCCATTCCTATCCGCAGTCTTCTTTCGAGATATAAAAACATTCGTGTGCTCAAAGGACTTGTTGAAGGTGTTGACTTTGAAAAACGTCAAGTGATTGTTGACTGTGGTTTATTTTCCTATGACTATTTGATTTTAGCATGTGGAGCCAAACATACCTATTTTGGAAATAATGAATGGGAAGAACATGCCCCAGGCTTAAAAACAATAGAACAGGCTACAGAAATTCGACGAAGAGTTCTGAATGCACTTGAAGAAGCAGAAAGAGAAAATGATCCTCAACGTCAAAAACAGTTATTGACATTTGTGATTGTAGGAGCAGGACCCACAGGAGTGGAATTAGCCGGAGCGATTGGAGAAATGAGTCGATATACCCTTGCCCGTGATTTTCGCAATATTGACCCTAAACTAACTCGCATCATATTAGTCGAAGCAGGACCAAGAATATTGCCAGCCTTTTCGGAAAAGTTATCGAGCCAGGCGACACGAAATTTAGAAAAATTAGGAGTACAAGCCTGGACGTCCAGCTATGTGACACATGTTGATAAAAATGGTGTACAAATTGGTAAGGAGCGTATTCAGGCAGCGACTGTTCTTTGGGCCGCAGGTGTGGAGTCTGCCAGCATTGGCAAACAATTGGGATTTCCATTAGATCCGCAGGGACGAATTTTAGTGTCAGATGATATGAGTGTTGAAGGACACTCTGAGGTTTTTGTTGCTGGTGATCAGGCTCATTTTTCTGATCAAGATGGAAAAATGCTTCCTGGCATTGCCCCAGTTGCAATGCAACAAGGAAAATTTTTGGCCAAGAATATTCTCAGGGAAATCCAAGGCAAAGCTCGTTTGAGTTTTAAATACAGAGATAAAGGACAGATGGCTGCCATTGGACGCAACCGAGCCATTGCTGAAGTGGGAACATTCCAATTTCATGGATTTTTTGCATGGATTCTGTGGCTGACGATCCATATTTATTATTTAACTGGATTCAAAAATCGCTTGTTTGTGATTGTTCAATGGGCTATTGCTCATCTTAGCTTTCACAAAGGAGCGCGTCTGATTATCAATAAAGAATGGCGTTTTTATGAAAAAACACCGAAACCTGTTCAACTTGACAAAAAGACTCGCAGTCCAAAGCCAGTAGCTCAAATGGTGCATTGATTTGATAGCGGTTCTATAACAAGCCAGCTACTCTTTATTTAACTTCCCCTATTAAAAGGAATTATGACTTCTTATTCTGAAATTAGTGAATCCCTCAAAGCATCCTTGAATTTAACGATGCCTCCAATTGCGGTGTGTATTACAGATTCTATTCCCAATGGAGTGTCTGCTTTTCAAGGAAAAGTACCAGGAGGTTGCGTTTTTTGGCAAGAGGCTGCTCAAGGAGCATTTGCTACGTCTACACTCGATCATGAAATGTGTGCAGTTGGTGTTCATACCCATCATATGGCAACTCCTTCCCCCGACTATCCAAACGAATTACAAGCTGTTCTCAAAGTGATGGCGGATATGGACTATGTCAGAGAAGACGATGTTCCCAGAATTCCTGTATTAGAAAAAGAGAGTAAGCATGTCATCTATGCCCCTCTGGCAGCCTCTCCTTTACCACCTGACGCTGTATTGCTCTTCGTTCATTCCCAGCAAGGACTCATTATTACGGAAGCAATTCAACAACTGGACCCTGGCATTCCTCCTGCTATGGGGCGTCCTGCCTGTGCTATCATTCCCCAAACAATCAACACCGGTCAAGCCGCCTTAAGTTTGGGCTGTTGTGGAGCCCGTGCCTATCTGGATGCTCTGACAGATGATATTGCACTATGGGCGTTTCCTGGCAACAAAATACAACAATATGCAGAGCGAATTATCTCTCTCAGCAAGGCTAACAAAACGTTAAGCCAGTTTCATTTATTGCGACGCCAAGATATAGAAGCAGGACAACTTCCTACCTATCAGGAATCACTTGCTCGGCTTAGTGGGTAACACAACTTTTTGTGTATTATAGATCATCAAAGGGAAGTTTTGGTGAACTGAAACTACGATAGTCTTGGGGTTCTTTGCCTCGTTCACATCGTACTACTTTTTCATAATTCGGTTCCTGAGCACACCAGGGAAACGTATACACTCCTGCGTTTCCTTTCACGCATCCCGCAAGAAAGAAAGCAAATATCAAAAAACAGCAAAGCTTCCAGAAATTGGACAAGTAAAAAAATACATTTATAGAGTTAAGCACTGTTTCCCATTGAGGACATTAACTGCTGTTGAACTTCCGCACAAGTCTCATTAATTTTTTCGACTCCATCTCTTGCCATCAAGTTATCTACACAAACTCGACAAGTAATGTTGATCGAGTTGATATTTGATGTGGTTTAAACCAGTTTTTTAAAATGCTTGGAAGCATTTTAAAAAACTGGTTTAAACCACATCAAAT
>JANQHV010000049.1 GCA_028282505.1 SAR324 cluster bacterium | reverse complement strand
TGCAGTTGCTGCACATTGGACCCGACAGCGTCCTCCAGCTCTGGCAGAAGCAGGCTGGCCTTATCAAGTAGTGGAAAGTTTGGATCAGGCCGGTGATGTCTATCATGCGTTGGAAGAATTACCCCGTGCATTGGCAGATCCACAAAGCAGAGAGGCTGCTTTGCAGTTCCAGCAGGCAATTGTCCAGCGAAGAGCACAGGTCCCAGCCGCGTTAAAAGAGGTGGAAGGAGAGATATATGGTACAGAGCGCCAATATAAAATTCCAAAGTTGATTTTTCTCAAAGGAACGTTGGCAGATTTAGAGCAGAAGGATCAACAGGCGTTGCATTGGTACGAACAAGCCATTGAAATGAAACCTAAAAAAATGTCTATTGCTTATGTGCGTAAAGGGTTGGTACATGAACGTCTGGGACAGCTCAAAGAAGCAGAGCAAGCTTTTCAAAAAGCATTTGAATTAAACGAAGATGCGATTTTGTCTCACTTTCATTATGGTCTGTTTTTAGCCCGTTCTACCAACCGCAAAAAAGAAGCGTTGGCTGAAGCAGCATACCTGGCAGAACTGAGACCTGTGTATGCCAAAATCATTCGAGAAAAAGTCGAACAAATGTCCCCTTCTTCCGTTTCCAAGAATTGATGGGCAAAGGATCTTTATGAAGCTTTCTTCAAAATATATGGTTTTTTGGATCACTGTTGTGACAGTGGCTTTTGGGTTGGATTATTTCCAAGTCCTACAAAGATTTGATTTGCACCCAGATTCTTTTATCATCGGAGTGGTGGTAGGATTTATCGTGATGAAGGTTGCTCCTGATGTTCATGAACCTGTTGATGGTAAAGACACAAAAAATTTGGAAAAGTAAGAAAGGAAAAGAGAAAAAATGGTTCGCCTCGCAATTATAAGAACAGTCGCCATTGGGTTGATTGTTTTTGGTCCTCTGATGTTGTGGTTTGGTTGGAAATATCAAAAAAATCAAAACAGATTAGGCATGTCGCAAGCCTTTAACAGTGTTTCCACAATTGCCAGGGAAGTCAATGTCTATCAAAGCGATCAGCCTTGGGTGACACAGGATGGTCAAGAAGTGCAGTTACAGAGTTTTCGTGGTCAGCCCGCACTGGCAACTTTTGTCTACACAACCTGTACTCACACATGCTCTCTCACGACATTGCGCATGAAAGAAGTGGAAAGCTGGTTGCCAGAAGACATGAAAAACCGATTCCGCTTTTTGACATTCAGTATGGACCCAGAAGTTGACACTCCAGAGCGACTGAAAGAATATGCTACCCGGTTTGAAGCAATACCGCCACAATGGAGTTTTATGACCAACTCTCTCGATGAGGTAAAATCATTAGCCAAGTTGTTTTCATTCTATTTTAAGAAAGAAGGCGATATTTTTGTTCACTCTGACATGATTGCCGTCTTGGATAAAGAAGGAAACATTCAAAAACAATTTTGGGGAAGTCAATTACCTGAAAAAATTGCAGAAACTCTCCAATCATTGGATCAATCAGGAAAATTATGAAATTCATTACAACCATCAAAGGCAAGTTGATTCTTCTGCTATGGGGAATGGTGCTGTTCATGGCAATGGCCATCAAATTCTATTTTATTCCAACCACTGATAGTTTCTTGGAGCTATCAGTGGAAAATGATATGAAACGGAATATGGAAGCATTTGGCAGGGTCATCCATACTGTGGCGATGGCTGCCGATAATGATGAGGATGTGGTACGGCGTGCTCTGTTAAGTATTCATGATAATCCTGATATCCCTGTATCCTGGCGTAGAAGCAAAACCATTTCCATTCAACATGGTGAAGTTGCTGAAAAAGAACCGCAAAATTCTTTAGAAGAACGTGTTTTTCAGACAGGATCTCCTATTTTTCGGAAAAAAGAGACAACATTTGAATATATTTATCCGCTCAAGGCTGTAGCAGTCTGTCAGGATTGCCACTTTGATGAAGCCCAGAAAAATCCTGTTCCGCTTGGTTACGTTTTGGGCCTTGCCATTTCTTCTGTCCCACGTCAGACACTGCACGAAAGCAAATTATTCTTTTTTGTCAAAGACTTGTTTGTCGTGAATATGTTTCTGTTTGCAGCGATTTTGACAGCTATTTATGTGGGATACCAGATGCTGGTAGCACGTCGCATTCAAGATGTTCAAGAGCGTTTAGAAGAACTGAATGCCGAAGATGACGAGTATTGTGAATTTGAAGTGGGGGAAACGAATTATGATGAGATTGAAACCATCGAACTTCACATCGAAGAATTGGCCAAGAGAACTCCTCCCAAAGCCCAAGTTTAGCCCAATTTCTTAGAAATTTCGTCCAATTTGTCCAGAACTCCCTGCAGAATGGTAGAATGCGTTTCTAGAATTTTTGTATGAGTTTTGGACTGAAGTGTTAATTCATCCAGCCGTTGATTGACACCTTGAAACCCTTCATGGGTCTCCTTTCGTAAATCTTGAAACCCTTCGTGGGTCTCCTTCCGTAAATATAGGATTTCTTCAATCAGTCCCTGATCTCGGACTGGTTTTCTTTCCTCAATTTCCTGAATTTTTAAAAGCAACAATTTGATAATTTCAGTCGCTTCTTCAAAAGAAGAGATTTTCAGATTTTCAATATTTGGCGGGTTGTGCATGTGTGTTTTCTCCACTAAGCTCTCTCCCTTTTTTGATAGGATTAAGGTGAGGGGATGAAACAATTGTTCGTTTTTAGAAGCAACTTAGTATAAAATAACAAAGCTTAGCTGAAAACAAAAAATAAAAGTTAGAAATTGCTTTTATTGCACCTGAATATTATAATGATTCATTTTGCTGCAAAAAGCAGTATATGTATCAATATCAATCATTAGGGTAATTATGGCAGTTTCTATTCGATTGGACGAGGATTTGGAGGTTGCCGCAAGAGCAGCTTCTAAAGCAAATCGTCGCTCTCTGGCAAAGCAAGTATCTTATTGGGCGGATATAGGAAGAATTGCAGAAGAATATCCAGACTTACCATTTGAAGTCATTAAGAATATTATGCAAGGGGTGCATGAGCTGGATGAAGGGCTTGAACTTCCATACACAAAAGAGAAAGGATGATAGATTGAAGATTGTTGAATCCCCATTGTTCAGAGCACGTAGAAATCACCTTTCATGGGAAGAACAAGAATACCTGGATCAAGAGATTGATAAAATCTGCAACAATCCTTCAATTGGAATAGCACGACCAAAAATTCGTGATGACATGTACACTCATCTGTACGAAGATAATTCAGGAAAGAAAATTTTAAGCTATCGGTACCTGCCCTCTAAAATACGTCTTGTCTCGATTGATCGCATTACGCTGAAAGTCTAAAAAAGTAGATTCTTTTTTCCAATTTTTTAACTATTTGAAATCACTATGTAAAAGCATCTCCCCGGAAAAATGAGTAGTCCCTCCCCATATACAGCTTTCCTCTTTTATTTTTACTTTTTTTAATCTCCATTCAACTATTTGAAATCATTGTATAAAAGTATCTCCCCGGAAAAATGAGTAGTCTTTCCCCATATACACTTTCTCCACTTTGCTATATGAGTTTTTACACGGCAGCAGAATATTGGCAGTAAAACCGTGATCATGTTTTATGAGGGAACAATTGATGAATTATTTTCAGATAGGAGAAAGTTATGTCAAATCAACAGTCGGATACTTACAATAATTTTTATTATGATGGGCAAAATTTTGGAACAGGAGTGCATTATACGGCATTGGATTATGTTCCGGTTTCTAAATTCACCCCCTTGAGTGGAACTCACTGGTGGAGAGTGGATAATATAACGCAAACGCCGACTATCGGAAAATATACTGTCGATTTGAATGTGGGATGCTCAGAATGTGGCGTTTCTCCATCAAACCAAAATAAGGTGATGCGCATTGAAGTTATTTCTTATGACAGAAATATATTTCGGATTCGTTTTGATCCCTATGCCACCAGTTTTTCGGATTATGATAACAAAGAAAACACGTTCGGGCCAATCACCAGAGCTCAGTTGAATTGGATTCAGAGTCAGGATTCGGCTGCCCCCCAATTTAATGTAGACGGTAACAATACCATCACAATCACCTTAAAAGACGTGGTCATGACCTTCTACAAGTCTTGTTGGATGGAAGTCAAAAGTCGAAGTACCGGGCAATTGTTGCATTCGGATGGATGGGTTACTCCTCCGGGCAATGGATACATCAATCAGCCTCAGGGAATTATTTTTGTGGACCAGGCATATGGATCTGCCTGTGCGGCTATCAAAAATCTGCCCACAGAACCGGGCTCCTCTCAAAAAGCGGTAAGGTATTATGGCTGTGGTGAATGCCAGGACTATTATGCCACTGGGGATGCAAAAGGCAATCACTCTTCTCACCTGGAGCATACTGGACAAACGATGACCTTCTTTAATTATGACAATTACGAAATGGATGCTTATGAGGTGAGACCTTCCACGAGTTCTCCAGGAACCGAAGAATCTTATATTCCTGAATACGTCACAGCGCCATTCATGGTTGAATATGCCAAAGATTGTTCCTATGCCTATGGATTGTTGTTGGACAATACATCTCAAACCTATTTCAATTTTGCGAGCACTGAATACCCTGGCACGTTTAATCCTGGAAATACCAAAAACATTGACAATGTTTATTATTTGGGATCTCAGTATCAGGGATTGGACTATTATCTCATTTTTTCTGAACAAGATGCGGTCAATGAAGGTGCAGGGGTGATTCAGAGTGTGTTGAATAACTTCACCCTGTTGACGGGGAAAGAGAATGAAAATGCGGATCAATTGAATCTGCGTGGGGCAATGCCCCCCAAATATATTTTCGGCTTTTTTCAGGGAGTCTTTGGTTTTTCAGGGCTCAATGTCGGAAACTGGAGTGTTGAGTCGGTTGTGAATGGCTATCGAAATAATAACATTCCTCTCGAAGGGCTCGCTATTGACGTTGATGTTCAAAACAACTTCGAAGTTTTTACTACAAATGGAAACTTCTGGGACAGTGGCACCGTAGGGCAGGGAAAGTCGGTTTTTGAATGGGCCAATGACAATCAACTGGTTTGTCAAACCAATATCACCAACTTCATTCGAAGTGGACAGAGTGGATATGATGTCTATGATTCCCTGGTCTCCTCCCAACTTTATGTAGTACGGTCCCGATTTATTGACTATCCGAATGGCCCTGGTCCTTCAGATGGTTATGTGGGGATGTTGCCTTATGCGGACAATTGTTTTGCGATTTTTCCAGATTATGGAGACTACAATGCTGCTGGTTGGTGGGGAAAAAATTACTGGAATGCCAGCCAGGCGCCTAATCCCCTTTTAAAAATAGGTTTGAATTTTGTCTGGCAGGATATGACCGTTCCGGCCATGAACCCTCATCTTTTGACCAATCCATGTGATAATTCCAATTTTAACGGTACCCCAGGAAATTCTGATCTCACCAGTGGTATTTTTAACTGGAAAACCTTCCATGGACAGCAACTCTACACAGACCCACGCTATCAAAGCCAATCTCTCCCTTATATTTCCATGAGAAATTTACACGCTTATATGGAATGTAAGGCCACTTATCAACAGGGATTGACCGTGCCAGGTCAGTTACCTCTCCGCTATAATAGAAGCTATATCATTTCCCGTGGTGGCTATATCGGCATGGCACAATATGCTGGATTCTGGACTGGGGATGATGCATCGGGATGGAACTATTTACAGGAAGAGGTTCCCAAAGCACTGAACATGGGAATTTGTGGATTCCCCATTGTTGGTGCGGACGTTGGAGGATTTGCCCCAACTGGTGAAGATGATTACAACCATTGTCAGGAATATTTGATGACCCGCTGGGTTCAAGCAGCCAGCCTATTGCCCTGGTATCGTGATCATTATGTGAATTTCAATCATGGTGGAAAAGCATTCCAGGAAATTTATAAGTTTGACTGGCCCTACGATGGGAGAAAATTTTCTGATATAATGAATGATTTCATCAAAATGAGAGTCCGCTGGCACCATGTGCTTTATAATTCGATGTACCAGTTTGTAAAAACTGGAATGCCATTGGTCAAACCCACCCCTCTTTATGAGGGTGGCAGTAACAATTCAGACATGATGACTGGATTTGAAGACTGTCAAGATTCCATGTACTTCATCGGAAATTCTGACATCATGGTGGCTCCTGCTTTGGAAGATGAAAACTGTGCAGCGACAGGAAAGTTTCCGACCACTATCGAAAATCATCCCATCTGGTTTCCCAAAAATCAAAAATGGTTTCCTTACAGTGCTCAGTATGACAGCCCCTGTGATCCTGGAAATGAATTTAATCCTACCTTGGGCTCATTTGGATATTACGAAGGAGATGGCAACAGTCATGGATTTACCGTTCCCCTGGAAATCATGCCAGTGTTTATCAAAGAGGGAGCGATCATTCCTACCCGAATGACAAAAGACGGATCTTCCAAAAATATTCAGCAATTGGATATTGATGACGAACCATTTATTTTTGATATCTGGCCAGGATCTGAAAATTCTCAACTGGAATGCTATTTTGATGATGGCGGAGTTACTTTGGATGCTGAGTCCAAAGGTGTGTATTCTCTCCTCACAATTGCTCAATCCACCACCACTGTTGCTAACAAGTGGACTGTTGATTTTAAATCAGAATATTATCAGTACACATTGACCGATTACATGTATTTGAGATTACGGGGGAGCATGTCGGGAACTGTTACGGATAGCCAGGGCAATGCCTATAGTCAGGTGAACAGCCTTACGAATTTATACAATTCAACGGGGCCAGCCTGGTATTTTGACAGTACTAACCTGGAAGAGTGGATTAAATTTCCAACCAAAAGTATCACTAAAGCGGGTGATACCTTCCAGGTGATCAAAGATAACTCCAGTGTTTACACACCAAAGCCGTTATCTTTCTAATCTTCTTACCTGTTTAAAAAGATGGGCTTTTGTAAAGAGCCCATCTTTCTGTTGACACTTCCGACATGCAGAATTACAGACTATAAAAACCCCTTGTATAAAAACTAAAATTCCTTGTCCCTTCCTTAAATTGTCTATCCACTTGAATTACGTACGTAAATCATGTACGATTATAAAATACGTATTTTATTGAAAATAGGAGATTCTCATGCAGGTAATCACAGCGACTAAGGCTCGAAAAGAGATATATAGCCTGATAAAAGCAAAGAAGAGAGTAGAAATTCGACATAAAGAAGGAAGTGTGGTCATGTTACCTAAAGAAGAATTAGAGCGTATTGAAAAAGAAGCCCTGGCCTTTGAAATGGATCAAATCAGAGCAACTCAAAAAAAATATTCGAATGATGAAGTAAATGCCATGTTAGCGGAGGTGATGGGTGCCTGAGTGGTATCAAGGAGCTGTAAAAACTCTACTACAATTGTATCAAGAAGACAGGGAAATATTTACTGCAGTTCAATTAGCGATAAAATCTATCAAAAGAGATCCTCTTTCTGGAGAATATATTCTGGGTACCTACAGAGTCTATGTTGACCCTGAAGAAAGGTTTAGAATTGGATATCATTATCATCCAAAAACCAAAGATTTAGAGATTGTTGTTATTCATTAAAACATCAGAGAAATAAAACAAAACACAGGACAAAGACCACCAACCCTATTTTGACACTATGAAATCAGAAAAAAAACAAGTCTGGGGTAGCCATTTGACCCATACTCCTGCAGAGCAAAACATTTTGTTTTGTGCTGGAAGAGATGTAAAGTCATTACCAATGGCAGATGAAGTTTTGCTCCCTTATGACATTTGGACCAACCGTGCCCATTCCATCATGTTGTATCAGCAAAAAATCATTTCTGATGAAACCCTTGTTCCCATTTTGCAAGGGTTGACTGAATTGGAAGAACTGGTACGAGATGGAAAATTTGCACTGAATCCGGAGAAAGAAGATGTGCACATCAATGTTGAATCATTTATTACAGAAAAATATGGTGTGGCAGTTGGAGGAACGATGCATACCGGGCGGAGTCGCAATGATCAGGTGGCTTGTGACATGCGTCTGTATTTGCGAGATGCCTGTCTGATATTGGCAAAACATCTTTTGGAATTTGCTTCTTGCTTACTGGCACATGCCAGAGAACATCAGAAAACCGTCATGCCAGGATTTACCCATTATCAACCTGGTATGATTACCAGTTGGGCTCACTGGGTGTGCTCTTATGTACAAGGAATTTGCCGGGATTTGGAGCGGGTTGAAATGACATTCAGGCAAATCAATCGTAACCCCCTGGGAGCAGCCGCAGCTTTTGGGACATCCTGGAATATTGATCGGGAAATGACGACTCAATTGCTGGGGTTTGATCAAGTAGAAACCAATACATTGGATTGTATTGTTTCTCGCTGGGAAAATGAAGCTCAGTTGGCACAGGTCTATACATTTGTCATGAACCACCTGAGTGTGATTGCTCAGGATTTGATTTTTTTGAGTTTACCTTATGTGGGAATGATCCAGATTGATGAAAAAATGGTGACAGGCTCCTCTATCATGCCCCAGAAAAAAAATCCTGATTTTGCAGAGGTGATCAAGTCAAAAGCATCCTTTGCTCATGGAGGCTTGATGAGTCTGCTGGGTATCCAAAAAGGGGGACTGAGTGGTTACAATCGTGACACTCAGTTGACGAAGTATTTAATCATGGATATCATTCGCGAATGTGAACAGGCTCCTGTGATTCTCAAAAGTGTTTTTGAAACACTGCATGTGCACATCGATATCATGAAGCAGCGTTCTCAGGAAGGATTCATGAATGCCGTGGATGTTGCCGATTATTTAGCTCGCACTCTTCACCTGTCCTTTCGGGAATGTTATAACCTTTTGGCTTTGACTGTTAAATATTCTCAGCATGAAGGCCAGATTTCTCATATCGCTTTACAAAAAGCACTGAAAGAATCTAATTATGATGTGGAAGTTCTACCAGAGATGGTGTCTTCTTTAAATGATCCATATTTTGTATTGAACCAACGCATGCATCAGGGAGCTCCAGCTCCTGATACGATGCCTGTTCAGCTTGAAGAATTATCTGCCCGATTGGCCACTCACGAAGCCTTTATTGAACAAGTAGAAAAACAATTGCAACAAGCTTATCAAACTTGCCATTCTTTTCAGCCAAATTAAAATCAGGGAAGTAATGGTTTTGGTTGCTGTCTGGATTGTAAGTTTTTGATATATTTTGCTGGAGATGGAGGGTATTCAATGTAATCGCTTGTACCGGTAGAGGCAGAGTTTGAAGATCCTCCCGATTCCTTACCACATGCAGCCAGGGTCATAAAAATAACAAGCAAGGCTGTCAATAGCACTGAATGATTTTTAGGTGAGGTATGTGAATCTTCTCGCCCCTTCCTCATCACTCGCCTCTCATTTCTTTTATCAATTTTGTACGAATTCTTCTAACATCGGCAGGGTTCTAATATGCCGATTTAATACGGGTATCTCTAGAATACTGACAACGGACTGGATAGCGGAACGCTCTTCTTCAGAAATTCGTTCTCCTGAAAATACTCCTTCTCTAGATGCTTCTGCCACTGCAATAGAACTGTCTAGCAATTCTGCTTTATACTCTTGAATCAAATTAGCAGGCATTTTGTCAAAAACAACACGAATTTTTTCGAGTTCTTTCAGGATTTCGTCAGAGGACATGGCTTTGATGGAATCCAATAATTTGATTTTTTGTGTTTTATCCATACCGACGGTTTGCACCATTTGTCCTCCGAAACTACTTTTTAACGTATCGAATCTCTGTTCAATTGTTAATGTTTCTTTCAGGGAGACTTCTTTGTCTGCATAGCTGATCACGTATAGAATGAAGTAAAAGGAATTTTCCATCAGCTTTTGTTCGTCTTCACTGAGTTTTTCGAGAGAAATAAGAAATCCGCTCATCAGATTGGGCAAATGACGTTCTAATAAGTGTTCTACTGCAATTTCAGGAGTGGTGTGATTTTGTTTTGCATAATAGCTGAGACGATCCCACAAGGCTTGAGATAGCTTGATTTTGATGGTTTTATCTCCTCCTAACATAAGCAATCCTTTCAATCAGGTTAAGAGCCTGTTTGATTTTCCAAACAGGTTCTAATGTTAAGTATTAATAAACCCTTATCAAACTAAAACAAGGAAATCAACCCCCTCCTTTGGAGTTAAGAAGGGGGGAGGCGGAATATTATTCGATAGTCAGAATAAAATCGAGAGGAACAAACAGTGGGTTGACTAATTTCAAATAATACGTTCCTGACTCTTCGGGAGTGATGGTGAAGGATGTTTTTTCAGGAAGTTCACTTCCCAACAAATCATTGGATAGACTTTTAACCACTGTCTGGGAGCTATTGATCAGATATACCTCCCACAGGTTAGCGGAACCTTGAAATCCTTCCAGGGCGATAGTATAAGTCTGCCCAGCCTGGAGCTCCAGAGAATAATAACTGGTGGAACTTGCTTCCATTCTTGCCAAATTCTCAAAAGGTGCAAAAGCTTGCGCAGTTTCAAATCCACTGGTGTCCACCCAGTTAGGCACATTGAAATCAAGTAGACTTCCCTCAAATTCATCATTGACCACACGGCCAAAATAATTGGTCGTCAAATCTGGTAACAGGGTTTTGTAATCAATACCTGCTGTTTGGGCGACGCCTCCAGTAGTATTGGGTACAGGAAAGTTCAGAGTCACTGATGCAACCGGTGTGCTATTGATTCCTGCTTCTTTCGTATAAAATTCCAGGCGGCTGTTTTCTCCTAAGAAGACATCGAGAAACAATTGATCATTCTCAATAAAAAATCCACCAACCCGTGGAATTCTTGAACAATCTTGTCCCAGGCGGCTTAACTCTTCAGAACACTCTGCTGTATTCGGAAAATAGGCAAAAGTTGTTAAATCCTGAGTAATTTGAGTACTAATCAAGACGTCTACTTCATCAAAGAAATCATCAGGAGCATTGCTTTCGGCATTGGGACTGATTTCAATACAAGCCACTCCAGAAACGTTTGTACAGGAAGAACCCAGACCTGTGGCACTGGCTGTATCATCAGGATTGTAGAAAATTGGCTTATCCAGATGATAAATTCCCAGGCTTTCCAAAGCATACCCCATGTTTACCTGTTTGGTAGCAAAAATCTGATCAAAAAAACCTTTGCTGAAATAGGCGGTACCTCCACTGGATTTAGTGGTTTTCCAGGTTTTGATAATTCCTTGAGAAAGGTCCGTATCGTCAACGGCAGCAATTTTTCTATCATAAATGACGAGAGGGAGAGAAGCGCAAGTATCACAAATTGTTGTCTCTGCCCCACGATAAAAATTTTGATCACTCGTCGAATCGATTTCTACTTTAACAAAGTAAGGGATAGTTCCAGAAGTGAGAGCAACTGCATGACTGCTTCCACTGATTTCTGTGTTGACCGTTTGATTGTTAGCTTCTGCAAATTCCAAAAAGTCTGGATTTTCATCATTATACAATACCTGAATAGAGGTACCTGCTGGCAACTCCTGGTCTGTTTGGAAGGCGACAGCATAGTCTCCATCGGTTGTTTGGGCTACCTGCATATTTGAAATGGTGACGTTGACTGCGGCTAGCATGCTCACAGGAACTTCTTTTTCTTCTCCAACTCCAACCGTGACAGCCTCTGTTTTACCAAAGTAAAGGGCTTCATCCAGATCTGTAATTCCTGTCACTGGAATAATACTGGCAAAAGCATAGACACTGACTTCAATCACGCCAGGTTGAATAGCGATCAGGACATCATCATTATCTTCAAATGAGTCACGGTAAATCACTTTTCGGTTACTTAAAATATTAAAGGAACTGCCAAAACCTTCTGTATCGACCTCAGTTGCCCGGACCTCAATCAAGATAGACTGGATGGTGCCTGGGGCATTAACTCGGAGGTGTAAATTTTCACCAGAAGGCTCGGTTTTGAAGTTTGCTTTCATTGAAGAATCAGATGCCTGATCACAACCAACCAGGAACAGGATCCAACATATACTGAGTAAAATGCTGAGATAGTGTCGAATTTTCATAGTGCCTCCTTTCTCATTTTATTCTGGAAACTCAATTTGAACTCGAATCAAACTTCCCTTCACACGTGCGGCTTCTTCGATAATCCTATCAAACTGGGCTTTATTAAATCCCTGTAACGTATTTTCCTGGGTCAATTCACGGGCATTGATAGTTTCCAGTTGTGTTTCTCTGGAGGGGCGTGCTACCAAACGAGACGATTCCAGCAGACTCTCGCGGGAGAGCTCGAATGGAGATGAAGGGGCACTTCCTGTTAATGCGACAGCAGAGAATCCGCTTTCGATGGTGACTTCTTGTAGAACATCGCCCAAGCGACTTTGTAAGGAAACAGCTCCTTCGAAAGTAGTCACTTGTGTTATGTCAGAATTTGGCATTTCTGTCAGAAAATCAGTACCCTTTACCCCAATGGTTGCAGTACCTGCTTCCATTTTGATATCTTTTTCTCCTTTAGCTGTATTGACCAGTGAGCGCACTTTACCACCAAGCAAGCTAACCACTCCACGAGTTGGTGTTTCTTTGTCTTCTGTTTGTACGTATTCTTGTACGGCAAAAGTAGTTTTTTCATCCAGGGTGAAGAAATCTCCATCGTCTTCACTTCCTAAGATGACAACACCTGTACTTTCGCTTAAGGTTTGCAGAGTATCTTTGGCAAATACTGGCACAATCTCACCTTCTCCCAGTTGCTGTGTTTTTCCCTCGCGTAGAATAACAACAGTTCCCTCTTCAATTTCTAGAGTCCCCACTTGACTCGCAATAGCTGTACTATAAATCAAACTTGCAACAATCAGCAGCCCTATGGTTTTTAGTTGCTTTTGAAACATAGATCCTCCCTATAATGAATGTTTGAATTAAGGCGATTGGCAGCAAAGAATATACCGATCTTGCTGGCTTTTTTTGAGATCTTCGGTGTTATCGCTCCGGTGACATAGCCCACTATGTGTCCTTTGCGATGCCGTATCGACGGACTGCTTGAAGCTCTCAAAAAATCTGGCACAATCCAGGTACATTCCACTCTTGCCAATCACCTAAAAATCCCCCAAATCATGTTGCCTAATTTTACCATCATCGCCTTTTTCAGGCAAGAATTGCATCACACATGACTGTAAGTTTCCTCCGATTGCATTATAGAGTTCATTTGCCTGAATTTGGCTCAAATATTTAAGAACCTGTTTGCAAAACCGTCTCATTGACGCCTGTTTTGAGAAAATTTTCGTTAAATAGGTTGGCTATTGGCCTTAAATTTTCTCAAAAATCCACTGAATGAGATCGATTTTTCGCCATGAGTCTCTTTGTCTCTAAAGCGGTTCCCGGCAAAGAATTCTAAAAGAATGTTCGCCAGGATAGATCGAAAGAGCGCACTTCACTATCAAATGTGAATTCATCAATATTTGAAAAGGCCCGAATGTGGCTGTATCCTGCTCGTATTTTTAAGGTTGATTGATAATCCAGAGTGATGTTGGTGTAATCCGTTTGCCGGAGGGTTCTCCGATTTTTGGCATCATCGCTTTCCGTATCTGAAGTCAGCATGTACTTTTCCTCATAGTCCGTAAGCCTGCCCTGAGTGCCCATATTCCATTGCAATTCTGAATTCCATTTGGAGAGATCCCAATTCTTTTCATAAGCCACTCCCACTCCTTTTTGAGCAAAACGTTGTGCTTTTCCTTCAGCCTGGTCATTATAAACATTTGCAGTTCCTTTGAGGCGTCCATTTTTCGAGGGCAAGTAATAAAACAGATTATAATCAGCACCAATGGATAATTGACTATCCCGATCATGGTCAGAATCATCAGGTTCTTCCTCAAAATTTCTGGAAATGAGCTTCAGGAGCACCGTAGAGGAGAGTGATTCATTATGAACACGAGTGTACGTTGGCACCAAAAAGTGAAAGGATGCAATGTTTCCATTATCTGTAGTGGAATTGTCCTCACTATCCGTTTTGGCGTTGCCAAAAAAACGACTCCAGGCATAAACCACGTTCCATGCTTGTTGCTTTTGCTGCCAGGTGTATTGACCTGAAATGGTATGAGAACGCAATCCAAGATCTTTGAGTTCGGACTCATTGATTTCCTTGTCTTCATACTCTTCGGTAAAATACGAATATTGAAGCTGGAATGTTCGTGAAGTATCTTTGGGCTTAACACGGTATCCCAGTGCAAACTCTCCTGAAGTGATGGACCCTTTTTGGTCGTCTAAACCAGGAGAAAGTTCTTCAGGCAGATGGGCAGCGTTGCTGTCAAAACGTTTTCCTCCAGAAACGCTGGCAAACATGACGACAGGGCGCTCTTCCGGAGGCAGATTTGCACTTTTCAGCTCTTCTAACTTTGCAGGATCATCGTCATAATAAACGGTAAAAATCCGTTGTGTATCAATACCTTGTGCATTTTTTGCTTCTACAGTAATAGTATTTTTCCCTTTTTCGAAATGTAGTGTTTTTTTGATGATGACCGTAGATTCTGGTTGGATATCCTGTATTTTACCATCTATCCAAACCTTCAGCACTCTCAATTCATCAGCAATGATGAGAACCCAGTTGTGGTCTGGTTTATCGACGTAATTTACACTGGACAGGTTGGGTGATAAAATAGAAGGAGGAGCAGAATCTGCAGCCAGCAAGGGGAAACTGAGGCTGAACAGGAGGAAATAAATTCCTAGAAATGCTCGAATTGAACGCATCATAAGAAACTCCTAAAAAATTAACAACAAAGAATGTTATTTTGATGTAGCAACATATACACCATCCCATTCAGGAGGTGGTGATGCGGTACGATATTCTTCGCAACGTGACAGAAATACAGAAGATGGTCCATCATCTGGAATGAGTTCCAAAACTCCCTGGAAACTTTTTTCTGCCTTATTCCAATTTTGTTGACGATACAATTCCAAGCCTTCTGCATAAATTTCAAAGGCATTTTTCCGATTGCTGTCTAATTCGCCTATACGCCCTAAAATCTCATAAATCCTCACAGGTTCGTTGATCCCGATAACCCGGATTAAATCCAGCTCACGTCCTTCAATGGAATCTTTGCAGGCATTATAGGTCATTTCGCTCATCAGAATCTCATTCTGGTACATTTTATTGACACCCTCCAGGCGAGCAGCCAGGTTCACAGAGTTTCCCATCATTGTGTAATCGAAGCGACTGCTGCTCCCCATGTTGCCAACCACCATTGGTCCTGTATTGATACCAATGCGATGGAATAATTCGATACGCCCTTCTTTTCTCCATTGCCGTCGCATTTCGGCAAGACGATTTTGCATTTCTAGACACACCAGGGCTGCACGGGTCGCATGGTCTGGAAATGTGACGGGAGCACCAAAAAAAGCAATAATAGCATCTCCTTCAAATTTATCAACAGTCCCTTCATATTTCATGATGATACTGCTCATTTCTGTTAAATATTCGTTGAGGAGTTGTACTAATTGGGGAGGGGTCAATTGTTCAGAAATGGAGGAAAATCCTTTTACATCAGAAAATAAAGCTGTCATCACCCTTTCTTCTCCTCCTAACTTGAGCATGTCAGGATCCTCCATGAGTTGATTGATTACAGCCGGAGATAAATATTGCTGGAAAGCCACTTTAATGAAACGCTTATCGCGATCCGATACAAAAAACATGTATTGAGTGACTCCTGTGGCCGTGAGCAATATGGTGAGCAATACATAGATATAGCTCGGCCATGTTAATAAGGAATTGACCGCATATTGATGCAGCAAGGTATAGCCTATGATGATGGCAATGACCAACGCAATGCTGTAACCTAATTTCAACCGTGGCAAAACCAGCCCAATGATCAAGCCAATTGCCAGGATAATTCCGAAAGTATAGATATAATTATCAAAATCTAAGCGAAAATAGGAATCTGTTAATAAATTATCCAGAAGATTCGCATGTACCTCTACCCCAGGATAAGCTTCCGACACAGGCACGACGCGCAAGTCTAGAATGCCAACTTCAGTCACCCCCATGAGTACCATTTTTCCTTTTAGGTCCTCCAGGGGAATCGTTTGTTCAATGATATCAGCTATCGAATAATGGGGAAAGGTTTTTTCAGGTCCTTTGTAGTTGATCAAAAACGTTCCATCTGAAAAAGGATATAAACTTTTTTCTCCTATCTTGATTTCTAAAATTCCTGTTTCGTCTCCAATTAATTCAATTTTTTCTCCTAAATAAGTAGCCAGCATCTGCAAATCGAGAGACGGATAAAATCGTGGACGTTTCCCGTGATTGACTCGTACTACTGTTTGTACTCGACGTACCACACCGTCTTCCCTATCAATTTGAACATTAAAGTATCCCTGTAATGGTTTTTTGCCTGCAATTTTTTGAATATTGAGCTCAGGATAATAGCCTTCTGGTATCAGTGCTGTTTTTAATTTCCCATATCCTTTGATTTTGCGGATGGCAGAGGATCGTAGACGCTTTTGTTCTTTTTGAACCTCTTCAGGAGAAAGATGCTGCACGTTGTCCTGGCTAAAAAATGTATAACCGAGTACCACATTGGAAGTTTGGGCATACTGTCTTCCAAAAATCGCATCTCCATCTTCCTGTTCGGTAATGGATTGCATGTAATTTAAAAAACGCTCTCCTTCTGGTGTCTGCTGAATATTGTTTCTGACATATTCTTCCTGGAAGTTATGTGCCAGCCGCAAGTGATTGTCTGCTGGTTCGGAAAAGACAATATCAAACCCGATGGTACCTACCTGGTAATATTCTGTCAGGCTTTTAACAGCTTGTGCAATGATGCCACGTGACCAGGGCCAGCGGCCATACTTGTCCACACTTTTAGCATCCACTGCAGCAAGGACAATCTGGTCAGAATGAGCAACCGTTCCCCGGTTTTTTTGAATAAAATCCACCCATTTTTTATCCAGTAAATTCAGATAGTTAGTTTCCTCATCGAAATTATAACCATAAAGTGTCAGCATTGCGGCTGTCAGGAGTAATGAAATGCGCAAGGGGGTCAGTTTCAAAATCCAGTTCAGTACGTTTTTCATAACCTTTGCGTTCATGGTAAAAATGCATCAAAATCAAATATAAATATCATTATTTACTTGATTCAGTGAGTTGACGCAATAAGTAATTCGCATTTCTTGGGCTGCAATCAGAAATTTGAAGCAACCTTTCATCATTTTTAGTGGCAAAATGACGTTTTATTCCATTCTGATCGCCTGGAGTCCATTTTGAATGTAGAGTACGGTGTTGGGATATTTTTCCGGATTAATTTGGTGCAACCATCTTTTGAGAGTCACTCGATCTTTATTTTGTATCGCTTGATCAACATCCGCTTTTCTCAATGTGGCAGCAATGTTTTTAATTGTTGCGGCGCTGCTTTTGATTTCATTGATTGTTGTGGAGGATGATGCTGTTTGATGTGATTGATTGGATAATTCAGGGGTACATCCCAGAGAAACCCAGATCAAGATGGCAACTGCACCAGACATTTTGGTGAGTGAGCTTTTCATTTTTCCCTTTCTTTATCAATGTGTAATGTTTGCTTTCTTCTTGAGCTTATACTTACCTCATATTACCCTATTCTTAAGTCACAAAGGGAGTTTGTTTCAGTAAAAACTTGAATAAATAACACATATTCGGTTGGATTTTCAATTATGAAACTCGCTTTTGAATTGTCATTTTACGCATTTGTCCTGCTTTTTTTCTTTGGATTGTTCCTGCTAATCTGGTTGTTTCGCTGGGTTTTTGGGGAAAGAGACATTCTCAATGTTTTCCCTCATACCAAGGAAATTCCATCTCCAACCCTGGAGGAGGCAAAGCAATTATTCAAACAAATGAGAGTACAAGTTTCCCGTTCTCCTGGTAAGCGCATGGCAGGGGATTTGGAAGCGATGGATCGGCTTTTAGAGGAGATAGAATTTCGTACAAAAAATCAGAGAAACAAGTATCATAGGTTGTGTAAAGAACGAGAAGACACCTGGCATTCTCTCAAGGAGATGGTAGAGTGTATGTCTGCCTGGGAAAAGGCATTTGGGAAAAAGAAGAATATTGAATACGCTCAGGGAATTCAACATTACAAGGATCTGGAAAAACATATTGCTGATGCTGTTCAGCATGTTTTATTTCAGGAAGAACTGCTGCTGGCAGAAGTTCGTGACAGGGAAATATTTCGATTGAACTACAACTTATTGCGTCCTTCCAAGCAAAAAAGCTCTACAGAATAAGTTGGTTTTTCTAAGGATTTATTTTATAAAAGTTTTATCGTATCACACCCATTGATTCAATCAAAAATACATGAAAGGGAATGAATGAAAAACGGTTCGATCCGATCCCAGCTGGGCAGCGTTATCGTGTTGTTTCTAATTCTCATGATCGCCACACTGGGAATTGCGCTAAATGGGATTATGGAAATCAATCAATTGGTTGAGCAGCTGCCCAAAGATGCCACACAAATTTTGCCGCAAATAGAAAAAGTCCAGGAAAATATTTTAGCCTTGGGAGGAATTGGTATCCTGCTTTCTCTTCTTGCAGGAGTGTGGATGATGGGAAATCTCAATTCTTTCTTACAAAGGCAACCAAAACCTGAAGAAAGTTCTTTTGAGACAACTGCGTTGACTGATGATCTGGAGAAAATCACCAGTACAACTCATTCCTTGCAAAAAGATATGACGGTGCTGTCCAAAGGTTCAGAAACCATTTTGGATCATGTGAGACAGCTCAATCAAATTGCCATGAGTGCGACGGATGGTTTTGAGAAAAATATCGATCCCCATGAATTGGCACGCACCTTTGACCAATTGGTCCACACCCTGGAACGGATTGAAAAGGAAGTCAGACGAGGCCAGGATTCGAACATGGAAGATCAAAAAACGGTCGAGAAAGTTAATGAACTGGCCTCTTTGATTCAGGAGGTTGCTAAAAAAATAAAAGATATGGCCAGTCATACGAGTACCTTGGCCCTCAATGCAGAAATTGAAGCAGCAAAAGCTGGTGAACAGGGCAAAGGTTTTGCTGTAGTTGCTGAGGAAATGGCAACCATTGCTGATAACATCAAAAAATTAACAGAAAAGATTGAAAATTTTGCTCATGAAGCCGTAACTGCTGTTGAATTGACCAAAAATGCTATTGAAGAAACCGGTGGTTTTTTGCAAAAAGTGGTGGAGCAAACAAACAATGGAATGGAGATTGTTGAAAAACTTCAGGAAACGACAGTAGAAGATGCTGATTCTGCAAAAAATTTGCAGGGAATCTTGTCAGAACTCCAGCAAAAATGCACGAGAGGTGAGACCAAACTGGATACCATCAATCTAACAGCAAGTCAGCAGGTCGATATATTTCAGGATTTACTCAAATTCACAAATTCGTTGGAAACGACCATAAAAAATCTACAGGCTGGTCAGAACACGCAAACGGGTTCAACCAGATCGAGTGTAACTTTGCCACAGGCAGCACAAGCAACCCAGGAAAACATAAACGGGGAGCCCAATACTGAAGAAGTTGGTTCTCCCTCTGAAGAAGTAGAAGAAAAATGAGCAAGGTTATCGATTTAGCCCAATGGAAGAAACAAAAAGAAAGTGAACAACAGGGGGATGATGCCATTCCTGGCTTTTTGATTTGGCTCCATTGCCCATCCTGTCAAACGACAGAATATACAGAGGTGCGTTTATCATCAGGACGAATTCATAAATGTGGTACGTTGGTGGAAGAAGTGGAAGTCCCGATTGATATACGCGCAGAATATACGATTTCACAAAAAAATCTTTCAATTTTAGAAAAAGGAATTGAAGAAAACTCTAATCTAAAATCAAAATTCAGGAAGTTGTTTGGAGAAAATAAACTGCTCCGAGAACAATTGAAACGAAATGAAATGGAATACCAACACCGTCTGGCACTGATGACGTCAGAGAAACTGGTTCCTTATCCTGAAGACTGGGATGCTAAAAAGCATGGAGTCGAATTTGTCATCGTTCAGCCTTCTGGAATCATGATCACTGCTGCCCGACAGGCTGATAAATACTTTCCCCAGAAAAAATAATATTTCCCTTATGTTAGGCTTCTTCCCTTATGGTGTGTTCAGCCTTTTTGTTGCTTCATTTGTACTCAATCTTATGATTGCTCCAATGTTGTTTGCCCAAACAGAATCCATCGTGGATGAGTTGGATGATGCCGTAGAAAAACTGGTAGAACAATTGAAAGTTCAGTGTCAACCTTATTTTGTCAAAGGAACTCTCCCCAGTGACGCCAGGGTGGCTATTGTGAATGTGAGAGATCAACAAAGTGGATTGCGCCGAAACTTGAGTGAAATCCTTGAAAAGAAGCTCTTGGATGAAATAGTTTCTGAAATGGATTTTGTGATAATTCATCCTGAAAAAACAGAAGCTGTTCTGCGTCCCTTTTGGAAAGAATTGAATCAAGACGAGCATCATTCTGTTGGTTTACGAGTTGCTGAAACGTTAAATGCGTCTCTTCTGATTTCAGGAACATTTGACATCCAAACCGACGAACTCCACCTGAACCTGCATTTGGTTTCTGTCCAGGACGAACAAATATATGCTTCGCTTCAGTTGAGTTTATCACGTACCAACATACCTGAAGAATGGCTCCAATTGTTGCCCTTCTACCAAAATCAAAAGCATTTGGAAACAGCAAAAGGATTCATGACGATGGAGGAATGGCAGCTGGCCCAGGAAGAATTGGAGCGAGTCTCCAATGATGCTTCTTCTGAAAGTATCGAAGCGAAAGGCTTGTTGATCTGGATGGAGGCACGGCAAGGGAAGTCTGTCACAAAAGAATTTATTCCTTTTAAAACGCTTCATCCTCAACATTCGCTGATCACAAAAATTGAGCATGAACAAAACAAGCAAGCGTTGCTGCGCTCCGTCAATGAATCCCTCCAACATCAAGAGTGGGTTCAGGTCAGACAGTTGCTTCAGGAAAAAGGCAATTTGATGGAGGTTCCAGAACAGACTCATTATGAGGAACGACTGGAAAAAGGAGCCCTGCAATGGATCGAGCAAACGTTGCAGCAGAAAGACTGGCAATCCCTCCAGGAGCAGTGGCAAATTTTGTTACAGGTTGTCCGTTCAAAAAATGCTCTGTCTGTCACCAGCTTGCAACAAACCATAACCAAGGAGTTTATCAAGGAAGTCCAGGGATTGATTGACCGTAAGAATCGCTTGGGAGCTACTCTGTTGTTGGAGCAGTTTGGATCATCTTTTATACCAGACAATCAACAAACATTACGGCAGGCAATTGCCACTATTCCCATTCCTCCTGATGGTATGATGACGTTGCCCAGTACTACCTTTCAAATGGGCAACCGAGCTGGATACAAGAGTGAGCAACAGGTTCATTCCGTTTTTATAGAGGCTTTTCACTTGGATCAGTATGAAGTGAGTAATCAAGCCTATCGAGAATGCGTAGAAGCCAATGTTTGTTCATCGGGTTTGTTTGACCAGGATGTCCGCTTCAATCAAGACAATCAACCCGTCGTGGGCGTCTCTTGGGAACAGGCACAACAATATTGTCAATGGAAAAAGAAACGCTTGCCTACAGAAGCCGAATGGGAAAGGGCTGCTCGCGAAGTAACCTCTTCGTCGGATTATGCCTGGTTTGGGGACAATTCAGGAGGAAGGACTCGCGAGAGAGGGACACGGCAAGTCAGTCCTTCGCAAATATTCGATATCCTGGGAAATGCTATGGAATGGGTGCAGGACTATTATGCGACAGACTATTATGCCTGGTCGCCTCTGGAAAATCCACAAGGCCCCACAACGGGTGAGCTTCGTGTTGCCCGTGGAGGGTCCTGGTATCATGCTGCGGAGGATACCTGTCCGTCGTGTCGCTTTTTCTGGTCCCCTTCGCTTGCCTTTGAATTCATGGGCTTTCGATGTGCAGCTTCACTCAAAAAATAGTACGCTTAAGGGTATGAATTGTGTACTTTATTGTGAATACTTGTACTAAATAAAGATAAAAAACGATGCAAATTCCCGAATCATTAGACCGTCTCATTCAAGAGTTTTCCAAGCTGCCTGGCATTGGTAGAAAAACTGCACAACGTCTCGCTTTCAGCATGTTGCAATACACACCGGTCGAGGCAGAGCATCTGGCAGAAGCTATTTTGGAAGTCAAACAACGAATCCGTTATTGCTCCAACTGTTTCGCATTCACGGAAGAAGATCCCTGTTTGATTTGCCAGGACCCTCGCCGTGACCACAGCCTGATCTGTGTGGTCGAGCAGCCCAATAATATTTTCTCCATTGAAAAAAGCGGGGTATTCCAAGGACTGTATCATGTCTTGATGGGTGCGATTTCACCATTGGATGGTATCGGGCCGGATCAGCTCAAATTTAGAGAATTGGAACAGCGTCTGGAAGGGGATGAAGTTCAGGAGTTGATTTTAGCGACCCATCCCACGGTCAAAGGAGAAGCCACTGCTTTGTTTTTGCAGCAGGCTTTTGAAAGCAAACATGTCAAAATCACCCGTCTGGCCCGAGGCATACCAGCGGGTGGTGATCTGGAGTATGTTGATGATGTGACCTTGATTGAAGCATTTTCTGGCCGTCAACGGTTCAACAAAGGGGAAGTCTGATGAACAAGAGACTAATAACAGGATGTTTGTTCAGTTTATTGTTTTTGTCGATCTGGATAAAGCTGGCCTTTGCAGCCCCGGAAGAAAGCTGCATGAACCGTTGCATTCGCACTCATCCTCAATGGGGAACTCCACGCTGTAGTGAAAATGCCGATTTTTATATCGTCGGCAAACAATGCCATGCCATTCAAAATGAATGTTATCTGCAATGCAATCCTGCCTGGGGAGAACCAGTCTTGGAACGCTTTGTCCCCTCTCCTCACCAAATCAAAAACCAGTGGCGTCAGGAAAAAGTTTGTTCACCTGATATTACCAAAATGCCTTTGGAATTACTACCTGGTGATCACCTCATCTTGCCAGGATGGAGGGGACAATGTGAATGTCTCAATGGAAAGTTGATCATCGGTGCCTGCGGCCATAAAAAAGCTTCTTGTGATCAAGTTTGTGATACCGCATTGACGTTCTAACAATCATCTTCTGGATGAATTAACTCCACTGTGTCTCTCTTAAATTCTTCACTTAAACTGCTTTTTTTGCTACTCATTGCAAACTCTGTTTGATAAAATCCATTTATCCAAACGACTTTATCAAATTGTCCACTTTTGGCCACCACTACAGGAGGAAAACGATGAAGCAAATAATCCAAACTCTAATTGCTCTGCTGGGGATTTATTTAGGATTTTATGGAAATGCCTGGAGCGACTGGCGAATGTCCACCCAAACTCGTTTTGATAAAGACAATCAGCAGTTCTTTTTGGAAATAGAACTGAATTCATGCGAGTGGGACAAAGTAGCTCGTGGTAATGTGACCCAGTATGTGCAAGTAAAGAATCTGGACAGCTATGCTGCTAATCGTCAGTATGGCCGATGGCTTCAAGTACGTGGAAAGTTCAAACCAGAACAGCAATATAATCTGGAAGTAGATGGGAAAATTTGTGGTTTGAACGGATACGCCAGGAATACGGTCCAAACCCCGGCCTACCCTCCTGCTGTCGAATTCCTTTCCAAAGGACTCTATTTTTCAAAAGTGAACCCTCATCTGCGTTTCCGCTATCGTCAGTTGGATCAAATCAAATGGGAGATTTACCACATTGAACCTCACAACCGTTATCTGTTTTCCCAGACTGAAAATCTCAAGCTCTCTAAGCTTCAGGCAAAAGGAGAAACGGATCGTACTCAAAAAGATTTTCGCTACTTCAATTATCTCAAAGAATACCCCAGTACCTTACACAAAGTAACCACCAAGTTGAAAAAACAGAAAGACTGGGCCTATGCCAGTTTGGATTTGACTCCCTATTACAAACAAGGAGCTTGGTTGGTTATTGTCAGTGAACAGGGAGCCAACAAAGTGATTCAATTTACGAATATTGGTTTGTATCTGCGCAAAAATCAGAATGGCGTATGGGGGCAGACAGTGCAGTTGCCAACAGGATTGCCTATATCAACAACGATCTCGCTCAAGCAGCGTAATGGTGAAATTTTAAAAGAATTGGATACCGATGAGAATGGGCTATTCAACGTCTCCTGGCAGAAACAGGAAAAACAGTCATGGACCGAACTACAACGAATAGAAGCTCGTGCAGGGGATGATTCTGTTGAGATTTTCCTCAAAGATGGTCCGATTTCTTTAAGTACATTGCCCGTAACAGGTGTGGATCAAACCAAATCACCATTGCAGGCTTTTGTGTACAGTGATCGAGGTTTGTATCGTCTGGGAGAAACAGTCAACCTGGGTATCCTCTTGCGTGACTGGGAACAAAAATTACCAACAGGGATATTATCTGCAGAACTAACTCTTTTTGGTCCCAAAGGTAAAGTTGCCCACCATGTCTTAAATCAGTTTGCCGAACAAGATGGAGGAATGGATTGGAGCTGGAAAATTCCTCATGATGCTTATACAGGACGTTATCGGGCAGAAATCAAGTATCATGGAAAAATAATCGGAACCGGACAGTTCTCTATTGAACAAATCATTCCGCCCAGTATTGAAGGCGAATTGGTATTGGATGGTGCACAAAAATTTTGGGATGCTAAACTTCCTGGAGCAAAGCCGGTTACAGGAACCGTGAAATCCCGTTTTTTGTTTGGGGCTCCTGCCTCTGGTAAGCAATGGGAATACCGCTGTATTTTGGAAAAAGGGCAATTGCAGGCTCCTGGTTTTGAAGGTTTTGTGTTTAATGACTCCCTTAGGGTCTTTCCTGCAAAAACTTTCGCTCAGGCAGATAAACTACAGCTTGATAACAATGGACAGGGGGCATGGCAATGTTTGGATGAAGGGAACCTTTCCAAAGAACAGATCGAGACCAAGCTGACAGGAGTCGGAAAGCTCAAAGTGATGGCCAATGTCTTTGAGGAAGGAGGGCGCTCCATCAATATTGTCCAGTCGGTTCCTGCCTACTTTCACCCAGTTTATCCTGGCATCAAACCATTATTTGAAGGCAACCTGGATTATAAAGAAGCAGCATCCTTTCAATTGGTTGCCATCGATCCAAGGACAGGACAGGCCACTCCTGGAGTTAAGCTGAAAGTGGAACTCTGGGAGAAGGATTACTGGGGGTGGTATTATTTCCATTCTCGTGATGAAGAAGTAGTCGATTCCGAATTGACACGAGTTTTGACCAGTAGCAAAACTATTGTCTCCAAGACAGAGCCTGTCCTGTTCTCCATCACTCCTCCTCATTGCTGTGATTGGGAACTCAGAGTCAGCATCGAAGGCAGCGATGTCTCCTCTCGTGTTGCGTTTCGTAATGGATGGTGGGGTGAAGATTCAGGCTTGACTTCCTCCCTTTCACAGAAAATTACTTTTACAACAGACAAAGAAAAGTATGCAGTAGGAGACGTTGCTCATATTTTGGTGACCGCCCCTTTTGACGGAGAATTATTGCTGCTCCATGAAAAAAATGGACGGGCGTTCCAGCGTGATCAAGTGAAGGTGGTCAATCGAAAAGCAGAATACACACTTGAAGTGACAGAAGATCATACTCCCTGGTTCCGCTTGAATGGAATTTTATTGCGCACTCTGTCCGATTCAAAAGAAAAAACAGAATCTGTCGGTTATCAGGCCAAACGGGAAACTCCCTATCGTGCCTTAGGCATGTT
>JANQHV010000037.1 GCA_028282505.1 SAR324 cluster bacterium | reverse complement strand
GCACATTGAATGCCATGTCACCCTGAGTGGAGTCGAAGGGTCTCTGAGATGCCTCGACTACGCTCAGTATGACAGTTTTCGGGAGATTGTCTCATTCACAAAGAGGATGCCAAACAAAACCTAATTCACGGTACTATATACTATAAACAAATTTCATGCACACACTATTGCAATGAAAACTTCACATTCGAAAAACCCCAAAGGTGGTATCTTCCAGAGGAGCATTCAAAGAGGCAGAGATGCTCAGTCCCAGAACGTTGCGTGTTTCTGCTGGATCAATAATGCCATCATCCCACAATCGAGCACTGGCAAAATAAGGATGCCCAGCTTTATCATATTCATCAATGATTTGTTCTCGATATTTCTGCTCTTCCTCTGCCGTCCAGGGCTTTCCTTGTTTTTCAAAACTATTGCGGCGTACCTGCGTCAAAACGCCGGCAGCCTGTTCTCCTCCCATCACCGAAATCCTCGATTGAGGCCACATGAATAACAAACGAGGATCATAAGCCCTGCCGCACATTCCATAATTGCCAGCGCCAAAACTACCGCCAATGATCACGGTGAATTTGGGGACTTTCGCACATGCCACCGCAGTCACCATCTTGGCACCATGCTTGGCAATTCCTCCAGCTTCATATTTTTTCCCAACCATGAACCCTGTGATATTCTGAAGAAAGATCAAAGGAATTTTCCGCTGTGCACACAGTTCAACAAAATGGGCACCTTTTTGAGCAGATTCTGAAAACAAAATTCCATTATTGGCTAGAATGCCAACAGGGTATCCATGAATTCGGGCAAACCCACAAACCAGAGTGGCTCCAAAGGTTTGCTTGAATTCATCCAGGTCCGAGTTGTCAACAATTCGCGCAATGACTTCTCGGATATCGTAGGGTTTGCGGAGATCCACTGGAACAATGCCATAGATTTCCTTGGGATCATACTGGGGAGGTTGGGGTGGCTGAATATCCAGAGTTACCGGTTTGACTCGATTCAACTGTCGGATACAATCCCGTGCCAGTTTTAAGGCATGGTGATCATTTTCTGCATAATAATCGGCTACCCCGGATTCTTTGCAATGGACATCCGCTCCTCCCAGTTCTTCAGCCGTCACTACTTCTCCAGTAGCTGCCTGTACCAAAGGGGGGCCCCCCAGGAAGATCGTCGCCTGGTTGCGCACCATGATGGCTTGATCAGCCATGGCCGGCACATAAGCGCCTCCTGCCGTACACGACCCCATCACCACTGCAATTTGAGGAATTCCCTTGGCCGACATATTGGCCTGATTGTAAAAAATCCTCCCAAAGTGATCCCGATCTGGAAACACTTCTGCCTGATTGGGCAGGTTGGCGCCCCCTGAATCGACTAAATAGATGCAGGGTAAATGGTTTTGTTCGGCTATTTCCTGAGCACGGACATGTTTTTTCACCGTCAGGGGATAATAGGAACCTCCTTTGACTGTGGCATCATTGGCCACAATCATGCATTCCTGTCCATGCACCCGTCCAATGCCGGTGATGATCCCTGCTGCGGCAACCGAATCCCGATAGACCTGGTAAGCCGCAAGCTGAGACAGTTCCAAAAACCCGGCTCCCTGATCAATGACCCCATCAATCCGCTCTCTGGGTAACAACTTGCCTCGGTCACGTTGCAGCTTGCGAAAGTGCTCTCCTCCACCCTGTTTGACGTCTTCCACCACCTGTTTCAAATCCACGAGGATTTCCTCAATGTTTCGGCAGTTTTCAGCAAACTCTCTCGAATTTGGGTTGATCTTGCTTTTAATGATTGACATAGGGGAATTAGTATTAATGTTTGTATTAATTAGTCTTGGCCGCTTAATCTTTCTAATTCTTAATTTCGCAACAGCCACTAATTAATCTGTAATCCTACCAAGGTGAAGTCATCTTCATAATTCTCATAGCGGCCATATTTGAGCCCATAATCATAGACTTTGTCAAGTAATTCTTCCATTGGGACTTGGTGGTGTTGAAAGATAAAGCTGGAAAAGTTTTTCATTCCCAATCGTTTATCGGTATCATCCCTGGCATCAATGATGGCATCGGTATACAGGAGCAACTTATCACCGGCAACCATTTGGACCGTTTTTTCTTCAAATGCATGCTGTAAAATTCCTACCATCGTCCCGGACAATCCCAACTCAATGATGTCTTTTTCTCCAGAGCGAAGCAACAATCCTGAAGGATGTCCTGCATTCACATAATTCATCATTTTCGTGGCAGGATCATAGACTGCATAAAAAATAGATGCCAAATTACCAATGGGGAATTGGGGAATGAGTTTTTTATTTGCCAGGTCCATCACATCAGCCGGAGAACGACCGGTTTGGATGCAATCTGTAAAAATGCTGGAAACCATGAAAGAGATGAGTGCTGCCGGAATACCATGCCCTGTGACATCGGCCAGCACAATACCAATCTTTCCCTGTTCTTGTTCTATGATTTGATAGAAATCTCCCCCAACCTGCTCCATTGGAACAAACTTAGTGAATATGTGCACATTGGGAATGGTTGGCAATTTTTTAGGAAGCAGACTTTCCTGTATTTTTCGAGCCCGTTTGAGTTCGATGGCCATCTGAGCTTCCCTCCGTTTTCGCTCTTGAATTTCTCTCCTCAATTGCAGGTGTGTTCTGATTCTGGCCAGTAATTCCAAGGTTTTGAACGGTTTTGTTACATAGTCAACTCCTCCCGATTCGAAGCCTTTGACATGGTCTTCTGTTGCTGCTCTGGCTGTTAGGAAAATCACAGGAATGTCCTGGGCTTCTGGCATTTTTTTCAACCGTTTACATGTCTCGAACCCATCCATATCCGGCATCGTGACATCCATCAAAATCAGATCAGGAGGATCACTCTCAACTTGTACCAATGCCTGTAGCCCATCTCTGGCAAAGAGGATATCATAGCCATATTCTCGTAAAATGGTTCCCAGGATTTGGATATTTTGAGGAACATCATCAACGATCAGGATTCGCTCATTAGCCGTAAAACCTTGCTTCATTTGTGTCCTTATTCATCAAGTATACGATTGTAAAGTGTCAATCAGAGCCGGGAAATTATCAAGCTCCTTTTCCAAAGCATCAATATCGAATACCAGGACATGAGATTGAAGGGTATCCCCCCATTGTGAGATCGAGTCATATCCATATTTTTCTCCAAGCTGTTTCATTTTTGCCGCAAATTCTTCATTGCGTTGAATTGAAAATAATTTTCGTTTTTCCCAATCAGGCAAGACCGTTTCCTGCAAGATTTTCAACAATTCCAGCCTTTGGGAAACAGGAGGTAAGTTTTCTTCTTTCAGTTCCAGCTTTTTTTCTCCTTTCATGAGCAGGGTTGTTGCCAATTCGGGGTTGGTTTTCTGAGTATCAGGCAGAGCATCAATGGGAACGGTTTCGATAATATCTGAAGTTTTTACATTTTTAAAATGGACATGAAACGTACTTCCCTTTCCTTCCTCACTGGTCAGATAAATGCTTCCCCCCATGATTTCTACCAAACGTTTCGTAATTGCCAGACCAAGGCCAGTCCCTCCATATTGAGCATGACTTTGTCCCAATTTTTGTTCAAAGGCACCAAACACGCTTTCCTGTTCAGCTTGTGGGATGCCCACTCCTGAATCTTCTACGGCAATCGCGATGTTGACACAATCGTCTGAATTTCCGTCTTTCAGAACGGGAGTACTATGCAAAGACAGTTTGATATAGCCAGAATGAGTGAATTTCACTGCATTGCCCACCAGATTCAGCAAAATCTGACGGAGGCGTATCTCGTCCAAAACAATGCTGATCGGGAATTTTGCATTCACTTTTATAGAAAATTCTAAGGATTTTTTTTCAATGGCCTGAGAAAAAATCTGCTCAATTTCTGCCAGCACCCGTTTGGGATTGAAAGCGGAATATTCTAATTGAAATTTTCCAGCCTCCACTTTGGATAAATCCAAAACATCATTAATCAAGGTCAACAGGGATCGACCACTGGATTTAATAGCAGTCAGATATTTTTGATGGCGGGGAGTGGCTAGTTGTTTTTCCAGAATGTCGGTAAAACCGAGAATAGCATTCATGGGGGTACGGATTTCATGGCTCATGTTGGCCAAAAATTCAGTTTTTGCTCGACTGGCATTTTCTGCCTTTTCTTTAGCAGTTTCTAATTGCTCGGCATAGGCTTTCAAATCACTTTGTTGTTCTTCCAGCACTTGATTGGCCTGCTCCAATTCTCTGGTCCGTTCTGCTACCAATTCATCCAGATGATCACGATGAGCACGCAATTCATTTTCGGCTTCAATCCGGCTGGTGATGTCTCCCATCGTCGTGACATAGTTAATAATCGTATCCTCATCACCAAAAACTGGACCAATGGTCAATTCTCCCACATAGAGCAAGCCATTTTTCCTCTTATGGATCAACTGGCCACTCCATATCTTACCGACCGAAATGGTTTCTTCAATTTCTTGATACACAGCACTGTTATTTTTTTCGCTATGCAGCATGCGTGAACTTTTTCCAATCACTTCTCCACGAAGATAGCCCGTAATATGCTCAAAAGCCGTATTGGTGTATTCAATGTTTCCATTCGTGTCTGTAATCATGATCATTTCACCGGCATGTTCAATGGCAGTCAGCAAGCTTCTCAATTCTTCTTCCCTGCGCTTACGCGATTCAAGGTCCCTGACGACATTCTGGTAATTCATGACGAGTAAACAAATCATCAGAGCGACTACAATCCCTGCAATCGTGGAGTAAGTGAAGAGCTGCCATTGCGCTGTTTCTCTCAGTTGTAAAGCATGCTCTCTCATGCCATTGACCACAAATTCTTCCACCTCCTCGAACAGGTCAATTTTTCGGGTCATTGTTTCAAACCAAAAGCTTGAATCTACTGCAAAATTGCCTTCAAATGCCTGCCGAAAAGCAACCTTCCTCATGTGACCAGCAACAGTAATATGTTCACTGGACATCCTTTCTTCATAAAAGCTAATTTCTGCTGGAGTGGCAAAACTCAAAAATACCTGAAGGTACGTTTCCTGTTTGGCCACCAGCTCGGTGAATTGCCGGAATGTCGACTCATCAAATTGATTGCTGACAAAAACACCACTGAGCAATGCCCGTTCGACTCCTGCCAGCTCTTTGGCCTGCTGTAAATTGACAAGTGCGGAGAGGTGGTTTGAAATTTCTACATTGGAACTCAATCGGGAAATGTGCTCAATGGTCTTGAGGAATAGCGCATTGAGAGAGGTGTAATATTCTATGGCACTGGCAACATTCATCTGCAGTGTATCCACATCACTCCTTGTTGTTGCCAGTTCCCCTAATTTTTCCAGGGTATCCTCTAAATTTTGCTGAGGAATGGTACTCAACTCATGGAATTGCCTGCTTTTTAAAAACTTTTCTAATTTGTCAATTTTTTGATCAGTGTCTTGTCTTTGCAACTGGAGGTCCGACATGAACAAGCGTCCCTCACTTCCCAAAAACAAAGCCGTTCTTCCACGTTCTCGTTGCAGTTGATGAACCACCTCGCTGAGGGTAATAGCAAAACGAGAAAAATTGTCCAATACGCTGACTTCGATGACGATATTTAATTTATCAACTGTTTCATTTGCGACCAGATAAAATAACATCCCAAGCGGAAGCAAAGCCATCAATATCAGTCGAAGTTTGGTCCTCATTGAATCTCTTTTGAATTTCTCAATCAGGTGTCCACACAATTTGCCAAAGTTCTTGAGATTAAGAACCCGGATATTATCAAAGGAGAGACGTTACAAAGGGGCAGGGAGATTTCCCTGCATGAGAGTCTTGGAGGATTTTCAATATTACATGCTTTCTGGATCAAAGCGAACCCTTTCGACGGGTTCTCCTTGTCCTACATGTTTTGTCATGATTTCATCCACATCATCTGTAGATTGAATAGCATACCAAACCCCCTCCGGATATACTACCGCAACTGGACCTTTATCACAAGGCCCCAGACAAGCAGTCCCAGTTACCTTGACTTTTCCCCAAAGCTCTTTTTCTTCTATGTGCTGATACAATGCATCCATCACTTCAAAAGAGCCTCTTTCCGCACAACTCCCTTTGGGGTGACCAGGTGGCCGATTATTTTGGCATACAAAAAAATGGTGCTTCAACTTTCCCATACGATTCCTTAATTTGTGAATTAAAAATTGGTGTTACGTTTATACGTTTTGCAAAAAGTGCATTTTTCACAAACGTAAAGACTGATTGCAAACCTCATTCACGCAACGTGGGTTAGCCGCTGTCGCGAAATTAAGAATTAAAAATTATAGGATTCGCCCGATAGGCTTTGCAAAAAAAATATAAAAAAATCAATGGCGTTACAAATCAGTTTTTTACTCTTAATTTTTCATTTTCAATTAAGCGACAGAGATTAGTTAAAATAAATGATGTTTATTTTTTAGATACCTTGATCAATAATAATCAAAAATAGAATGATGTCAAAACAAACTTATTACTGCACTTTTTGATAAATGGTCACATCAATTTTGTCATAATGGGCAATCACCTCAAATGTTCCGTGAATGCCGTCATTGGCCAGACTTTCCCACAAATTCAACGCATCTCTCGTATCTTGTAACGAACCTTTCATCGGAACAACAGCCCTCATGGCAGGTCGATAGTTGTTATTGACAATCAAATAATCTAATTTTTCCAAACCAAGCAATGTCTGTGGGACATCACCAAACAGGACACGAGCCTGGGGATATTGTTGCTTGGGAATATAAACACGAATGGTATGAACAATGTGGGCATCAGACGGCACATGTTGGGGCAATTCTTTGCCAAACTGGCGATGGGCATCCATTTGTTGATGTATTTTTTCTCTCTTCTCAATATCCCTTCTGGTATGGCGCCATTGTCCCTGAATTCCTCCGTAGATACACAAACCAATCAGCAATTGGACCCATAAGCGGTAAAATGGTTTCTTTTCTTGAAACCACCAGTATAATCCCAACAGGATAATCAAGATAAAGGAATGGTGAACCTGAATCAGATAGCGATTGGTAAAGACACGGTACGTTGCTATGATATAACCAGCTCCAACAAGAATCCATAGAACTTGCAAAATCCATAAAACTTCTGGGGGGTGTTCCAGCATGACTTTGTTGTGTTTGCACCATTGTTTCACAATCCGCCTCATTCCAAACAAGAAGGCTAGCATAAAGAGAAAGGTAAAAAATGGACCTAAATTCAGTTCAGAAATAATCACAGCTCCCCATTTCCATATACTGTAGCGACCGGCGTAATAATCGGCGATACTTCCTCCTTCTCCCAAAACCCCTTGTATCAGCTCAGGAAAATGGAGAAGTTGATAGGGGGTTGCTACAAAAAATGCCACCGTGAAAATCACTCCAGCAAGGAAAATGGAAAAACTGATACGCAGGAGAGAAAAATTACCAAATTTCCAAACCGTTAGTAAAAACACGAGGCTTCCCCAGGGGATCAAAAAAATAACCTGAAGTTTGGTGCCAATTGCTAATCCTGCACAGGCAGCCATCCAGCAGAGGTATTTTTGTTTTCCGGTCATCACTAAACAATATCCACTGTACAATGTCAAAACAGTGCCCAACAACATCCACCCTTCAGGATGCATGCGGGTGGCAAAAAGCAGGTTGAACCGTTGTCCTGCCAATAAAATCAAACCTAAGATTGCCCATTCAAATGAAAACAAAGCACGATAAATGAGTAGAAACACAACCAGTAAATGCAGGTTGACACCAATTAATGAGACCCACTTCAAGCCTAAGGCAAATGTGGTGGAAGGGATTGGCTGCTGAAGGCCATTGAATATCCAGGCCCCAAGATAGGATAAATTGAAATAAAACGCGGTGTAAGCAGGATGGATCAATTGCAATGATTTGTTATTCTGCATTTGCTCCAGGGTTTCTACATGACGCCCCTCATCAACCCAAAAATAGGAAGCTTCCACCGCATTTTCGAGCCCATACTTCATATTGGGCCATGCCGTTATATTGAAAAGAACCAGTACCAATACTCCCAAGCCAATACGGTACCCAGTAGGAGAATTCGAATAATGCTGGAGAATCGATTTGGGAAAAATCATAGTCAGAGACAAGATATCTATTCAGAAGTGCAGCAAATCATGGAATATTTTTGAACTATTTGTTACATTAATTCATCATTGTTGATTACTATTCATGTTATGTGTACGAACCCTGCTAAAGGTGATATAAATCTCTTCTGCCTTTGCAACTTTTGCCTGCAATATAAAATAAAAGGACACAGTTGAAAGAATGTCTCCTATAGCAGAAATTGTTCACATAATGTCAGTTATTATCATACTTTTTACAAAATAGGTCATGGTGGAAGAAAAACTATCCGTTGTTGTTGAAGAGTATTTGCAAGAAATTTACCTTCTTCAATCCAGAGACGCTCCAGTGAAAGCAATACATTTAGCCACTCGAATGCAATCGAGTCCATCTACAGTTCATGCAACCCTGTCCCGAATGCAGAGAGATCTATTGATTCAGATTGATAAGAAGAAAAATATCACATTGACGGAAGAAGGCGAAGAGCAAGCCAAAGATTTGGTCATTCGTCATCATCTGGCAGAAACATTTTTATGCGATACCCTGGGTATTCCCTGGTACGAAGTTCACAAGCATGCACATCATTTGGAGCATGCGATGACTCCACTGGTCGTTGAGAAATTAGCAGAATTCTTGAATTATCCAGAAGCCTGTCCTCATGGTGTTCCCATTCAAGGCTACAATTCTTCCTATCTCCAGAATTCTATTCCTTTGGATCAGGCCAGTCCAGGCATGCACATAAAAATTGTGATGATCAATGAGTATCTGGAGGACTCAGAAGAATTATTAAAATATCTGCATGAGAAATCAGTAGTGCCTGGTTCTGAGCATACGATCACGGAAATTCTCAAAGCGACCCACTCCATTACCCTGGGTTCAGAACAAGGACAGGTGACGTTGCCATTTGATATTGCAAAGAATATTCGGATTGAACAAGTGGTCAGCAACAACACTCAGTAATATGAAGCATTTTTTGGATGTGGAGAAAGCCAAAAAGAAGCATGCCCATAGAAAATGGCAGGCTGCTCTCCACGAACTTATTTTTGAAGCAGAGACACGAGCAGGTTGGGCATTTGATTTAATACTGATCATTAGTATTGGATTGAGCGTCATTACAGTCATGCTGGATAGTGTGGCCTCAATCAGAGATGTTTATGGCGGTTTCCTCTATGGGTTGGAATGGTTTTTTACCATTCTGTTTACGATAGAATACGGGTTGCGGCTGCTTTGTGTGGGAAGACCGGTTTTGTATGCTACCAGCTTCTTTGGAATCATCGACTTACTGGCCATTCTTCCCACCTACCTGGCCCTTTTCTTTCCTGGTACACAATATTTGACGGTTATCCGAATTTTCCGGGTTTTGCGCATCTTTCGTGTTTTAAAATTAGTGACTTATCTGGGAGAGGCTCGTCTGCTGTTAACGGCCTTGCATGCCAGTCGTCGCAAGATCGAAGTTTTTTTATATGCCGTTATAGCAAAAGTCATTATCTTTGGTTCCATCATGTATGTCATCGAAGGGGAAGCTCATGGATTTACCAGCATCCCACGAGGCATCTACTGGGCCATTGTCACCATGACGACGGTCGGGTATGGAGATATCTCCCCTCAAACTGACTTGGGACAGGCATTGGCCAGCTTTGTGATGATTATGGGTTACGCTATCATAGCGGTTCCGACCGGCATTGTTACTGCAGAAATCACCTTGGCATCCAGAGAAAAGATCACCACACGCGTATGCCATCAATGCAGTGCGGAAGGCCATGATCTGGATGCAAAATGTTGTAAATTTTGTGGAGCCGAACTGTAGACGTGATTGGTGCATTGTAGTTCGTGGCTCGTGACACCATCAAAAAACGATGGACTTGATCATATTTTTGGATACCTGAACGTTCCTCTGCGGACTCCCCTTTCCTTGGGGAATGGAAAACCGCCTGGAGGTCAGAGTGAGGGGAAAAATAAAGAGGAGACCAGGATGCAAACAAAATTATGGATAATCATTGGAATTGTTATTTTGACCACAATGATGGGGTGTACCCCTCCTGCTCTGGAAGTGGAGTTACCTGAGGGAAAACGACGAGTGCTCAACTCATTACGTGTTTTTGAAAAAGATCACATTTCCAGCATCAACATGCTGAATCTGGCCACTTTTGAAAATTTTCAAGCCATCGAAACCATGCCAGTCCTCTCGGCGATCTCCAAAAACTCAATTTTGCAAAAAAAATACATCCAAAAAGCCATTGAGCATTTCAATTCAGAAACATTGGGAGAAGAAGCGGTTGCCTTTTGTGTTCATCCTGAATTGAACCTTTTGGCCATTGGCAATGAATCCAAAGATGTGGTCAATATTTATCGCATCAAAAATGATGAGCTGGTCGAAGTGGAACTGTTGTATATGGGCATTGACGATATGGCACTTCGCCTGCAAAGTATAGGACTGGGAGAAAACGCTTCCCTGCATGCTGCCTTAAAAAGAGGAGCATTTGATGTGGGAAATGTGTTCATGGTCGAACAGGAAGAAACCATTGGTGTTGAAGAAGGCGATGGGGGCTATTGATTGTCCTGTGAATCCACTCATGTTTTCTTCTCTTGCAATTTTCCCACATCAACAGGTTAAGGTGTTACTTTTAACGCTTATTTGAAAATTAAACTGGTAGCTTTCCCCCCCTTAGCGTTATTGTCTTCACTGGCAAGAATCAATGATCTTCATAAATGATAAATCCATTCAGTCATTTTGAATTTTTTATAACTTGAATTAAAGCTTAGCGGGGGCAGGAATTCATGTTTGTATTGAATATTAAGAAAAAATTATTTTTTTTAGGTATCTTAGCAGTCACTTTTTTATTAATTCTTGAAGGAATCAATGATTACATATCTTCTAAGAATGAATCACTTCTAGCATTTGTCAAAAAAGCTCAAATCCAAAAAGAACAGGTTGCTCAAATCTCGTCTATATTTTCGCAGACACGATTCTGGGAACAAGCATTTTTCCGACAACCCAATGTCAACTCAGTCCAACAAGTCACCGGATCATTGGCACAAATTCAACAAATGTTCACTCTCTTGAATATCGAGCAGAAAGCTGACTCTAGCTCTGTAGAAACTACGGAAACCGAGCCATCTCAGCAGGCAAGTACACCTGTGGAGCCAATGTCTAACTCTTCGGAATCTAAGGGGACAGAACCAGCTTCTGAGTCGCTTGAAGCACAGGAAGCAAATGAAACGAATGTTGAAGAAGATGGAGAAGAAGCCGGTTCCTGGTTGTTCGAAGAGGATGAAGAACCTTTTGACGATGGAGATGATACCATCTTGGAGTCCGCAGACTCTGTAGTCACAAACGTTGCTATTCCAGAAGGCATCACTTTTGAGGATTATGTGGGACCATTGAAGGACGTCCCCTTGCAAGAATCGGTCTCCCATGAAATTGCAAAGCATGTTGATTATGCCAACAATTCCCTCGATGATTTGTTCTATTCCCTGGTGGATTTACACCACGACTATCAGACCAAGTTCGACACGGTTGTGACAAATTATGAAGCAATGGGGTTTACTTTAGTTGAAGGGTACCAGGGGCGGTTTGTCAATAGCGCCAAAGAGGTAGAAACACTGTTGTGGGAAAAATTCACCAAACAGGCTTACGAAGAAGATACCAAGCTGCTGGCTTACTTCCTGAGAATCCGACTTTGGGAAAAAGAATACCTGGCACGAACGTCTTCAAATACTAACCGTATTCGTAAAGGAGTTCAATGGATTCAGAACAAATTGCAACAGCAAAATACCGAGGAGAGTATACAAATCAACAGGTTGATGGATATTTATCTGTCCAATTTGGACCGTGTCATCACGGGGATGCTGGATTTGAGAAATGCGGAAAGCGATTTCAATGAAACCGTGTCTCATGTGAAATTGATCACAAACGCCCTGCTTCAAAAAGTAGAGGATAAAAACCAATCCGTTGTCGAGGATACCAATGCTGAAAAATCCCGTTTAGAAATGCTCAAACTGGTATCATTGGGATTTGTGATTATTTGTTTAATAGGCTTAGGTGGACTCATTGCCCGATCTATCGTGCAACCATTGAGGAAATTGCAGGATGCCACTGCTGATCTTGCCGAAGGAGAAGGGGATCTCACTCAAACTCTTGAAGTGAAACAAAAAGATGAAATTGGCAACATAGCGACTTTTTTCAATTCTTTCCTAGAAAAATTGAAACAAACGATGATTCATATCAATACCAATGGAGAACAGGTAGAGGCATTGGCAGGTCAGCTCTATCAGTCCTCCAACTCATTGAGTGATGGAGTGACCAGCCAGGCTGCTGCAATTGAAGAGATTTCGACTTCTATCAAAGAAATTTCTGATCAAATCCAAAACAACGCACAAAGCACCGAACGAGTCAAAAAAATAGCCTTTCAGTCCAAATCATATTCAGAAGAAAACAAACATCACCTGGAAAACATGGTGCGGGCCATGGAAAAAATTGATGAATCCTCCAACAATATCTCTCGTATTATTCAATCAATTGATGACATTGCCTTTCAAACCAACTTATTGGCACTCAACGCTTCTGTTGAGGCCGCCAGGGCCGGAGTGCACGGTAAGGGCTTTGCTGTTGTCGCAGAAGAAGTCCGCAACTTATCTCAAAAAACAACTCAGGCCGCCAACGAAATTTCAGACATGATTGAAGATTCTATCGAACGGGTCAAAATAGGCAATGAAATCACCCATCAAATTTCTGGCTCGTTTCAATCCATCATGATCAGTTCAGAAGAGTTGGTGGGGCTCATTGACAATGTTGCCAAAGCCAGCCTGTCGCAAGCCAATGGCATCCAGGGAATTGATCAGGGGATAGAACAAATCAATCAGGTCATCCAACAGACTGCCACCAGTGCCCATGAAAATTCCTCCAATAGTCAAAAGCTCTTTCAATACTCAGAGCAAATGCAAAACCTGGTCAGGAGTTTTAAATTGGAGGATAAAAATAACAAAATAGGGCGTGAAGCTTCTGCTGGAGAAGTTTAAATGGAGCTGGTGACGGGCTAAAACCAAGTCACCAGAAAAATGAAGCAATTGGGCTATGGAGAGGCTTAACGAGCCATGAATTCGACAACCAGCTGATCGTCTACCAAAATGGGAACTTCCTCTCGTGAAGGCAGTTCCACAAAAGAACCTGTGTATTTATTCACATCTTTCTGAATATAAGACAGTTTGTGGTCATAGAATTTGAACCATTCGGTGTATCGTTCAATTTTTTGACTTTTTCCTCTCAGTTCGACAGTATCCCCTGGTTTCAAATGGTAACTGGGTTTATTCACATTCTTTCCATTGACCATCAGGTGTCGATGCACAACCATCTGCCGTGCGGCACGCAAGCTACAGGTAAATCCCATCCGATACACCATGTTGTCCAAACGACACTCCAGCTTTTGAACCAATGCAATGTTGGTCTGTTCTTTAGAAGTTGCGGCTTCTGCATAATAACGGCGTAATTGCTTGGAAGACACTCCATAATAAGCACGCAATTTCTGAGTTTCTTTCAGTTGTTGTGCATATTGTGTATCTTTTGCACGCCTCATGGCCCCATGTTGGCCTGGAGGAGTGGGACGACGTCCCAAAGGACAGTTCACAGCTCCACAAACTGAAACACCCAGGCGTCGACATGTTCGATGACGTGGTATTGACTTTCTTGACATAATCTTTCTTCCCTTTCAGATGACATCTACGAATAGTTACTCACTCAAGTAACTATCAAGGTTATAGGATTCCTAAATAAAACTCCGGGAAACTTAGCTCAGATCATTCAGATTGCCATGAGGACGTCATCACATCAAATGTACCTTACTCAATGACAACATTCTGGAGCAAATTATAGTTTCCTAAGATATTGAAAAACTAACTTATATATTAGTATTGATTTAAATAGTCAAATTAAAAGGAATGATACTGCCTTGCTTATGTATCTACTGAAATTTTCAGAGACAGTAATATCTATAAGTTTCCCATGAGCAATAGTTCCATAAGAAATCCAATGACAGAAGCATTTCAACAGATGGAGCAATTTTATGGTTCACTACCCCCTCTTCAGAGTGGACTTCTGTAAATATTGTGGCTATCATAGATGCTCTCCTTATGATTATTGTCAATTGTTTTTGTTGGGAAACAGGTCAATCGCAAATATCGTGGGGAGGTTCAATCTTAACTTTAATAACCTCTAGGTAAAAATTCAGCAGATACTAGCTATATAATAAAGCTCATCTATCTTATTAAAAAATGCTACACTTGAATAAAGCGGCCTAAAATAAAAAAATCATGCTCAAGTTTCAACAACCCCCAAAAGAATACAGTAACGTCTTTCTAGAAGACACAGATAAACCTCTCCCTGATGTGATTAATCCAAACACCCGTTACATGTTCCTGGGTACAATTGCGAAAGGTGGAAAGTCACTGATCAAATCCTGCAAAGACCTGCATTTGAACCGGGTAGTTGCTTATAAAACATTACGTCCAGAATTTGTGGATGATGAAATTGAGAAAACGCGTTTGCTACGTGAAGCTCGGATATCAGCCATGTTGCAGCATCCCAACACCATACCCACTTATGAGATTGGTCGGGACAATCGGGGTAACTATTACTTCACCATGAAGTTGGTACACGGTTATACCTTGCGAGAAATCATGGATTACCGGGAACGTTATGATTTGTCACAGTTGATCGAAGTCATCAATCAAATATCTCATGCTTTGGCCTCTGCCCATGTACATGGGGTGGTTCACCGCGATATTAAACCAGAGAATATACTGGTAGGTCGTTTTAGTGAGGTGTTATTGCTCGATTGGGGGCTTGCAAAGGTCTGGAAAAAAGATGGCAGTGCAACAGGTGACGATACTCATGAAAGTAAGATCGTGGGCAATTCAGAAAAATCCATGACTGGTCGCGGAAAGTTACAAGGGACATTGTGTTATATGTCTCCGGAACAAATTCGTCGTGATCCGAATATAAGTTTTAGTACAGATATCTATAGCCTGGGGTCAGTGCTCTATGAACTTTTAACCGGTAAACCCCCTTTCGATAGTGACAAGACCTATGAAATTCTTGACATGGTGGAGAATCAACAACCGGCCAAACCTTCCGAGGTCACTAAATACCCAGTACCGAAGACTCTTGAAAAGTTGTGCCTGCAATGTCTCGATAAGGACCCTGCTGCAAGACCTGCTTCTATGGATGAAATCTTACGTACTCTGCAGCAAAACTGGATGCAAGAACTATAACCTGCGTGGCTTTGATCTTTCAGAGAAGCCGGAGTGGTTGCCCACACCGGTTGATTTTTTGACTAAGAGATAGAGACGGATTAGGTCAATGCTTTTTTAGTAATCTTAACGATGACAGCAGCAACTTTGTATGGATCCGCGTTAGAAGCAGGACGGCGATCTTCCAGACGGCCTTTCCAGCCATCTTCAACCGTTCCTACCGGAATACGAATCGACGCACCACGATCAGAAACTCCGTAGCTAAACTGATCAATAGATTGTGTCTCATGCTTACCAGTTAGGCGTTGCTCGTTATGCGCACCGTAGACACTGATGCAGATACCTACATTCCTGCCAAACTCATCACAGATTTTGGTGAAAATGCCTTCGTCGCCGGATTCGCGCATGACGCCATTGGAGAAGTTAGCATGCATACCAGAACCGTTCCAGTCAGTATCCCCGAGAGGCTTGGGATGCCAGTCGACGGAGAGATCATATTTTTCAGCGGTGCGTTCCAGCAGGTAACGCGCAAGCCAAACTTGGTCGCCTGCATTCTTGGCACTCTTGGCAAAAATCTGGAATTCCCATTGACCTGCAGCCACTTCTGCATTGATACCTTCAACGTTCAAGCCTGCTTCTAAGCACATATCCAAATGCTCGTCAATCAGATCGCGATTATAGGCATTGCGTGCACCCACCGAGCAATAGTATGGGCCTTGTGGAGGAGGGTACCCACCTGCGGGAAATCCGGGAGGAAGATTGGTTACCGGATCCCACAGGAAATATTCCTGTTCAAAACCGAACCAGAAATCTTCATCATCATCATCAATGGTAGCACGGCCGTTGGATGGGTGTGGTGTACCATCGGCATTCAATACTTCTGTCATTACAAGATAGGCGTTTTTACGGCCAGGATCAGGAATGATTGCAACTGGTTTTAAAAGGCAATCGGAAGAATCGCCTTCTGCCTGCTCAGTTGAGCTACCGTCGAATGCCCACATCGGGCACTCTTCTAGTGTTCCACCAAAATCAGAACGGACCATTGTTTTACTTCGCAGACTTTGAGTCGGCTTGTAGCCGTCCAGCCAAATATATTCCAACTTACTTTTCATATTTTATATCTCCAAAGATATTTTAGATTTAGGTTTTGACCATGATAGATTGGTTTTCTTCGAGTGATCCAATCTAAAGGATAGGTAAACAAATGAAGATCCAAATGATATAGCTATCCAGATAAGTTCTTTGCAAAGGCATCTTTTTTGCTGATGGCCACGGAACGAAAGGTCAGACCCCCACAAAAAAATCGGAACGCCGACCGCACAAAAGATCTTTTTTGGTGGGGTTTGGTGGCCAATCATTAACCTGCTTATAACCCGCAAAAATTAAGCCGTAGGAAAAAACTTTTCTGGAGGACTATACTTGATTTGATCGGAATTTTCAATCTACATAATTTGCAAAATGTATACCAAATTTAAGTAATTGAATTTATTGAATTTTCTAAATTATTGTCGCTAATAATTGCTTATTTTTTAGGCAAAGTGCCTGAAAAACAGGCTGACACGCAATGTACAATTTTGACATAAACGGTATTAGTTGAGTAATGTATACCCGATTGCAATAGAGCACAAAATTTACTTTGAAAGGCCGTAGATTTGCTTGTTTTTTTTCCAATTCTGCACTAACTTCCTCTACTTTAAGGTCAACTTGAAGATAGCCTCAAACAATTCAACAAATTGACCCGTAAACGTCTATAACTCATAGAGTGCATCCATCCATTTTATTCACTAATGTTCCACACTATCAGCTTAAGAAAGGGATACGTGTATGACACCAAAAGAACTAATTGCGTTTGTCGACAAAAACAACATCCAAGTCATAGATTTACGATTTATTGATTTGCCTGGATTATGGCAACATTTCTCTATTCCTGCTCATGAATTGTCAGAAGATTTGTTTGAGGAAGGAGCTGGTTTTGATGGGTCGAGTATACGTGGGTTCAAAGGAATTCAGGAAAGTGACATGTTGATTTTTCCAGACGCCAATGCTCATTTTATCGATCCATTCACCGAAGTTTCCACATTGAACATTATCTGTGACATTGGAGATCCTGTCACCGGTGAGCGCTACACAAAAGACCCACGCTACGTATCCCAGAAAGCAGAAAATTATCTCAAATCGACAGGAATTGGAGATACTATCTATTTTGGACCAGAAGCAGAATTTTTTATTTTTGATGACATTCGCTTTGACCAGACTTACAACAAGGGCTATTATTTTATCGATTCATCTGAAGGCTCTTGGAACACAGGCCGTGAAGAAAATCCGAACCTGGGCCACAAGCCTCGCTACAAAGAAGGATATTTCCCTGTCCCCCCTATGGACAGTCAGCAGAATATTCGTACAGAAATGATGATGGAGTTGGAAAAAGCAGGTATTCATATCGAAGTTCATCACCACGAAGTAGGCACTGCAGGCCAGGCAGAAATCGATATGCGTTTTGATACCATGACTCGGATGGCTGATAAACTGATCATGTTCAAGTACATTATCAAAAATGTGGCCACTCGTCATAACAAGACGGTGACTTTTATGCCCAAACCAATTTTCCAGGACAATGGTTCTGGGATGCACTGTCACCAGAGTATTTGGAAAGGTGATAAGAACATGTTTTTTGGACAAGGTTATGCTGGTTTGAGTGATGAGGCTCGTTGGTACATTGGTGGATTGTTGCACCATGCTCCTTCAGTCTGTGCTTTCATCAATCCGACCACCAGTTCCTATCGCCGCTTGGTTCCAGGCTATGAAGCTCCTATTTATCTGGTTTACTCTCAGAGAAATCGAAGTGCTGCTATCCGTATCCCGATGTATTCTGCCAGTGAGAAAGCAAAGCGTATCGAATTCCGAACACCAGATCCTTCTGCTAATGGATACCTAGCCTTTGCTGCCATGCTGATGGCAGGCCTGGATGGAATTCAAAATAAGATTGAACCACCAGATCCCATCGACAAGAACATCTATGACCTGGCTCCAGAAGAAGCCGGAGAAATTCGAGGAGTTCCCGGCAGTTTAGATGAAGCTCTGGATGCATTAGAAACAAGCCATGATTTCTTGCTCAAAGGAGGTGTCTTCACACAAGACTTGATTGATAGCTGGCTTGAGTACAAGCGTGACGCTGAAGTCGATGCTATTCGCCTTCGCCCCCATCCATACGAATTTGCACTGTACTACGATATTTAATTTCGGTATAAAGGGGGTTCTCTTGGAACTCCCTTTATTTAACAGGAATATATGTCAGACTGGATACAAGCCCTCATCATTCGATGGGAATCTCCTGCCACATGGAATCTAGCACTATCGGCTTTCCTGCAAAAAAATAATTTTGCTGCTCCAGACACCATACTTTCTTTATTTGAGAATCTTCGAGAACTGCCCCATTTTTCTAACCATAGTCAAGCACTCCTACCAATTTTCCTGCTGTCAGGCAACATTAAAAGTGCACTGACCCAGTTTTTGGATTTTTACCGGGCCTTTGAACAAAGAGTCAAACATCCTTTTGATTTTGAGCAGCCTCATGTTTCCACACTTCTGAACATTTTTGGGCGCAGTAATTTTTTATCTCGCCGTCTTGTCAATCAACCACAACTCAGCACCACTATCTTACAATCAACTTATCTCAAAGAGCCTAAATCACTGGAGGTGATGCGATCTGAATTACGTCAGCGCCTGAATGTTCATGGGGAGCTTGATATGACGACAGTGAAAAAAGAGTTGCGCACTTATAAATACGAAGAATTTTTACGAATTACCATTAGGGACCTCTCCGAATTAGCTCCTTTTGAAGAGACACTGGAAGAACTTTCTTCCATAGCAACCTGTTGTCTCCAAATTGCCTTAGAAGCAGCTGACAAAATTGGGAAAGGTCAGTCCTCATTCCAAATCAGTGAAACCTCTGCTGATCAAAAATCGATGCCTTTCATTGTGATTGGAATGGGAAAACTGGGAGGTCGGGAATTGAACTATTCTTCTGACATTGACCCAATTTTTCTGTGCAACGTGGACCCTGCACAATACCCACCGCCTGTTACCACCAATAAAACCCTCTTGAAAGTAGCACGTTGTCTGATTGATTTGATTGGCGATTTAACCGCAGAGGGTTTTGTGGCACGTATCGATATGCGCCTTCGCCCTGGTGGCGAAACCTCCCCACTTTTTCAAAGCCTGGAGGATACCGAGCTGTATTACGAATCATATGGAGAACAATGGGAACGGCAGGCCTGGATCAAAGCAAGACCGGTTGCTGGAGACATGGAGCTGGGAGAGATGTTCATTAAAAACCTGGCTCCCTTTGTTTATAGGAAAATGCTTGATGAAAACATGCTCAAAGAAATTCAAAAAATCAAAGAAAGAATCGAAAAGGAGCATCTCAAACAACATTTGAACGTCAAGTTGGGAGTGGGAGGAATTCGTGAAATCGAATTTTTTGTACAAATTTTCCAACTGTTGTATGGAGGCAATAATCCAGCATTGCGGGTACAAAATACCTTAGAAGCCATTGCAGTCCTCACCCAGGCAAACCATATTCTCCGATCTGATGCAGAAACCCTGCGCAAATCCTATCTCTATCTGCGTAAACTGGAACATCGTCTGCAAATGGAAGAGGAACTGCAAACTCATACATTACCAGGGGACCCCAAGAAACAGGAAATACTGGCACGCTGTATGGGATATACAGAAGAACGTATCACAGTCGCACGCCGTCATTTACTGCAGGATGTGAGCGATGTGATGACCCGTGTGCGCTCTATTTTTGGAGGATTGTTCAATCAAGAATGCATGGAAATCGAAGCAGCGATCTGCAGCAGCACCCGGTTTAAGCACATTCCTTCGGATATTCAGAAGTTGGCGTCTAATTCAGCACGTCAATTCACAGCAGTGATTCAACAATCTCAGGCCAATTTGAATATCCGTTTTCAGCAGTTATTTCAGCGCATTGGCAGTAAATTGCATTATTATGAACATCTGCTTGAATATCCTGCTTCTTTACAACGACTTGCTGGAATTGCGGAAACCAGCGAATTTCTTTGGAATTATGTCCTAAACCACCTAGAACTTTTAAAGCAACTGGATGCAACAGAAGTTTTACATTCACGTACCGAATGGGAAGAGCAACTTGCTGCCAGACTGGAAGCCTGTGACGATGAAGAAAGCCATATCGATACCTTACGTGAATTCAAGCATGAAGTGACTTTTCTCATTGGTAGTGCCGAATTGGAAGGAATTCTTCCCTACAAACAAGCACGACAGCGTTTGACTGTGTTAGCAGAAGTGGTCATCCAGGCCGCATTCCATCTAGCAAAACAACAACTCTCTCCCCGGTTTGGCATTCCACAAACTCCAGAAGGGCCAGCAAAACTGGCAATCATTGGGATGGGAAAACTAGGTGGAAAAGAATTGACCTACCACTCCGATTTGGATCTCATCTTTATTTGTTCAGATGTTGGCAGAACCACTGGCCCTAAACAAGTCAGCAATTATGAATATTTTGCTAAATTGATTCAGCGATTTATCTCCATTCTTTCCACGTTCACGACACCAGGCTTAGCCTACCATGTCGATACACGATTGCGTCCTTCCGGTAATGCAGGGCCATTGGTCAGTACCCTGGCTTTTTATCGGGAATATCACCAAACTTCTCAGCCCTGGGAGCATCAAGCCTTGATCAAAGGACGTATGGTCGGAGGAGATTTTGAAGAATCGTGGGTTGCTTCTCTGGAACAAACCATCACAGACGTGGTTTATGCGTGGAAACCGCCTGATCATTTGAACCAGGAAATCACTCACCTGCGTCTACGTAAAGAAAAAGAACTCTCAAACGAAACAAAATCCTGTAAAAATATCAAAGAAGGATACGGGGGACTGCTGGATATTGAATATTTGACGCAATACCTGCAATTGCAACAAGGAGCAAAAATTCCAAAATTACGGGTTTCCTGCACTTTGGATTTCTTAGAACAATGTGCTATATATCAAGTGTTGGAAGCTGAAACAGCACAGACCTTGGTCAAAGCCTACATGTTTTATCGATTACTAGAAAGCTATCTACGCTTGCTTTGTGATACATCAACGAATATGATTGATTTTGAAAATTTGCAGACTGACAAACTGGTGACACTGCTGCACCGCCATGGTTATTCAGTCACTGATGTGCTGGAAGCCTATCAACAAACAACCAATACTGTACGGAAGATTTACTTACAGATCATGCAGGTGGAGTGAAATGGCCAAACCATTGGGTAAGATTCATGCATTACTGACAGATCAGCGGTTAATTTTGCCTGCATCCACAATACTGAAATGTATCATCCGAGGCGCTTTATGAAGAAATGCCTTTGCATTGTAATTTTTTTGGTATGCATTGGAATCCCCAATTCCTTTGGGGAGCCCTTCAACCGTATAGGACAAGGGGTTCGTAACCTGGGTATGGGAAACGTGGGTATTGCCCTGAGCCATGATGAAAATGCTCTCCAGTACAATCCTGCCGGGTTGATCGGAGTGGATAACTTTTTTGTCAGCCTGGGAATTCTTGCAGAAGTGTCGGATGATTCCATTAATGTAGCCAATGAGGTTCAAGATCTTACAGATGCCAGCACAGCTGATACATTGGAGTTGGCACTAGGAAAAAAGCTCTCTTTCCGAGGGATGATTAATGCCAACATCCTAGTGCCTTTTGAAGGGTTTGTTGCTGGAATTTCAACCCTGGGAGAAGTGCGATTGGGTGGGGCTTTGGATAATCCTGTCTTGCCAGAGTTTCGCTTTTATACACAGGTCGATGAAGTATATACCTATGGAGTGGCCATTCCCATTGGCCGAGGTGGCCTTGTCATAGGGTTCGGAGCACGAACTGTGAGGCGTCTTTCTCTCTATCCTCCTGTCGAAATTAGTTTGGACACTATACTAACAGCAGGAGAGAATACTGAAGACCTGATAAACGAATACAGTGGTGCTGACAAACTGGTCAACGGGCAGGGATATGACTTGGGCATTCACTGGAGGGTTGAAGGCGATTGGAGCATGACTGTGGGGTTTGTTGCTCAAAATATAGGGAGTTTGACATTCGCCGGAAAAACCTATCCAAAGGCTGTTCCCTCAGAAGTCAGTGCTGGTTTTTCGTTTCAGCCGGGTAATGATTATTTTCGGTTACTGTATGCTCTGGATATTCGTGATATTACTCAGGAAGGAACAGACGATAGTGACTTGGTCAAGCGACTCCATACCGGTTTAGAATTTGGAATCTTGCCCATTGATTCTGGCACCAGCTTCATCGCTTTACGTTCCGGTTATAACCAAGGGTACTTCAGTTATGGCCTTGAACTCAATCCTTTCGTATTTGCCCGCTTTATGACAATTCAGATCGCTAGTTATGCAGAAGAAACTGGAGAGACTGCGGGGTCCGGTAAAGAACTTCGTCGAGTGGCCCAAATTTCCTTCGCTTTTTAAACCCCTCTTTCAATTTCCTCACCGATTTTTTAGCGAGTACTAAGAAAAACTTGGTATTAAGATTTTCTTTTCGAAAGCTGAATCCGGATTTGAAACTGAACGTTTTGATCTTCTGGACATAAGCCAGAGGCCCGCAAAAATAATTTACTTTCTTTCTCAAGCTTAGCCAACAGTTGACTGAACCATTCAAAAGAATCTTGTTGGCGATTGACCCAATAAAAATAAACTTTGTCAAGTTTCATATTTGAGACGCCTCCCTGTCGAAAACGATCTAAAAATCCGCTCCATTTTTGGCAGTTTTGCAGTAGGAACATAATTTTTAAACACCCTCTAAGAGTTTAGAGGGTCTTTATCATTCCATGTTTTCTCGGATCAAAGTGTTTTTTAAATTGGGTATTATTTGAATAGCAAGCCTTGCTCAGATCTGCCCCCTTCAGTTTTGCTCTCGTCAGGTCCACCCCGCTTAAGGATGCATCTCTTAGAAATGCATTGACCATATTCGTTTCGTAAAGGTCCACCCGACTCAAGTTCGCTCCGTAGAGATTTGCTCCACTCAAGTTAGCTTCTCTGAGGTCCGCTCCACTCAAGTTAGCCCCTCTGAGGTCCACTCCACTCAAGTTAGCCCCTCTGAGGTCCGCTCCACTCAAGTTTTTGAAACCTTTTTCAATTGCAGCAATTAAATAATCCTGAGAATAAACTCCACTCTCATTCATCCCGGCTTTTACCCATCCAGGTGCACTCTTAACCTTGCTCAGATTGGCTTCGCTCAGATCCGCCCCAATCAGATTGGCTTCGCTCAGATCCGCCCCAATCAGGCTAGCCCCTCTCAGATTCGCTCCACACAGATTGGCCCTGTTCAGGCTAGCCCCCCTCAGGTCCGCCTGACAAAGATCTACCCCACTCAGGTTCGCTTCGCTTAAGTCAACGTCTATTAGTTCCGCATCTCTTAGTTCTGCTTTGCTCAGATCTCCCTCTCCCAAATCTGCTCCGAACAATTTAGAACAACTTAAGTCCGCACCATCCAGTTTTGCCTTGTTCAGATTTGCCCAGCGTAAATTGACATCACTCAGATTCGCTCCTCTCAGGATCACCCCGATCAGAACAGTCTCTTCCAAGTCTGCTTTACTCAGATCCACCCCACTCAGATCTGTTCCTCTCAAATCTACCTTTCTCAGGTAAGCTTCACTTAGATTTTTAAAACCATTCTTAACAGCAGTCATTAAGAGTTTTTGAGAATAAATTCCCGTCTCATCCATTCCAGCTTTTACCCATTCGGGTATGCCTTTGCTCCCAGTCAAATTTGCCCCACTCAGGTCTACCCCTCTTAGGTCCGTTCTTGTGCGTTCCCATCGCAACTCAAATCTGCTCAGGCTCTCCCCTCGTCTCCTTAAACTCTGGTCATCATCTCTTAGGCGCACACCACTTAGGTTCGCTTCGTTTAGGTATGCTCCCTTTAGGTATGCTCCGCTTAGGCATGCTCCACTCAGATTCGTCCGGTAAAGGTTCGCCCTGCTCAGGCTTGCCCTGTTCAGGTTTGCCCTGCTCAAATCCGCCCCACTCAAGTTCACCTCATAAAGGTCTGCCCAGCACAAGTTCACTCCCCTCAGGTCTGCCCCACTCAGATCTGCCAAGGATAGGCTTTTATAACCATTCTTAATAATAGCAGCAATTAAATAATCTTGAGAATAAATCCCACTCTCATTCATCCCGGCTTCCATCCAGTCAGGTATTCCTATGGCTCCACTCAAATCCGCTCCATTCAAATCCGCTCCACTCAGATCCGCTCCATTCAAATCCGCTCCACTCAGATCCGCTTCACTCAGATCCGCCCCACTCAGGTATGTTTTGCTTAGATTTTTGAAACCATTCTTAATAGCAGCAATTAAATAATCTTGAGAATAAACCCCACTCTCATCGATCCAGGCTTTTACCCATTCTACCCATTCAGATGTTCCGAAGGTCCCGCTCAGGTTTGCATTACTAAGGTTCACTCTGTCCAGGTTTGCTCCAGTCAGATCCGCTTCACTCAGGTCTGCCCCACTCAGGTCTGCCCCACTCAGGTCTGCCCCACTCAGGTCTGCCCCGCTCAGGTCTGCCCCGCTCAGGTCCATCTTACTTAGGCTCACACCCCTCAGATCTGCTCTGATCAAGTGTTTGAAACCATTCTTAATAGCATTTGTTAAACGTTCTTGGGAATAAATCCCATTTTGATTCATTCCGGCTTCTACCCATTCAGGCCTGCGCAGAACCCTACTCAGGTCTACTCCACTCAAGTTCACTCCGATCAAATTTGCCCCACTCAGGTCTGCCTGATTCAGATCTGTACTACTCAAGCTTGCACCACTCAAGTCTGTATCACATAGGTTCGCCCCACTAAGGTCTACTTCACTCAGGTTCACTCCGATTAGATTTGCCCCACTCAGGTTCGCCTGATTCAGATCTGTACTGCTCAAGCTTGCACTACTCAGGTCTGTATCACATAGGTTCGCACCACTGAGGTCTACTTCACTCAGGTTCACTCCGATCAGATTTGCCCCATTCAGGTTCGCCTGATTCAGATCTGTACTGCTCAAGCTTGCACCACTCAGGTCTGTATCACATAGGTTCACTCCACTCAGGTTCGCCCTACTCAGATTTGCTCCACCCAGGACCGCTTTGCTCAGGTTTGCTTGATTTAGATCTGCACTACTCAAGTTTGTCCCACTGAGGTTTGCTCCATTAAGGTTTGCTCCACTCAAGTTTGCTCCATTCAGGTTTGCTCCACTCAGATCTGTTTTGTTCAAGTCAGCATCCTTCAAATCAATATTGCTCAAATCAACACAACTTAGTTCCTTTATTCCATTTTCCATCAAAATCCGTTCGCCTAAAAAAAATTTCATCTGATCCGTCCATTCTATTGAACTTCTTTTCTCCCCAGGCAAAGACAAAAAATGTTGTACCGACAGAAATTCCATAATCGAACGATGAGCAAATTTGTAATTCCCTTCAGCATCCCGATTGAGCAGAGAACGGTTTCTCATTTGCCATCGTTCTAAGGGAAGCTCCCATGCTCCTTTCAGAGCTAACAGTTCCTCATGAGGAATTCGTTCTGCTCCCCGTTTTTCTCGGTTTCTATGTAGATCCCAAGCCAATTTTTTAGAAAATCGTTCCAATGCTTCCGAATCCGGTATAAATCGCTTTTCCCTCTCAATCCAGCTAGCGACAAGAACTTCGTAGAGTTCGTAATCGGAGTTGATTTGAACATTTTTTTTCAATATCTCCGGAATATAACTCAGCAGCATCGGACGGAACTTCAAGTTAGGAACCCGACCCACCAATTCCTTTGCTTTCTGACGGTTTTCCCAAGACCAAAATCGATAACGCTTCCTTAAATATTGATCCACCTGCCTGTCACTCAACGGTTGTATGTACAGTTTTCGAAATACATATTCGCCTGCATCCCCGGCAGAACGATCACCAAATTTGGCAATTCCAGTTTTTCCAGGAACCTCTTCTTCTTTTGGAAAAAACTGGGTACGGCAGGTAATCAATACTCGTGAGAATTCTCGACATTTCTCCATCATTTCCCGAATTCGTGCACCATGATTGGTAATCGCCTTCGTGTCTTCGTCAAAGGCATCTAAAAATAAAAAGGTCTTTTCTTTATTTTCAATCTGATCAACCTTCTCATCCACGCCTGGCATGCCCAAAGGCATGATTTCCAATCGTTTTCCTTCTTTTTGGAGAGTTAGGTAATGTTTAGCAAAATAATTTAAGATAAAGACGGTCTTACCCATTCCCGAATCTGCTAGAATCAGCAAATGCCTGATATCTTCTTCTTGTCTATTCGGTTGGAGAAACTTCTCCACTTCGACAAATAAAGGAGAGCGGTTCACAACTACATCTCGTAGTTCCGTTCCCTGAGTAGGATCTGCTTCGGCACAATCTGGAAAAACGTAATTTTGTCTCGCTCGTTGGATGGTTTCATGGTCAAAAAATGTCCTCGAAGTGTTTTTTTTCAGCAAGGTCCTGCTTCGCAGAGTACGAAGCAAGGTAAACAAGAATCTTGCTATTCCCCCAAAAAACGCAAGACTGGCCACCACTGCCCCAATTCCTGCAAAAATATTGGCCAGTGTCCAATTCTCAATGTTAGCCAGTTGATTCCAAAAGATTTCTATCATGTTCACTATTGGCTCCTTTTTTATCCCAATAGGCCGAGGGTAGTCAGGGGACACAATACTTATTTAATAATCTTGTAAACAAAATAATTCTGTCTTAAGAACTCCAGCACACCTTTCTACTTGAGACTGATTGTTGAGGCCCCTTTGTTGGAAAGCGCAAGAGATTGGAAAAACTACTTGAGGTAAAAAGAAACTGATATTGAACGGTTGCCACTTTATTTTCTGTACAGAAATATCATTGGAAACGATTACCCTTCTCTTATAGTGTTCCAGATAAATGATTTGGTAGTACCGGAACGCCGGACCGGGGCCTCTGTGCCCGTTAATTACAGACAGGAGCATGCGGGCTTCCGACGCCTCGGTCCGCCGATGCGGTGCTACTGGAAGTTTATTATCTAGAAGTCTATAGCAGGTACAGTCCGAGGAAACACAAGAAAACGGACCTACTAATGCGGACCGAGAAATCCGACTGCCACAAAGCGACCATCTGCAAATTCATTTGATTCACATTGGACTTTGGTTATCTCGTGAAAAGTTTTAGACGGAAATGCAATCAGCAGGTTGTCTTCGTGCTCGATTCTGCCAAGAATCTTATCATTGTGGCCACTCGGGGAAGCTGGATCAGACTCGTAGAATTTAAGACTCCCGCCTCGAAAGGCTTTGGGGGTTCTGTGGAAATAATATAACAGTGAGATCTTGAACCGAGAACCACTCTCGTCAGTGTGGGGAGTTCCACTATGGCCATCAAGGCCGTTCACGAGAGTCGGAGTGATCTTTGAGACAGCAAAGGGCTCAATGTCGAGTGTCGTGAATAAAGTTGGGAGTAACTCCAAGATACGTTCGGACAGACATTCGCACGCCTCATAAACAGCAATCCCTGGCTGTACAGGTCCATCAGATTTTAACGAACAATAAAGCGAACCTTGGGTATCAGGCCGGGGAATGCCTGGTTGTTGAAATGCCTCTTGATTTGCACACACTGCGTCAAAAAGAGCATCGCGCTCATGCTTGGGCAGGAACTGCGAGATTTGTACGACACGTAACGATTCCAGACCAGATTTCGAACCAATGCCCGATTGTTCCGGAACAGTCCACCTTTTTTTCTTGCTATTCATCAAAACCTCTTTCAATAAAGGTTATCAATTTAATCTACCTTACCAAATGCTTTTTTACCTGCTCAGAATGACTTATAATCCAGTCTTGGCCTTTATCTCAACTCTTATAAATGAAGTGACTCTTTTTTGTGTTCATCATTAGAAGTTTCTTCCAGCCAAGCCTGCTCCAAATTTCCACCGATGGCAGCCGTTGTCCTAAACCGTAGCGTTTTTGAAGTCCTTAGGAAATCCAAAGGTAATTTTAATGGTTATTTATCGAATGCGGGAAGTAATGTAAAGGAATAAAGCGTTAGACAATCTTTTTTCCATGAATCAAGTTCAGAAACAGGACCAAAGGGCGATAAAGATGAAACTTTAGTGGTAGCCTAAAAGTAGACAATTTGATATAGAAAAATAGAAGTTTCATCTTTATCAAAGGAGTTCTCGATGATGAATAAAAAAGACATTTAGTGAAGAACTTAAACGTGATGCGATATCATTGATCCACCGAGAAGGCCACACACTCAAGGAGGCTTCGGAACGCTTGGGAACTCACGAAAGTATTTTCACAAGGTCTCTTACATAGCAGTATTGAATACGTAAAGTTTTAAGCTGCATAAGGAGTTATATGTATTATGATCGAAATCATTTAATAGAATTAATTTATAAGCTAGAAGAAAACGATTGTAATCGCGTTGCGCAGTTCCTCAAAGACATCTATCAATTACTAAAACTCTTGGATGAAAAGCTTGCTGAGCCGATGGACATCCCTTTAGTCCTTTATGTTCAGCGCATCCTCCTGACTCATTTTCATTATTACGCTATGCCCGCTTGGTCTGACTATGAAACTCGGGTAGGCAAATTAATTGATAATAAAGTCACTCAACGAGATTTTTTGAAAGGCTGTCTGGAAGTTGTATTAGATGACATGGAATCTAGATTGCCCAAAGGAGAACTCTTCCTTGCAACGGATCTAAAGAAACAAGATTTTCTGACATTAGGAGAATTTAAGATTGTGGAGGGAGAAGATTCCTTCAAAGATCTGTTAAAAAAATTAAATAAACAACTTCAGAGACAAGCCAAACTGCTCATTAAAATGACCATACCTCAACAGACGATTGAGGTACTCAAAGAAATTACTCGGGTTGTCTCGAAGACTCTCCAGGCTGTCGATACAGAGGATGAAGAAACCTTAGAACAGTTGCTTGAAAAGAGATTGATACAGAAAACAAGACTTTATCGAGAATTCGAAAACTATATTAAACAATTAATTAAAGATTACCACCAACATTCCCCTTCAACCAATCCAACAGATGTAGAGGATCAAAAACAGAGCAAGTCCGTCATTGAAGCACTCCAATCGCTTTACTATAGAGTTTTTGAATATGAAGAGGATGTTGAAAAGAATCGTAAATCGTATGCGTTACCTCTCTTTCATAATTATTTTCAAAATTTTATTCAATACTTTGTGGGAAGATATTTTATCGAATACCATTCCATTAAGGATTATCAAAAATATTTAAACTTTCGTTACAAATTAGCATTAAAAAACCGAAAAAGGAAACCAGTGGTCGGCACAAGCGTTCCCTATGCAGATGCGGAAAAACGACTCAAGCTAGATGGAAGTGCGATCACTAAGATAAAAGATGACCCCTTGGTGAATTTTTTTAGCTTGGTTCCTGCTGAGATAGCTACAGCCTTTTACATAACACGTTCCCCAACTATGGGGGAACACAACTTTTTAGGGCAACAGCCTTGGGACTCAATTCATTTGAGCAAGGATCGTGTTCACACTTCATGCATTGTCAACTCAGTGAGTCGCACAATGCTCATTTCTTTTCGCCAACATGGAAAATCAGGAGGTTTGATGGAGTCCTTGAACCAATTAATCAAAGAACTCGAAGCCAGCGCAACCGCAAATGACTATCAAATCAACGATCATATAAACGGTATTTTGGGAAAGCTAAAAAAAGGCCAACGGCTTTCCGTAGATGAATTCAAAATGTTAAATGAAGCAACAAAGAAGAGCATGGTTCCTGTCGCCATGACCCTTGATGCGATTTTAGAGAATTATCAAAGCAATTTAAGGCCCCAATTAAAAATCTCTAAAGCCTTGATTCCCTACAAAACAGAGTTATATCAAGCTCAGGAGAACATCAGAGAAGGCTCCTATCAATTAGCTCAGAAAATATATCAAGGGATTTTGGAACAGTTGCCCGATGACTGTGAGCTTGATCGGGCTCGAATGCATTTGGGAATCGCCGTTAACATGGAATCGCATGCTGAGGAAAATCCTAACCAAACTGATTCACCAGAAATAATTCTCCATCATTATCAAAAGGCTCTAGAACCTTTGAAAAAAGATTTGGGAGATAACGATTTATCGATTATTGAAATACAACGTACCATTAAAGAATTAAAAGAAAGATGTAAGATTCCTGATTCTTTGCAATATCCTATTGTAAGCAAATGGGAAATTAAAAAATTTTGTATTTCACCAGAAAGTTTCAATAAAAACAGTGATTTTCATACACGTTTACGTAAAGACAATAATGCGATGAAAATAATTTCAAAATGGAAAGAGAAATTTGATTCCTCAAAATATTTTATAGAACCGGCTTTATTATTAGGAACTGAAATACGTCAAATCAAATACAAGCTTGAAGTCAATAATGAGGATTTAGATGGAACTTTATTTCAGGAACCGGAAAACAACGAAATTTGGGGGCATTTTTATTCCAAGCAACCCAACACTAAAGAAATAACGTTATTGTTTCCAGATGGGGAAATGTTTGAACTTGTACCCGATGAGTTGGGAAAATTTCAAGTGGGTCCATATCCGCTTTCCAGCATTATTGACTTAGAAAGCATTCGTTATCACTTAACATTTTTTGAAGAAACGGAAATCACTGAGAGCTTGTTTGAAAAGCCTGAAGTGGATTGAGAGGTAGCCATAATCGAAGCTATGATTCGGATTAAATTCATCTTTTGATTATTTTGATTAAAAACAAAACCGCCACACCAAAAATAACTAACAAAATATTATTCCCCCACTTATTTATTGCGACCCAATTTATATTTATATTTAATTCATTCTCTTTTTTATTAGTATTCTGTTCTTCATTATTGTCATCCATCCAAAATGATGGATCAAATAATTTTGATCCATTGAATAGCACTTTCGAGACAATCTTCTCTTTTGGCAAAATGTCAAAACGGGTACGATGATAACCATCATCATATAATAACGCATATTGATTGTTTTTTAATTTAATGGCTCTCGTATTTCGTAATTTAGAACTTTTTGAAAGATAAGGTTCTTTGTGAATTTTTCCATTGATATATAGCTTTCCTCTTCTAATTTGAAGC
>JANQHV010000668.1 GCA_028282505.1 SAR324 cluster bacterium | reverse complement strand
CTGGCATCAAATCATAGAAGTCAAAATTGGTCCAAACCCAGACTTGACCGCAGGACAAATAAAAGTAGTCGAGCGAGATTATGGTATGGAAAATGGAATATTGGTGGTTACTGTTCGAGCCGCCTTGATTCATTATTTACTGGGAAAACTGGGATTTTATAGAGATCAACGAAAAACTCCTCTCAAAGGACAGCAAATTATACTGCTCAATCGCAAAGAAATTCAGCAAATTTTGGAAGTGATGGAATTACAAAAGAAAGTACCTCCTTTTTCTCTACCCATTGAAAGTTAAGATCGTATCTGTTATAGAGTGTCCAAAATTTTTGCGAATCACTTTTCTTTATCCATCTCGAAACCACACAGTCACATTGGTAGCAGTATGAAATCAATGCGTATATTGTATCTACTAAGTATTTTCTTTTTCATGGTCTCTTGCGGTGACATTAAAAATTTAAACGACGTCGATGAAATTTTACAGAACAACAAAGAAAGTGACAAAAAAGATGATGATGACAATGATCTGGCTTTTGTCACAGCAGAGCAAGCTGTACTCGTCAAACGGGGAATATTTGTAGATGGTGCTGTGCAAGGGATCGTCTATATGACTGCGACCAGGACAGGCACAACAAACCAAAATGGAACCTTCGAGTATCTACCAGGGGAGACAGTAACTTTTACAATGGGTGGAGTGACCCTGGGATCAGTAGCCGGACAATCCAGGGTGACCCCTATTACCGTAACAGGGGCCTCTGATGAGAGTGATCAAAGAGTGATCAATATGATCCGCTTTCTGCAATCCTTAGATGATGACGGTAATCATGCCAATGGAATCAATATCACCACTGCTACAAAAACGGCACTTGCTGGAGTAAGTCTGGATTTCAATCAATCAGTTTCCGCTTTCGAAACAGCAGTCGCTTCTTCCATTTCTACCTTCACTGCGAGTAATTCCAATCCACAAACAACACTGAAAGATACCGCAGAAGCCTTGCAAAATTTCAAGGAGGTCTTGTCATCCAGTGGGATCGCCACGGTTAATACGGCCCCCCAAGAGATAACCCTCTCTACCACTGGGGTTGCAGAAATGACCAGCAGTGGAACCACCTTTGCCACATTAGCCAGTACTAATGCTAATGATGGAACTGCTTTGAACGATTTTACTCTAGTCAGTCAATCCCTTGTTGGAGCATTTCAAATTTCTGGAAACCAGCTCCAAATTGCTGACTCCCATGCCATTGATTTTGAAAACTCGAACTCCAATTCCAATTCTATTTCTGTTAAGGTGACTGATGCCGATGGTTTAACTCTCACCCAAACCCTGACTGTGACTGTGACTGATGCCAATGACACTCCAACGGATATTTCTTTAAGTTCTACCAGCGTATCAGAAAATCAAGCTTCAGGAACAGCCGTAGGGACATTGAGTACAACGGACGCAGATAGTAGCGACTCGCACACTTATTCTCTGGTTTCTGGAACAGGTGACACGAATAATTCGTCCTTTTCCACTTCAAGCTCCAGTTTGCTGACGGCAGCAACTTTTGACTTTGAAACGCAAAGTTCTTACAGCATCCGTGTGCGCACCACTGATGCCAGCAGCGCAACTTATGAAGAAGTTTTCACCATTACGGTGACTGAAAATAATACCACTCCAACAGACATTTCTCTGAGTGCCACCAGTATTGCAGAAAACGAATCTTCGGGGACAACTGTGGGTACATTGAGCTGTACTGATGCGGATTCTGGAGATTCTGCCTCCTTCAGCCTGGTTTCTGGTACAGGTGATACCAACAATTCTTCTTTCTCCATCTCTAGTGCCAGCTTGCTCACTGCTGCCAGTTTCGACTTTGAAACCATGTCTTCTTACAGTATCCGTATTCGTTGTACTGATGGTGGATCAGCCACTTATGAAGAAGTCTTTACCATTACGGTGACTGACGTCAATGAAACTCCTACTGATATTGCCTTAAGCAGCGGCATCAATGAAAATGAGGCCTCAAACACAACCGTTGGCTCTTTCACTACAACTGACCCAGACAGCAGTGATACAGCGTCCTACAGTCTGATCTCTGGAACAGGAAGCGACGATAATTCACTCTTTTCCATTTCCAGTAACAGTCTGATCAGCTCAACTACTTTTGATTATGAAGTTGCTTCCACTCGCAGCATCCTCGTTCGTGTGACTGATAGTGGTGGAGCGACATATGATGAAGCCATTTCAGTAACCATTAATGATTATCAGGTACAACAGGCTTATCTCAAAGCCCCCAATGCAGGAAGCGGTGACAGTTTCGCCAATGTAGCCATTGATAGTGATACCATTGTGATTGGAGCAAGCGGAGAAGATAGTGCTCAAACGACCATCACCAATGGAACCACAGTGGCTTCCGATGACGATACAACAGACGTGGGAGCCGTTTATGTTTTCAAGCGTAGCGGAACCACCTGGAGTCAGGAAGCCTACCTCAAACCTGTTAATGCAACAAGTAATGATTTTTTCGGCACCTCTATCGCCATTGATGGCGATACGATTGTTGTTGGGGCTTCTAATGATGACAGTGCTCAAACGACCATTACTAACGGAACAACTACTGCTTCGAATTTTGGAAACAATGGCTCAGGAGCTGCTTATGTTTACAAACGTAGTGGAACCAGTTGGAGCCAGGAAGCCTATCTCAAAGCTCCTAATGCAGGAAAGGATGATAGATTTGGTGCCACTATCGCGATAGACGGCGATACGATTGTAGTAGGAGCAGATAGTGAAGATAGTGTCCAAACGACCATTACCAATGGTACCACGGCACCTTCCGACAATGGAGCTCTCAGTGTAGGAGCTGCTTATGTTTTCAGACGTAGTGGCACTACTTGGAGCCAGGAAGCTTATCTCAAAGCTCCCAACGCTGAAGGTGTAGATACTTTTGGTACTTCTGTAGCAATCAATGGAGATACGATTGTGGTGGGAGCTTTTCAAGAAAGCAGCGCACAAACGACGATTACCAATGGCACTACCGCAGCTTCCGATAATGGAGCCGGAGCTGCAGGAGCCGCTTATGTTTTCAAGCGCAGTGGAACCAGTTGGAGCCAGGAAGCCTATCTCAAAGCTCCCAATGCAGGAATTACTGATAGTTTTGGTTCCGCTGTTGCGATAGATGGAGATACGATTGTGGTGGGAGCAACTTCTGAAGACAGCGCACAAACAACGATTACCAATGGCACTACCGCAGCTTCGGATGACGGTACTTCAGACTCAGGGGCTGTTTACGTTTTTAAACGCAGTGGAACGATCTGGAGTCAGGAAGCTTATCTCAAAGCTCCCAATGCGGGAGATAGTGATAATTTTGGAGGGAAAATCAGTATAAATGGTGATGTTATTGTTGTTGGAGTGGCTTCCGAGGACAGTGCTCAAACCACCATTACCAATGGCACCAAGGCGGCCTTCGATGATGGTACTTCAGGCTCAGGAGCCGCTTATGTTTTCAAGCGCAGTGGAACGACCTGGAGTCAGGAAGCTTACCTCAAAGCTCCCAATGCAGGAAACAGTGACGGCTTTGGAGGCTCTGTAGCAGTTTCTGGGAACACGATTGTTGTTGGAGCAGGCAGTGAAGACAGTGCCCAAACGACAATCACCAGTGGTACCACAGCGGCTTCCGATGATGGCGCTTCTGGAGCAGGAGCCGCTTATATCATCCTACGATGAGCAGTGCTAAGAGAGTGCTTAAAAATTGTTTTATTCTCAATGGTATTTCATTTATTTCTCCCTTTCTTATTGTTTAGTTAAAGTTACGGGCACATTGACATATTCACACACTCCCACAACGAGAAAATAACAAACCACGGTATATGTTCCACTAGCTGTGCCATCAGTGTCAAAAGTAAAGACGAACGATGGACTGATCGAACAACTGTTGGGGGGGGAATCAGATCCGAAAATTTTATTTCCAAGAGGAAAGTAGGAGCCACTAAAAGAAGAGGAGCGTACACCAAATATGCTCATGAACGTGACTTCGAAGTTGTAACTCAAACCTTCCAGGGTTAACGTGATCGTACCACTGTTATCGCTACAACCACTATCGGTATAAGAGTATTCCCCTGTCCAAGTGCCCCTATAGTCCTCCCCACTCAGGGTGATGGACAATGTGGTTGTCGTGGTGGAGGTCGTAACGGTTGTGGTTGTTGTCGTGGTGGAGGTCGTAACGGTTGTGGTGGTAACCATAGATGTCACCACAGTTGTTGTCGTGGTGGAAGTCGTGGTGGTCGTTGAACTACCAACGGACCCACCGACAATACCCCCTTCCAAACCAGCAACTTCATCTTCAAGTTGGGCGATCTGCGCACTGAATTTCTCGGCATTATTTTTCACGGTCTGAACAACACTCTGAATTTTATCCTCAACTTCATCTTGCGGGCTGGCCACGATTGTTGAAAGCAAATCCGATAAAGCCGAAGAACCTGACTGTTGAGCAATATCATCCAAAACGATTTGTGTTGCGTCGCTGGACCTGAGTGATCCAGAAAAGGCTTCTAAGTAGTCTACTTGAGCGAAAACAGACTCATCAGTTTCAACATCTTTTAAAAAATCGACGTTGGTTTCGGCTGCGGCTTCGAGCAAAATAGCCCCTAAGCTATCTTCTCCAAATTCATCATTGACAAAGGCATCTGAAGAAATATTTGAATTTCCCTGCTCATTAACCCCAAAACGGTTAATCATTACTTTTTGAGTAATCAAATCCAAAACATCATTGGCTTGATCAGATTTACTACTGAATTCATTCGCAATAACCGTGGTAATTTCATTAACATTCCTAATCAAACTATTTGTTTTGGAAACAATGACCGTTGAGTATTCCTGAAGATTCGACTCAGTTTTGATATATAGAGGGTAGGCCTCTTCTGCTACGACTAATTCAAAGTTATACTTACCCACCTCATTAGTGGTTCCTACTTCCAATGTGTTGCCGTGGGAATCTTGCAAGATAACTTCTGAGTTTGATATGAATCTGAAAGTCACATCCGTGTTTTCTAGTTTCGCAATCGCAAATACTCCACTTATGGAAGTTTTGGTTTGCTGGTCTTCCGTCAGACTTCCAGGATCTGTCGTTGTTTTTCCAGAGCTCCCACTTCCGCCTCCTCCTCCACAAGACGAAACAGAAATGAGTAGAGCAGGAACAAGTATACAAATCAAAAAAGTAGAAAATCTCGATTTTTTTAAGTTTGATTTCATAGACCTTAGCTCCTCTTTAAAATTTGTGATTCTTACATCAAAATAAGGAGACATTCCGGAAATCCGCTGCATTTTTGGCGGTTTTGCAGTAGGAACATAATTTTTAAACAGGCTTTAAGAACAGGAGAGATTTTCATGCCATTGAGCAATAAGCTGGTGAATCTGGGAAACTCCATCAGTAAGAGCAGCGGGTCCAGGTTGAAGGATATCGGTTGATTTGATTTCATACAGACATTGATTTTTTACAGCAGGAATTTGATTCCAGCCCTCTCGACTGCTCACGTGATTGGCACGAAATTTTTTGCCACACCAGGAACCAATGATGATGTCAGGGGATCTCACAATCACTTCATCGGGATTGGCAATAATTCGTTCTTTGGCCAGTGATTTATTGCGTAATTCGGGAAAACAATCCTCTCCGCCAGCAATTTCGACCAATTCACTGACCCATTGAATACCACTGATCAGGGGATCATTCCACTCTTCAAAATAAATTTTCGGTTTTCTGTCAAATTGCTCGGCTTGTTGTTTGATATGATCCAAGTGCTCCTGAAATTGAGACAGCAGTGTTTGTGCTTTCTCCGCTACTCCAATCATCGTACCAAGCATCAGAATCATATTGAAAATTTCCTGCAAAGAACGCTGATTGAAAATATGTACCTCCACTCCTTCCCGCACCAGATTGGCAGCAATTTCTGCCTGTATGTCTGAAAACCCCAGCACCAGGTCGGGACGTAAATCGAGAATTTTATCAATCTTTGCGCTAATGAAAGCAGAAACTTTGGGCTTTTCTTTTCTTGCTTCTGGCGGACGGACAGTATATCCGGAAATTCCAACAATTCGATCCTGCTCTCCCAGCAAATACAACGTTTCGGTGGTCTCTTCCGTCAGACATACAATTCGTTCAGGATATTTTGCTATCATATGGATTTCATGTTATCGACTAACCGCCCTAATGGCGATTCCTGTGGTTAAACGAGACGCAGAGCGTCCTGATAAATATTGCGTTACAGAGCAAAGGAATGATGAAAAACCAAGATTGCACTCATCATGACTTAGACTGAAAAAATTGGCAAGAAAGGATTGACAGAATCAGGCATCTGAAACAGGTCATGGCAAAAAAATGAATAGGGCATAGATAAAAGTTCCAGGAGTGTATTCCACAATTGACTGTACTTGATTCCGAATATTTGATACGAAATTGCGGTTAAAACATCACTGAGGTTTTCTTAAAAGTTCTGTAGAGTACAGAAAAACAGAACAGGAAATCTGGGCTGAGGGGGAAAGGAAGATTGGAAAAAGACCAGGAAATGGACAGAAATACACTAGAATTCAAAAAATCTGGATGAGCAATGAGTGAAGGCAAACCGCAAATTTACGATATTCTCCGAAACAAGCGTGCTTTCAGCCATATGCCCGAACAGATGTTCTCGAAATTGATCCAGGCAATGAAGCCTCAGCGATTCCGCAAGAAGCAAGTTGTCCTGAAGCAAGGAGAAGTATCTTCTGCCATTTATATTATCCTGAAAGGCAAATTTGCAGTACGTGTCAGTGGAAAGTTGATTTACAATCTGACACGTACCGGAGATATATTTGGTGAGATCAGTTTCATTACCAGTGATGTCTGTACCGCTGATATTATTGCCGAAGAAGAATCTGTGGCTGAAGTGATTTCCACTGAAAAACTACAGGAAATTGGTGGGATGGAGTTTTATATTTGGCTTTGCCGAGTGCTGGCTGAAAAACTAACCCGTACCTCCAAAATGGTTAAGAATAATTAAGGGACTGCGGCGCTTGAATTCTTACAGTCTTTTTTCTCACCTACTATATACCTCCTAATCATCTTCACCTGACAAGGATTTTTCAATGAAATTTCACCTTAACTTCTTTGGGAAATTGAGGGGCAATTGCAGAATTTTTCTGCTTCCCATTCATTGTATAAAAGCTCATGTTTCCTGCATGATCACACAACCATACTTCTTTTGCTCCTTGAGCAAAATATAACTGCTTTTTTTCTTCCATTTCGGCAGTAGTGTTGGAGGGTGAGACGATTTCAACACATATTTCGGGTGCCTGGGGAAATTCTTTATAAGCACCATCGTCTCCAAACTGTTCGATAAATTCGTCAGACATCCAGGCAACATCAGCAACTTTGGTTCCCTTGCTGGTAGTGATCGAGCATTCTGTCACCAATTCGCCATTTCTCAAAATTTGATTCAGATGAATACCAATCCTCATTTGAAGAGAACCGTGCTTGTTAGTTGCTGGACTCATCACAATCTTTCCCCATTCATTGAGTTCAATTTTGTAGGGTAAATTTCTTAAATGTTTATCAGTACACACTTCTTGCCAATTCATAGCAATATCCTATTGGTAAATCGAAAAAGATATTATTCATATCACAAGGCTTTCTAACAAAACGATAACATAATCAAAAGCTTTTGACGACATATTCTCTTGCAGTTGATTTCAAAGCACCACCTCATGAGGGTACTGCTTTTCTAGCCAAGTTGAGAGGATGAATATTTTCGACGAAGGGAAGTAAAACCAGTCGATTGGGCTGTGCAACAGAAATTGGCTGATGGTGAACATCTTTCAGATCATTGGCAGGAAGCATAATCATCTGCCCATCAAACGTGAGAATCTCCAGGATACTTTGATTGTTGAATGGGTTTTGGACCAGTAAGGTGATGTACTCTCCTGGAAAAACTTCTAATACGGTGCCAGTCAATTCATAGGCGGAGTTATGTTTTCCTGTTCGATCGCTATACGCATAGATACTATCAGGGCCAGCAGGTGTCAATAAAGAGGCCTCTGTATATTGTCGGTGAGATATCTTCTCCAATTCTGCAGACAGTTCCAAAAGTTTCTGTTGCGATACATGCTGCTCTTCTTTGAACCATTGCAGTGCCTTCGAATACGCTTGTACGGTAGTGGCCACATACAGATTGCTTTTCATGCGCCCTTCGATTTTCAGACTGGTGATTTTGGCATCAATGAAATGAGGTAGCAGTTCCAATCCACGTAAATCTTTGGAACTCATGAAGCTGACATCCGCATGTAATGGCGCTATCCCCGCTTCACGCTGTTTGGGCTTCTCCCAAATCGAATAAGAAAAACGGCAACTTTGTACACACCCTCCACGGTTGCTGTCACGTGCAGCAGTATAATTGGAGATGGTGCAATTACCAGAATAGGCCATACACATGGAGCCGTGGACAAACATTTCAACTTCAACCCCTGTATTTTTATGGATCAATTCAGCCTGTTCGATGGAAACTTCACGCCCCAGCACAATACGGCGCACGCCCAGGTTTTTCCATAATGTTGCCGCATATTGGTTCAAACAGGAAGCTTGTGTGGAAAGATGGATGGGCAGGCGGGAGTGTTGCTGAATGACATGAATCACTCCCACGTCAGAAGCAATTACGGCATCAACACCACAGGAGTCCAGGAATTGGACATATTCTGGCAGTAACTCTAATTCGGCATCATGCAGAAAGGCATTGAGAGTGACATAGACTTTCGCATCATGAGCATGAGCAAAAGCAACTCCGGCCTCCAGCTCCACATCAGAAAAATTATCAGTACCAGCCCGTAGACTGAATTTAGGGCCTGCTACATAAACTGCATCAGCCCCATACAAGATGGCAACTTTTAACTTTTCCAGGTTTCCGGCAGGGGCCAGCAATTCTGGAAGAGAGGAATTCATGATGTTTTCAGATATTCCTGCAGTTTCGATTGTAAATCGCCCTGTACATGAGCACCAAGCTGACTGATGACCTGTGCTGCCATGAATGCTGCCATTCGTCCACATTCCAGAGGGGATTTACCATGAGTGATTCCATACAAAAAACCAGCAGCAAATGCATCACCTGCTCCTGTCGTATCGACGACATCCACTGGGAGTGGATCAATATAAACCACTTCTCCCTGATGTGCAATCAAAGCCCCTTTCTCTCCCATAGTCAAAGCTACTGTCTCCACATCTTTGGCAATAATGGATAAAGCCTCATGGGTAACCGTTGTGCCAGCCATATCCTGGGCTTCTTCCTGGTTACAAAACACTAAATCCACGCTTTCTTTGAGCAATTTTTGAAAATCTTCTCGGTTGCGTTGTACACAAAATGGGTCCGACAGGGTTAAGGAAATTTTCACTTGATGCTGCTTGGCCTTTTTAATGGCAACCGTTACGGCTTCTTTCTGAGTTTCTGTATCCCACAGATATCCCTCAATATAAACAAATTGTGAGGTTTTAAGGATGTCTTCCAAGATGTCATCGTGACGGAATTCCTGACACATCCCCAAATGTGTGTTCATTGTACGGGAAGCATCTTCCAGGACCAGAATGAGGCTACTGCCTGTTGCTCCATTTCCTTCTCCCAGAGATGGTACAACTTTGGTGTCTGCTAGTTTCTCTTTATAGATACTGCCGTACTCATCCTTTCCGATGCGTCCACTGTAAGCCGCACGTGCACCCAGTTGAGTGAGCCCAATCATGGTATTGGTACAGGAACCACCAGGAGAGGAAACAATAGTCGCTTGTATTTCTTTCAACCTGGTTATAATTTGTTTTTGAGCTTCCAGGTCGACCAAATACATACGATCTTTTTCAAGACCTTGGGATTTCAGGAATGCTTCAGAGACATGGGCCTGTAAGTCAATCAGAGGATTGCCCAGGCCAAAAACATCGATGGTACTCATAGTTAGCTGGCTTTTTTGGCCTTACGGCTGTTGGAGGATTTGTGCATGACTAATTTAGGTGCAGCTTTGTGGTTAATAGTTGCTTCTGTGACGACACATTCTTTAATGTCTGGATTAGAAGGAACCTCGTACATGATATCAAGCATGATATTTTCCAGAATGGAACGCAACCCACGTGCACCGGTCTTCCGCTTGATCGCTTCTGATGCAATGGCACGCACAGCTCCGTCTGTGAAGATCAATTCGGCATCTTCCAGCTCGAACAATTTCTGATATTGTTTGAGGATGGCATTTTTCGGTTCTTGTAAAATGCGTATCAGGTGATCTTCATTCAATTCTTCCAGAGTGGATAATACGGGCAATCGTCCAATGAATTCTGGGATGAGGCCATATTTTAACAGATCTTCCGGTTCCAGGTGTTGCAAAATAGTGGTGGACGATTGTTCTGCCTGAGTTTGAATGGAAGAACCAAATCCAATGGAATGTTGTCCAATTCGTTTGCGGATGATGGTATCCAGGCCGATAAAGGCTCCTCCACAAATGAAAAGAATATTGGTGGTATCGACTTGCAGGTATTCTTGTTGGGGATGCTTACGGCCTCCTTGCGGTGGGATATTGGCAATCATGCCTTCAATGATCTTCAGTAATGCTTGCTGTACTCCCTCTCCAGAAACATCACGGGTGATGGAAGGATTTTCACTCTTACGGGTAATCTTGTCGATTTCATCAATGTAAATAATTCCCTGCTCTGCGCGCTCAATGTCATAATCAGCATTTTGTAAGAGCTTTAAAATGATATTTTCTACATCTTCCCCCACATACCCTGCTTCTGTCAAGGTGGTTGCATCTGCCATTGCAAATGGGACATTGAGGATTTTTGCCAGAGTTTGCGCCAATAAGGTTTTTCCCGTACCGGTCGGGCCAATTAGCAGGATATTACTTTTTTGTAATTCAACATCACTACTGTTGTAATTGGCATGACACCGCTTGTAATGATTGTGAACCGCAACGGATAGTACCTTCTTTGCTTTCTCCTGCCCAACCACATAATTATCCAAAACTCCCTTAATTT
>JANQHV010000659.1 GCA_028282505.1 SAR324 cluster bacterium | reverse complement strand
AGAGTACGATTAAGATTAAGAAAAATCGCTTCAAACAACGTTTTTTAAACGATTTTTACGATTTCTTTGAAACTTATTTTAAAATAAGCGAACGCACAGAAATACACCATACTAACTAGATTCAGCTAAATTTAGTGTTTCTTCGTGTCTTTGTGGCCAATTGGTTACTGATCTTTCTCAATTCCACGTAAAAAAGCATCCATTGCCTTATCTGCAATGTCGGCAAAAGCAAAGTTTTCTTTATCCACGATTGCCTGCAAGCCCAGTCCATCTAACAATCCAATAATAATAGTTGCCATTGCTGTCGTATCTAGATCTTCTCTAAAAATCCCAGCCTGGACACCTTCTTCAAAATACTGCTGGACCACATAGCGATAGTGTTTCAGAATTTCTTGCACTTTAGGGGTCTTGCCAGAACGATAGATGGAGGTCCAGAAATCAAGCATTATCTCTGGAGGGAAAGGCTCACAACCTTCAATGGTTCCCAGAGCAAATTGTTTCAACTTATCTCTGGGATCTTGGACCTTAAAAATCCGCTTGGCGACTGATGTTTCAATGGATTCCATAAAAAATTGAATCACACTGTCAAATATCTCTTCTTTGCTGCGATAATATTCGTAGATCGTGCCTTTACCAATTCCAGCTTCTTTGGCTATTTCAGCAACTTTTGCCTCGGCGAGTCCTTTGTTGGCAAACACATGCAAAGCAGCTTCCTGTATCTTTCTTCGCTTGGCTTCTTTATCAACGATTTTGGGCATCGATTCCTTTCATTATTAATCGAATAATGACCGACTAGTCAGTTTTAACAAGATAAAATGGAATTGTCAATTGTTTTTTTAAGGAGTTTTCAGGGCGGTGAGGCTGGAGATTGCTCTTTTTTCTGTGGAGTAGATCGGAATCAGTTTATCCAGTTTGATGATTTCAGAGATTGTCACAATTTTCCGATTCAATTGCGAAAGAACGAATTTAATTCCTTTTTCCTGGAACGTGTGGAAGAGGATAAGGAATGTACCAATGGCAGAGGAATCCAGGTGAGTGGTATCTTTTAAATTGAGGACAATTGCTGTCAGATCTTCTTGTTTTGGTAATGTTGTCAGATACATACCCAATTTGAACACTTCTTTCCCAACAACTGAACCTTCGACAGTCACGATGCAAATTTGTTTTTGGAGAGAATGTGCAATTTTCATAATCATATAGATTTTTATGAAACAATTGAAACATGTTAAAAGAAATTAATATACATCAAATTCAATGCAAAATCCATACAAATGAATAAATTTTAAATCAATTTTAAATAATAAATAACGGAGCAATCAAGGAATATTTCGATTCAGATTCATTTGTATAGCCAGCATTTTGTCTTCTGCAAAAATAAATCGGGCATCAAAGTATGTTCCTTTGAGCATCCAGGGAATCCAGTATTGGTCATCTTCCCACATTTGAGGGTAGGGAATCTGTTCAATGGGTGACCAGCAAGGAAGTGCTTCTTTTGTTTCCTGAGGAGTTCCCTCATAGTTTGATGCGGTAAAAACGTATCCGTGGATCGAGTGTCCGTCAAGGAACTGAAAACGTAATTCTCCACACTGATTGACGCCGAGTGGGGTAATGCATAATTCTTCTTGTACTTCTCGTATGGCACATTCTTGAGGTGTTTCACCGGGTTCAATCCGTCCACCTGGGCCATTGATTTTTCCTGCTCCCAACCCTCGTTTTTTGTGAATCAGTAAAATTCTTTCCTCTTGGATCACAAACAGCAGGGTGGCGCGTTCTTTGGGTTTCCAAACGCTCCAGTCAATATCTTCAATTTTCATACTTCCATCTGATGAGTTGTATTGATATCGCCTTCAAATTCATTTAAAATTCATAAATCCAACTCTGAAAGAGTTGATTAAATCAATCCACTGATTTGATCTAAATTTCATAAACGCTTTCAGCGTTTAACGCTGAGGTTGGACTTTTCCTGGGGTGGCGTTCGCCCTTGGCTCACTAACCCCAGGCTATGGTTAAATTTCGCTTTCAGCGAATAAAAAATAACCTTCTTGGCAAAAAATATACACGTAACATAAGTTAACGTCATGTGCGACTTTTTTTGTCATTCCAGTGGCCCGCCGAAGCGGCTTGTCTGGAACGCCAGTCCGGCCGCAATCTAGGAGCTTACACACGTTTTCTAGATACCGGACAAGCGGTCGGCGTTCCGATCCGGTATGACATGTTCTGTTAAATAATATCAATCACTTACAAGGAAAAGTTGCACACGGCGTTAAGTTATACAACTTAAATACTGAATCTAAGTTAAAATTGATTGGAAATCAAAATCAATGGGGCCGTAGATTCTAAATCTTTTTTGATCCTGATTTTACTAAACTTTGAGTATTTTCGATAAGTTATTGATACTATTGACTTCACAGTGTGTCATTTCGACGGTGTGTTGAAGTGAGAAATTTTAAATTATTGATATTATTATAAAATATCTCAAGTTCATTCGAGTGATTTGCTGATGCGATGACACGCAAAATGTTCAAAGTTCAGGATTTTATCTGCGTCCAAAAAATTGTCAGAACAATTGATCTTGTAAAATTATACAAATTAACAAAGTACAAAAAAGTTTCAAATGAAAGAATAGAGGGTATCACATATGGGTTATTTATTGGGACTAAAAGAGTATTTGGAAGAAGCCTACCATTATTCTATTTTTCAGCAGGCAGTGGACTCAAAAGACATGTGGGCATTACACCTCCATGGACACCGTATTGTACAGACAAAAATTGTGGAGGATTTGATTTATGATATCAAGTTAGCCTCAGAAAATCAGGAGGTCGAAGAATTGGCGAAACTCCAGGTCAAGTGTTTGTATCCGACCAATTTATTGGAGCCCATCAAAGGCATCATGACAATCAATCAACAAGTAAAGTCGTTGGAACTGCAACCGATTGTCAAACCTCAAGACCGTTATGTCATTAAAAACAAGTCCTTGTTTCCGTTGATGAAACAACAGGAGAATGTTCGCTTGACATTGCTGGAAGGAGAGGAACTGCAAGGGATTGTGATTGGCTTCAGCCGATACGATCTCACTTTTTTGGCTCAGGGAGTTCCTATTGTCATTCTCAGACACAGTATCTACGACCTTCAATCAGACACTGGGCGCAGTTTCCGTAAATCATTCCAACAGGATCATAAAGATTGGGAAACAAGCGAGTTATTTGTTTCGTGAGTGAAGTGGTAAAATTATTGCATACATGGATAGATATTCACCACTGATTTTACATTTTTATATCTATCTTAGGAGTCCAAATGTCTGATTTTTTTGAAGATTTGAAAGAAGCACGTCAATCTCGCAATGTGGGTAAAGTTTGTTTTCCTGTCATATATGAAGGCAAACGGCATAATGCCCGTGGTTATCTAGCTGGAGAAATGTTATTGGAGACAGAAGCTGGTTATTTGTGGACAAAGCATGCCACATGGACTGGATGCATGCTGGACAGTGCCGATAAGTCAGATTACCTGCCCAATGAGGATTTGACGAATCGCCCACGAATTTTCATCCCCGAGTATAAAAAAAGTAAACTGGGCTTGTCACAGGGCTCATCCATTTTTGAAACGATTGTCAACTGTATTAAGCCAAGACGTGTGCAAGAAACCGTGGAACAGGCAGTGTAGTCTTTTCTTTTAAAAAGTCCTTATTTCATGGTAGTGCCGCCTTACATGGCGGCTTATGGTAGCAACCAAAATATCGATACATAGACCAAATATCAATCTCTGGGCTCCATTGCAGCGATGAGCTCATCCAGTCCTGGATGGTCAAAAGGAATGCTATGGAGCCGGAGGACCTACCGGAACAGTTCTACAAAATACCTCCGATTGTAATCTTTCCAATACTTTTTTGCGGTTTCAATGTCTTTATTTTGGGTTCGTTTGCCACCGCCAGATAGCAAAACGATGATCATATCTCCATAGTATGCATAATAGATTCGATAGCCTGGGCCGTAATCAATTCTCAATTCAACAATCCCACTGCCTGATGATGTCTCCGCTAACCTTTAAAAAAGGCTTTTTATGGGCTCATTAGACTGGTAAATTGCTTCATTATTGAATAATGTTCCCTTAAGCTTCATGAACATGCTCCTTCCTTTCATTTCAAATAACCGCCTGAAATCCTCGAATAATCTCCTTTATCATGAAAAAACCACTGAAGCAACTCGACAGGATGAGAAAGCCCCAAGTGCCTTTTGATCCCTTCCCCCTGGAAAATTCTATTTTTTGTGACACAACCCACTTAATTGGTTTTGAGTTTGATGGAACAGCCTGCTATAGAAAGGGAGCGAAAGACGGGCCGGATGAAATTCGTGCAAAATCGTTGGGCATCGAGACCTATTCTCCCTATCAGGACCATGACACCGAGCAGGCCAACTGTGTGGATTTGGGAAACCTGCCGGTGGGAGCAGGAGAAGATGTTCAGGAAAATTGGCAGCAGGCCACGGACTATTTTCTGGAATTCACCAAAGCCCTGAATTTTTCGAGGGATGGTATTCGTTTTTTCACAATGGGGGGAGAACATTCGATTTCCTATGCTCCCATTGTCACCTATTTGCATCAATACCCCGATTTGCTGGTCATCCAACTCGATGCCCATGCAGATCTGCGTGATGGGTACGAAGGGTATCATTTTTCTCATGCCTCGATCATACGCAGGATCTTGGATTGTTTTGGCCCACAACATCGCTTGATGCAATATGGCATTCGCTCTGGAACCAGAGAGGAATACGAGTGGATGAGAAACAACGGCACCCTCTTTTCGTCGAGAGCGGCTTTTCTGGAGGAAGTGGAGAATATTTCTGCAGCCAGGCCCGTTTATGTGACGTTGGACTTGGATTACTTTGATCCGGCATATCTTCCGGGAACCGGGACGCCAGAGCCAGGAGGAGAAGATTTTTTGTCTTTCATTCAATTGATCCAATGTTTGCATCATAAAAATTTGGTAGGTGCGGATGTGACAGAGCTCGCACCTGGTATTGACCTGACACAAAATAGTGCTGTCTTTGCAGCCAAAGTGGTCAGAGAGTTATTGTTAGCCCTTGATCTGAATCAAACGGTGAAAAATGAGCCAATGGACGACTGAAGATACCAAAAAATTATACCATATTGAGCGTTGGGGAGATGGTTATTTCGGCATCAATCCCAAAGGACACCTTTCGATTTTTCCCAAAAATAAAAATGGGGCGATGCCGGTAGACATGATGGAAGTGGTGCGGGAAATCAAGAAACAACAGATTGCCTTACCTGCAATTGTACGATTCCATGACATTTTGCGATCACAGGTAGTCCGCTTGAATGAAACATTCAGGGAGACTATCCAGGAGGCCAAATATCGGGGAGACTATATCGGAGTATTTCCTGTGAAGGTCAATCAGATGCGGGAGGTGCTGGAAGAAATTCTGGAAGCTGGTACTCCTTATCATTTTGGTTTGGAAACAGGTTCAAAAACGGAATTATTGTCGGCCTTGGCATTCAACACAAGCCAGCATTCCTTAACAATTCTCAATGGCTACAAAGACCGGGATTATCTGAAACTGGCCCTGTTGGGAGAGAAACTGGGCAGAAAAGTAGTCATTGTCATTGAAAAGTTCACGGAGCTGGTCGATTTGCTGGCATTGTCAGAGGAGATGAAGAGCCAGCCCTGGATTGGTTTCCGGGCAAAATTGTCCAGTAAAGGCAGTGGGAAATGGTCCGCTTCGAGTGGAGAAAAAGCCAAGTTTGGTTTGACGACGGCTGAAATCATGGAAGGCATCCAGTTATTGAAATCCCGGCAAATGATCAAATGCTTACAACTGTTTCATTTTCACATTGGCAGTCAGATCACGGATATCCGTAATTTCAAGGATGCGATTACAGAAGGTGCGAGAATGTACGCCGAAATGATCAAGCTGGGGGCACCTCTTATGTATTTTGATGTTGGTGGGGGGCTGGGCATCGACTATGAAGGTGCGAAAACGATCCAGGATTCT
>JANQHV010000594.1 GCA_028282505.1 SAR324 cluster bacterium | reverse complement strand
ATTCTGAGCATAGCGAAGAATCTATCATATATCCGCCATTTAGAGATCCTTCGCTTCACTCAGGATGACATAAAAAACAAGATTTATGAATTCTCTAATAGGCTCTCACTGTCATTAAACTCCAACAAAATATGAGTTGCTTTAGAGTCACGGACACCATCAAGCAATCGGTCTCGTTGTTTTTGCTTCCATCTGGGATACTGATTCCTCAATAACAGAATATCTCCCCTGGGGGCTTTGCTGCCTATCAAAAGATCCGTATTGGACGGTAATTTTTAATTCGGTCAACCATTCTTCCAGTACAGTTCCCAACAACTTATGTCACTGGATATTGGGTAATTGTTTTTGTCTCATTGTCAGAAAGCTCTATAGTAAATCCTGGTAAAAAATCGATTTCATGAGCTTTCCTGTGTTTTCTCTGTTTTCTTTTTCCGGGGCTCCACCATTTTGGAAACCCAAATACTGATTTCATAGAGGATAATGAGAGGTCCTGCCATCAAGGTCTGGGTAAAGACATCGGGTGGAGTCAGAATGGCGGCAACCACAAAAATGGCGATGATTGCAAATTTGCGATTGCGTCGAAGCCATGCAGCATCAATGACTCCCAGTCGCGTCAGAAAAAGGGAAATGATCGGCAGCTCAAAAATGGTTCCAAAGGCAAAAAGGATACGGATGGTCAAGGTTAAATAATTCCCCATTCTCAAAGAAGGTTCTGTGAATAGATTTTGGAAACTGAGGAAAAAATCGTATCCGAAAGGCAAGACAACAAAGTAGCCAAATAATCCTCCTCCTACAAAAAGTGGATAAGAAATAAACAAAAAAGGCCAGAATAGTCGCTGTTCCTGAGGATAGAGAGCAGGTTTGGCAAAAAGCCATAATTGTCCCAGGGAAATAGGCAGCGTGAAAAAAATGCTGGCATACAAACCCACACGCAGATAAGTAAAAAAAGGTTCTGTCAATTCATCAAAAACCAGTGGGATATTTCGAGCATCTAAGGGTTTGCGCAGTACAGTTAAAATCGGTTGATTCAGCTCAATTTCGATAGTCGTTGCAATCACAAAACCAACAAATATAAAAGCTCCTGCAATGAGGATACGTTTTCGTAACTCGGCTAAATGTTCTTGTAATGGCATGGGAGGATCCATTGGATTCTCTTCAGAGGCATAATTTATGGCTTTCTTTGTTTTAGGCATGGTTTCTTGGTGCAATATCAGTTAAAAAAGAATCGTTTGTGTTGTATGGTATGTGAAGATTGTTATGAACTCTGAGACCAGAATGTTGTTCTATGGAAGATGAGGTCATGAGTCGGGTTATGTTTCAAGACAAAGGAGTGATAAAAAATGTATGTGAGTTTGCCTGGTGTGACAGCAAAGTTCGTTTTTGTATTCTGTTGGGTCGTCATTTTCAATTGGAGTATGGGAATTGCTCAGGCAGCAGATGAATACATCATTCAACAAATATTAAAATTAGGAAAAAAAAGTGCATATGATGCCGTTTTTAGTCCAGATAACCGTTTCATAATTACCTTATCTGGAACTCACAAGCTGGAAGTTTGGAATAGCCGAACAGGTACTCCTTTCAAAGCATTTTCCACTGGAAAGCATAAAGCCATCTCGTTGATTTCCCATCCACAGGATTCAGTTTTAATCACTGGGGGTAATGATAATACCATTCATGTATGGGATGTCAACCGTGGGACATCAACTAATGTCATGCGGGGACATGTGGGAAGCGTCAGCACATTAGCCATTAATTACGATGGAAGTGTTCTGGTTTCTGGCAGTGAAGATGGTGCGATTTTAGTATGGGATCTGACCAATTTTGCTTTACGAAGTACGATCCAAAAAGCACACCTTGGCATTGTCCACAGTGTGGATATCCATCCCAGTGGAAAATTGATGGTGAGTGGAGGAAAAGACCGGAAAATCCGAATTTGGAGTTTAGAAACCGGGAAGATGATTATTGAGTTGAGAGAGCATGCTGGAGAAATCACCAAAGTGGCTTTTCAGTCGAATGGCAGAATTTTAGCCTCAGCCTCTCAAGATAAAACCATTAAATTGTGGGATTGGAAAGAAAGGTATGCCGAACATACGTTAAGCGGCCATGACAATGTTGTCACTGGATTGGATTTTCACCCCGATGGGATACATTTGGTTTCCAGCAGCAAGGATGAGAGTATTCAGTTATGGGACATTGAAAAAGGTGAAATGCTTTCTGCATTGAAATCAGTAGACGGCGCTGTAGAAAGTATTCATTTTGATAATAGCGGAAAACGGGTCATTGCGACAACAGCGAAAGGTTTGGTACAACTTTGGGAACTGGGACCTTCTTCATTTCTTGGAGCGTTGACAGGACACAAACGCTTTATTACCGCACTGGACTTTACAAAAAATGGCAAGTATTTGCTTTCTGCCGCATTGGATAAGACCATTAAAGTCTGGAGTATCGATCAGAAACAATTGGCCATCACCTTTCCTACTGCAAACCACCGTGTTCAAGATCTTCGCATGAGCCGGGACAGTCGTTCTTTTGCCACCGCCGGAGCAGATTCGCTGGTCGGAATCTGGGATACCCAGTCGGGACAACGGATTGCTTCTCTGGAAAAGCATCAGGGAAAAGTCAACAGCATTGATTATCATCCAACGCAGGAAGTTTTAGTATCAGCAGGATCTGATCGACAATGGATTCTTTGGGATCTGCAAAAAAATCAGTCCACCCAATCCAACAAAGCCCATAAGGATCAAGTCACCATAGTCCGCTTTTCCCCTGATGGAAACTATTTTGCCACAGGCAGTGCTGATAGATCAATCCAGGTCTGGAGTTACCCACAAGGACAACTGGTTCACACTCTGACGGGACATCGTAAATCAGTGAGTGATCTTACCATTAGTCCAGTTGCCCCCATTCTTGCTTCGGCATCTGCGGATGAAACGATTAAGATCTGGGATATTTCTCCAGAAGGAGGGAAAAAAATACATGATTTGAAAGGACATGGCTTTATTGTGACGGGAGTGTCTTTTTCCAAAGATGGTAAAGTTTTGATTTCTGTATCACGGGATAAAACAGCACGCCTGTGGGATGTGAAAACAGGAAAGTTGATTAAAATCCTCAGTGGAGAGCGTCACCCTATCAGTAAGATGGCTATCAGAACAGATGGAACATTAATCGCTGTGGGTACTTTGGGAAACGAAGTCATTTTATTAGGGTATCCACTGAATATCATCGAGGTGAGCAAATCTCAGCAATCCATGACAAACAAAGGAAATTTTGCTCAATCAGGCCAGCAACAGGATCAAGCAGCAGCACAAAGGGCAGCTATTTCTGATGCAGAAGCATATATTGTGGATCAGTCTGATTTAGAAGAAACTGTCGAAGAATACGTCGAAGAGCAGATTTATCAAATCACTCAAACAGAAGATCTCACTAAAATCAGAGAAATGCGTCAACAAAGCCTGGATGTGGTCTTGAATAAAGGTAAGGTGTGTGAGAATGTCAGTGAATTGCAAGAAAAAGCAATTGACGTGTTGCAATTAGCTCCTCATGATTTAGCAGCGTATCATGCGTTTTTGAAGGTAGCTATTGCACAGCAGGATATGAATATGATTTTTTTGTTAACAAAAATTGGTCAGTTCGCTTCCTTTGCGACGAATCGTTATACTTATGCTCTTTCCATTGATGTGGAAAACAACTTCCGTTCCTGGAAGGAACAGGTATTGGAACAATCCCAGATACGCCGGCAGGATACTATTGTGCTGGCATTGAAAAGTTGCCTGGGCAGCACAAAACAAGTGAGGATTCCAGAAATATTATATTATTTGGACATTCCAGAAGAATTTTTAAAGAAGATTGTCACCATCCCACGCTTCATAGACTTGCGTGATTTTCAGGGATTGAGGACAGAAGAATTTAAAAATCGACTGTTTGGGCAGATTTTGGAAAGATTAGGAACTTCCACACCATATCCTGAGAATCGAAGCCCTTTAGGGAACAATTTTATTTCTCCACCTGTCCCTTCTGGACAGGTCGTCTTGAATCTGGAGCAAACGCAACTCTGGGGAAGCGCCAAACAGGTTCGCTTTCAGCTCAGAGAACGAAATAATCCATGGCAAACTTACAATACCGCAATGGACAAAAGGAAAAATCTGCTGCTGCCAGCAGGACAATATTATCTCAAAATTGGTAAAAGCATTCGGCGTGCTTTTGTATTAAACGCCAATCAAAGTGTTCAAATAAAAGGACCCGATTTGCAGTAAAACATTTTATCGTGCACATCTAAACCAAACAAAAATAAAATGATTGTTGAAAGCAAAACATTAAAACTTTCCTCCCCTTTCTATACGGAAAGAGGAGATGTGATCAAGGATCCTATCGTTGCTTACGAAGAATATGGTCAACACAATGGACCAATTGTCCTGGCCCTGCATGGGGGATTGAACAGCCATCATGTGGCTGGGAAATATGCTCCTGATGAACGAAGAGCTGGAGAATGGGATGGTTTGATTGGTCCTGGAAAAGCAATTGATACCAATCATTACCGAGTTGTTGCTCCAAATGCTTTGGGGAGTATGTATGGAACCTCTTCTCCCTTAACAGTGAACCCTGATACGGGCAGACCGTGGGGTGCTGATTTTCCAGAAATCACCTTTACCGATATGGCGCGGTTCCATAAAATGTTTCTGGAAGAACTGGAAATCTCCAAAGTATTTATGAGCACTGGTCCTTCCATGGGAGCATTACAATCCTTGCAAATGGCAGCATTGTATCCAGACCTGATAGGCAGTATTGTAGCCGTAGCAACATCAGGCCGAATGACTCCTTCTGGCATGTGCATGCACCACTTTATCATGAATGCCTTGCGAATGGACCCGGATTTCAATGAAGGACGCTATGAAATTGGTCAACCGAAACTGGGATTGCGTTATGTTCACCAGGTCATCATGATTTATTATACTCATGAAAGCATTGTCAAACAGTTGTGTTGGGATGAGACGTCTCAAGAAAAAAGAAGTGAAAATGCCAGGAATTTTATAATGCCTCGTTACGTGGAAGAACATCTGAACACCTTAGACCCCAATTGTTTCATTCGGGTTCTTAATGCTCTGAATACCTATGATTTAGCAAAAGGAGCATCAAGTTATGAGAAAGGCGTTCAACGTATTCAGTGCCCTGCCTTGTTCATGAATGTTGACACGGATCAGGAATTTCCACCCTATTGGGCCAAGGAATTGGCTGATATTTTAAACCAGAAGAATCCAGGTCAGGCTGAGGCCATTGAGATTCGCTCCAAATGGGGACACTCCGGCTGCTTGAAAGAAACACGAGTCATGGGGGAACATATCAAAGCATTCATCCAACGAATTGTTTGAAGGCGTTGACATTAGAAGCTGTGTTAAAAACATTTATCCTCCTGCAAATCCGTCAAAACGGCTCATTTTTTGGGAAATTCTTGTTAAATATTCCCGATATTCGCCGCAAATTTCCCAAAAAATCGCTCGTTTTGACAAATTTTCGTAACGGTAAATATTTTTAACACAGCTTCTAACTAAAATCCATTTGATAGAGCATGACATAAATCAGCACACCTGTTACAGAGACAAAAAGCCAAATAGGATAGGCCCACTTCACCATCTTCCGGTGGGCTTCTCTCTGTCCACGCAGGGCTTTATAAACGGCAATCAGAATCAGAGGAACTTGCACTGCTGCCAAAACAATGTGTGGTATCAAAATGGCAAAATAGATGAAGCGAATGAACCCGGTTCCTTGGAAAGGCACCGAGCCTACATTGACATGGTAGATCGAATAGCTGATCAGGAACAAAGCGGAAACTCCACAGGCAGATAACATGTAGCGTTTGTGAAGCTCCTCCTGACGTTTCTTAATCGTCAAGAAACCTAATACTAAAAGACAGGTTGTAATGCCATTGAGGACCGCATTAAGGGTCGGTAAATCAGTGACGCTCATGAACCGATTTGGCAAGAGAATAACTCAATAAACCGACAATTGTTGCAGCAATTGCAGTGTGTGCTGTGGATATAGGCGCAGGAATACGATAGAGCGCATTCAAAATGCCCACACTAATTTCTCCTAAAATCAAGACCCAGATGCCAATCCCAATCATGCGATAGGCTTGCTTCCTGTATAAGAGACGCCAGGACATGATCAGCAATGCTAGTCCGCCAACAATTGCAATCAAACGGTGAGTCATGTGGATCCACTCGGTTTGAAATTTTGGCAAAAAATATCCTTCACTGGCAACTGCCTCTCCCACATGAAAAGAGAGGGCACTGCCTGGATGACAACCAGGAAAGGCATTACATGCGTATCCAGAATAAGTACTGCTATTGGCTCCACCTGAAATCAGGATGATGAAAAAGAGCAAAAGCATACCAGCTTGTTGTTTGCTGAAATGAGACCATGATTGGCGTTGATCAGAGGAACGATGGGGATTGCGTTCATCATAGTATGCGCGATAAGCTAGAAAGATCAATAAACCAAATAAGGCATTTCCTCCCACCAAATGAAAAACAACTGTTGGCGGAGAAAGTTTCATCAACACCGTCAATCCCCCCAAAACTCCCTGGACACAGACCAGTACAAAGATTAAAACGGAAAGAAAACGATAGTTCTTATACTGGGGCCTGGTATATGCCAGGATCAAAATGACCGTAATCAATAGCCCAAGAAAGGAAGCCACAAAACGGTGCCCCACCTCCAGCGCAATTTCAAATCCAGCAGGAGGTATAATTTTTCCATGGCACAATGGCCAATCAGGGCAAGATAATCCTGCATTTTTTAAACGAACGTAGGTTCCAAAGGCAATCAACGGCCATGTTAAAATGGCTGCTGCAAGAGCCATCCATCGGAAAAGAGGACGCCTTTGGGTCCATATATCCGATGCCTCAGTTTGATTTGTTCCTTCTCCTTTAGGGCGATTAGCAGAGAAGGTATCAACTGGCAACGGATTTTTGGTGGATGTGGATGGATTCATTTTTTTCTAGAAAGTCGTTTGTCGAATGGGACATTTTTTGTTGATGGCGTCTGTAAAACCAAACAAACAGACCCACCATCGTGAAGGGAAGCGAACTGAGAAAGATAGCCGTGGAATAATAGGCTACCATGGATCCTTCTTTGCCTACAAAACAAACGGAGCAGGCAAAGACTGGAGCAGCAAAAAAAACTAGTCCCAGGAAAATAATTGGAGTGTATATCAGCTTTGCAAACACAATTACCTCAAATCAAATAGACTAATACATAAAGAAAGGGCCAAACACCAACTACAAAATACCAAAAGATCTGAAGGGCCATAAAATTTATTGGAGTTGGCTTGGCTTTTCTGTTTGGACTTAATTTCCAGTAAGCATAGAAAAGCACGATCAGTGCAAGAACAGCATGGAGGGCATGAGTGCCAATGATTAGATAAAACAAA
>JANQHV010000589.1 GCA_028282505.1 SAR324 cluster bacterium | reverse complement strand
GCATGCCATTTCAATGGCACTAGCTGCACAAACAGCGGACCCTTTCCTTTCATAATAAACTTGGCTTTCAACCAGCTGCTTCCGAATACCTGGAATATTGCACGGATCCATTCCCTTGACCAATTCACACATCTGTCCTTCTAACGCTGATTTAACTAAAGCAGCGTTGCCAATTCCCTCACCCAAACCGGTCACTCCCTCATCGGTATGCACCTGTACCAGAGTGTGATAACGAGTTTGAAAACCACCTCTGGAAATTTGCATGGAGGACTTCAAATCCTTTTTGAGCAAAATCACTTCAACATTCGTAATTTTCATGGTCTAGCTGTCCTTTAAAAAGAATCATCCAACATATTGGCTTGCAGTTCTTCTCGGTCGAGAAATGGGTACATATCTTCAAGAGGAGTGGGCTCTGTTGTCCCATCCGGTCTTTTGCGATTAATGGCTTTAGGCACTTGTGGCTGTTCACAATCCATAATGAGTTCACAGACACCAGGCCCTGGAGCATCCAAAAACGTCTGGAGTTCCTGTTCCAATTGTTGATGGTTGTTAATCCGGAGGAAAGGCAGGTGGTGTGCTTGAGTCATATATTTAAAATCTGGAAAAGAAATACCACTATCTTCCGTAGAACCCATTAATCTACCATCAAATCCCAATTGCTGTGTTTGCTTGATCGTCAGATAACCACCATTGTTATAAATAAATAGTTTAATAGGAAGATTGTGATGCATCACAGTAGCCAGTTCCTGGATGTTCATGAGCAAGCCACCTTCTCCGGATAAACAAATGGTAGTTTTTTTGTCATTAGCAATACAAGCACCGATTGCAGCCGGCAACCCCCACCCCATTGGGGCATGACCTGAATTGGTGAACAAGCGTTGTCCTTTTTTAATGCGAAACGCCATGTGAGTTCCTACAAATGATAATCCCATATCAGTAATAACCACCGCTTGTGGCCCCAGCGCATTTGACAACAAATCAATAAAATAATAGGAATTCACACTCCCCTGTTGTTTTTTGTATTCTGGAAGAACGACTGGATATTTTTTCTTCCAGTCCTGACACTGAAGTATCCATGTGCCGTAAGAATCCGTACTCTCTTGCCACTGTCGATCTAATTCCTCTAAAAACTCCCGAGCATCTGCATGGATTTTGATGTGCATATCCAGAGAGTCTTTTTCCAATTCCGTTTTGTCAATATCGACCATAACCCTTTGGGCTTTGCGGGCATAGTCTTTAGAGTTGTAACCAGTGACCGGCAAGGAAAGACGTGAACCAACTGCTACATAACAATCAGCGTTCTGTACGGCAAAGTTGACTCCTCTTTGGGCAAATGTACCAGGCCGACCAACAAATAACTCATGATCGGAATTGATTAAATCCGTAGCATTCCACGTGGTAACAAATGGAATACGATGTTTCTCGACAAATTGTAAAAACAGTTCTGAAGCATGAGCAATTTTTACTCCAAATCCCGCATGAAGTAATGGACGATGGGAAGAACGCAATAGCTTGACCACCTTTGCGACTTTTTCTTTTAGATTGGGATCATAGGCAATTTGAATTTCTTCTGGATTGAACTCAGGTAAATCCGCAGGGTTGATTTTTGCGTTTTGAATATCAGCGGGAACATCAATCCACACAGGTCCCGGGCGTCCACTTTGGGCTAAAAAGATGGCTTTTTGCAAATGATACAAAATAGATTGAGGATCTTCTATCATCACCGCATACTTGGTAACAGGACGAACTAAATCAATAATGTTGATTTCCTGAACACCCAATTGACGAACGCCCGATTGTCTGATGGTCTGATTCAGAAAAACTTGACCTGAAATGGTTAAATGTGGCGTTGAATCAATCCAGGCACAAGTTACCCCTGTAATCGTATTCGTTCCACCAGGTCCTGTAGTGACTACAGAAACCCCCAAATCATTTCGACACCGGGCATAGCCTTCAGTGGCAAAAGAAACTGCCTGTTCATGGTGACAACAATAATACCTTATCTCTTTTGTTTGGGCTAAGGCATCACACAAAAAGATAGCACCTCCGCCACTCACAACAAAGACATCTTTAACACCAATTGATTCTAAATATTTCATTACAAAATCAGCCAATCTTATCATGATTTTTTAATCCTCTTCTAGTAAATCAATATACATCATTTCTTTTAACAACTTCCTATCCAGAAAGGGGTACATATCTTCTAAGGGTTTTGCTACCCATTGCCCATCATTCCTAACCGAAAAACCCATTCTCGGAATCAATTCCTGATTACTATCGGTATCCACCATACACAACCCAGGCCCCGGCATGCTCAAAAATTCTTGGATACCTGTTTCTATTTGCTCTGGTCTAAGAATTTCAGTGGTCATCAATCGAAAAGCCTGTGCTATTTCCTTAAGGTTTGGGGTACCAAATAAAATTTCATGATCTGTTCCCACAAACCGACTACCAAAAAAATCTTTTTGTATATTTCGAATGGTTTTATTTCCCTGGCTTTTTAAGCTAAATATCTTGATAGGCAAGCGATACTCATAAATCGTTTGCAACTCCTGAATACCAAGCAGAAGACCTCTTTCCTCACAAATACAGATTATAGGAGTAGACGCCTCGCAAAGACTACTGCCTATTGAACCCGGCACAGAAAAACCAGGCAAATCAAAAGCAGGAGAACTGATCAACCGTTGTCCTTCTTTGACTTCAAACATTTGCATAATGTAGTTCATGACAGAGGCACCATCATAAATAATTACCGACTGTTCAGGTAATAGCTTGGAAAGTGCCTGAACGAACAAATAAGGATTAATCTTTTCATGATGGCTACGCTGTTCAATAGAGTGAGCGAGTGTCTCCACAAAATATCGACATCGACTCAACCAACTTGAAAAATTCAATCCTTCTTTTGTCAAGGAATTGAGCATGTGCTGAATAAAAAGTTTAGCATCTAGGCAAATTTTCAAATCGACTTGAACGGTTTCCTTATTTAATTCATTGGGGTCAATATCCACAACCACTTTAGTAGCACCTCTGGCAAACGCTCTGGTATTACGCCCAATCAAGGGAATGGATAAGCGAGAGCCAATACTAATCAGCAAATCCGAGTTTTGAATCACCAGATTTGCACTTCGGGAACCATAGACGCCAGGTCGTCCAAAATTCAGTGGATGATAGGTAGGAAGCAAATCCGCACCCCTTCGACTTAATAGAACGGGTATCCCGAGTTTTTCGATCAATTGTAAAAAGAGAGTCTCTGCTTTGGAAATACGTATTCCCATACCTGCTAAAATAACAGGCCGTTTGGATTTTCTCAAAAGCGTGTACACTTGCTGAATACTATCAGCAAGTTGAAAAGTCTGATTGTTCTGTTCAAAATTGGTAGAGCGCAAATCTCTAGCATCTATTATTGTTCCCTGGATGTCAATAGGAAGGTCAATCCAAACAGGACCAGGTCGACCTTGTTGAGCAATCTGAATGGCTTTAGCAAAATGGTAGGCAATGGTAAACACATCTTGGATGTGGACAGCATACTTGGTGATAGGGCGCACCACTTCAATACTGTGTAATGCTTTATTTCCTAATTGACGTACTTGAACATCAATTCCTTGATCGTTCCTTGCTTGACCAGAAATCACAAGTAAGGGAACAGAGTCAACCCATGCACTGGCAATTCCTGAAATGGCTTCTGCACTAGATCGCCCCGAAGATAGAACTAAAACTCCTATCTCACCTGAAAGCTTGCTGTATGCCTCTGCCGCAAGTGTAGCACCATTTTCTGTTTGATTACAAATGTAAGAGAGTTTCTCATGTCGACCAAAAGAATCCAATAAATGAACATTGGCATCTCCAGGCACTAAGAACACCTGATGTATTCCCTGAGAATCCAAAAAATTAGCAATCCAATCAGATACCTTAATGATCTGATCATCCTTTTGGATCACCAATATCAGCGCATCATCTGAGGGAAATACTCCTCGCTCAATATCCCGAATAGTTGTTGTATACCCTACTCCATAAAAGGGTTTTTCAGGATGACAGAGATTTCCTTTCAATACACTGATGACCACACTCTCATCAAAACTAAGAATTTCATCCCAGTCCTTTTGACAGGTAATTTCCTTAAAAGTCAAGGTACACTGACCAAACCGCTTCTTTAAGTTATGATAGACAACCGGATGGCTAAGTTTCAAATAGTTGTAATTTTGTGTATTGACAGAATGTTGGTCAGACTTTTCATATCCCATATTTTCTCTGCCATACCTATCTTCAAGACGAACCAAATCCCTTTTGTTAACGGGTGTTTCGATCTCCATGACAAAAGCCCCGTTTTCCGAAACAGCCTTGGTTTGGTGGAAGACTTTTTTGCTGATCAACAACCCTTCTCCCGCTTTTCTGGGCAAAGAAGACTCCAGAGTGGAACAGGACACTTCCCCCTGAAGAACGACTAAAGACGTAAGCTTGCCAGGATGACAATGCATAGAAGTTTGCTCCCCTTTTTTCAAGAACAATATCCAGACAGCAACATCTTCATTCTCAAAAATCAGATATTCATATCCCCAGGGTTTTTTAACCACAACCTGTGAATAGTCGAATTCATCATTGACCAGTTCTTCAGGCAACATATCCGTTTGTAGAAGAGCCTGCTGATCCACTTCTGATAATTGCTCGTTCTCAATTATATTCTGCCGCATAAACTTAGTGAACAATTCTGTATTTTCATCAGTGTCTGTTTTAGCATTCAATACGTTTTAAAGAATTCTCTGAAATAGCATCAAAATACTTAGCCCTCAACTGTTTTCAGATCAAATTTCGTGAGTAGAAAGAAACTGATTAATTAGTTTTGATATTCTTTCAATTGAAACGGTATCAAGATATTGATGGATGGGTAAGCTCAAAATCTTTCCTGCCTGTCGCTCTGCTTCTGGAAAGTCACCAGATTTGTATCCCAGGGAAGCCGAAGCCGGTTGCAAATGGATGGGAATCGGATAGTGAATTGCAGACCCTACTTGATGTTGATTCAAGAACTTTTGTAGTTCATTTCTACAATTGGTCTGAATCACAAATGTATGGTAGGTGTTGAACTCATATGATTTTTCTTCCGGAACAAACACAAAGCGGGAGTCAATCAAATCCGTGTATACTTGTGCATTCTTTCGTCTTTTTTGAATAATTTGATCCAATTTCTGCAAACGAAAATCGAGAATAGCGGCTTGGAGGTTGTCCATTCGGGAAACACAGCCAAAGCTTGTCACCGTATTGCGATCGGCCAATCCATGATTGCGCATGAGTCTTACGCTTTCAGCGACTTGATCATCATCCGTCGTTAAAAAGCCCGCATCTCCACAAGCGTTTAAGTTCTTCAGAGGATGAGCGGAAAAGCAACCCACATGTCCAAGTGAGCCACTCAACTGACCCCGATATTTTGAGCCAATGGATTGTGCGGCATCCTCTACAATTTTTAAATCGTATTTGCTGGCAATTGCCAAAATGGGGTCCATATTGGCAATACGTCCCGTTAAATGGACTGGCATGATGGCTTTTGTCTTTTCCGTGATCATTTGTTCTACTAAATCAGGGTCTATATTTTGATCAGGCAAGACATCCACAAATACCGGTTTAGCCCCCAACTGAACAATAGCCGCGGTAGAAGCAACAAATGAATTTGGAGGTGTAATGACCTCATCCCCAGCTTTTATACCCAAGGCTACCATTCCCAAGACTAAGGCATCAGTCCCACTATTCAATGCGATGGCATGCTTAACATCACACAGTTGAGCCACGTGTTGCTCAAATTTTTCAATATGAGCTCCACCAACATGATGGGCTTCAGTCATCACCTTTTCCAGGATTGGCAAAAGCTCTTCTTTGTCCTCGTCCCACTGGGCACTCAAATTCACATAGGGAATAGAAGCATTATCCTCTTGCATAAAAATCCTTTACGGTCTGGATGACATAATCCATCTCTTCTTGAGATAAATGTTGATCACAAGGAAATGTAATAATTTTACTAAGATGACTATCTGTGACAGGAAAATCTCCTGCTTTATAGCCCAAATGAGTAAGTGCAGGTTGACGATAAATTGGCACAGGATAATGTACTTTTGCCTCGATTCCTTTTTCTAAGCAATATTCCAATAAATCATCCCGATTTTCTGCAAAAACAATATACAGATGAAATACAATTCTATAATCTGCAGGCCGAGGAGGAAGTGTAATCTGTGGTATTTGTCCCAGCTGCTTATCATAATAAGCAGCATGCTCGATTCTTTTCTCCGCGATACTTTCTGTTTGAGGAATGAGCCAATTACCGACAACCGCCTGAATTGTATCCAATCGCGAGTTACACCCTAAAATGCCAATGGTATCTCGATCTACCATCCCGTGATTTCTTAACAGACGAAGTTGTTCATCTAGTTGACTGTCATTCGTGACAATGACACCTCCATCGGACCAAACATTTAGGTTTTTTAAAGGGTGCAAAGAAAATGCTCCTGTATTTCCCCAGGTACCAGCATTTTTTCCTTCAATCGCACCTAAAATTGACTGGCAGGCATCTTCAATAACGGGAAGATCATACTTTTCTGCTATAGGCAGCAATTTGCGCATATCCGTCATGTAACCAGTGTAATGTACGGGTACAATTGCTTTTGTTTTATCGGTAATGGCCTCTTCTAATAAATCCACATTCATACAAAATGTATCATCACAATCGACAAAAACGGGCGTTGCTCCCAGTTCAGCAATTGCCCCCACTGTCGCAACAAATGTATTTGCTGTCGTGACCACTTCATCCCCAAAACCAACACCTACTGCTCTTAGGGACAGTTTAATAGCATCTGTCCCTGAATTGACTCCAATGGCATATTTGGTGCCAATTAATTTGGCAAAAGTGTTTTCAAATTCGATTAAAGGTTTTCCTAAAGTAAAATCTCCAGTAAGCACAAATTCCTTGAGTTGTTGCCACAAATCCTCACAATCTCCAAACTGTTGAGGTAGATAGGAATATCGAACACGCATATCTTGTCTTTCTATATTACAATTAACACTACAATTGAGAGGGACCCAACCTAAAATTAGTTTTGTTTTCTACGATTATCGCAAATCAAGAGATTGCATTCGTTTGATGTTGAAATATTTTTCATCACTCAGAGAGTCAGGAAGCAATCCTTCATCAAAAGCTGTTTTCAGCCCTGATACAGCATCCTGAATGGTGTGGTTGGCAACAAATCCAAGTTCTCTAGAGATTTTCTCCGATGAAATATGATAGGAACGGTTGTCATCAGTAGGTGTTGTGATTAAGGCCACATGATCACCAATCACTTGCTTTACCGTTTCAGCCAATTCACTGACCGGCTGATTTTCATATCCCGCGTTAAAGATTTGACCAGCTATTTTTTCTGCTGGTGCATTTAACAAAGTGACATAGGCTTCGACCATGTCTTCAATATGAATATTCGGCCGCAATTGATCGCCACCGAATACTGTAATTTTTCCTTTGTGATAAGCAAGATTCGTTAAAATATTAACGACCACATCCAATCGTTGCCGGGGCGAATACCCACAGACCGTAGCCGGACGAATGGTGACTGTTGTAAAATTTGGATCTGGATGATATTCACTTAAAATCTGCTCACAATCTGCCTTAAAACGAGAATAGTCTGTCAATGGCTCTAATACCATCTCTTCATGAACATTTGGTTCGTCTTTAATCCCATAGACACTAGAAGAAGATGCATAGATAAAGCGTTTCACTCCGACTTTCTTACTGGTTTCCACCAGAGGGCGGAATGAGTCTAAATTAATGCTCTTGCCAAGATCAGGATTCAGTTCAAAACTGGGATCATTTGATATGCAAGCCAAATGGATCACGGCATCATGTCCAGGAATGCTTTTTTGTAGAACCTCTACATCCCGAATGTCTCCTTTTATTTTTTTCAACTGAGGATGATCAGGAAGCACTTCTTCTCCATATATCATGAGATCAAGAACCGTTACGTCACATCCTTCTTTCAACAGTCTAGGCACAAGCATGGCACCAACATAACCAGCACCTCCAGTAATAAAAATTTTCTTAAATTGCATACTCCCTCAAAATTAGCAGATGACTTTATAAAAAAGGAAACCAGTCCCTATATTCAAATTTATTAACTTTCAAAGCTGAGAGTAAAGCGTTAGCTTTATTTTTTGAGACGTATTGAAAAACTTCTTTTACAATCTGTCTTCCAGCTTCAGTGAGAAAAACTTTCACGGTATTTCAACCAGATTCCAATTATCCAGTCCATGGCTTATATTCTTCCCGTAAAGCGGCCATGCGTTTGAGTACCTGGCTCTTATTATCAGGAAAATGATCAACAAAATTACCAAGATTAAACTGCTCAAAACGATTCTTCCAATAATCCGAATTGCTTAACAGTTCTTTTGTCATCCTAACATGTTGATCAGCCAAGTCTTTTTGCTCGGAAATCATACGCCCTAATCCAGCAAACAGAAACATATAAGGATTTTTAGGATAGGTAATAATCAATGCTTCCACCCAGGACGTAAATTTTTCAGGACGACCACCTTCTTTCAGATTTTTATTATTAATGAAGTTACTCACCAGATTAAAAGCAAACCAGATTTGCTTAATATCTTCTGCAGCAGGAACTTGATCTTCAGGTAGCTTAAAGATAGTTGAGCCTGATACATTCGCTTGCTTTTCATCAACCTGCCTTTGAGTATCTCCTTTCGAAGGCACAAAGTCCCCCCCTCCCTTACGTTCTTCCAGCTTAATATCTTTAGGTCCAGGAGTACGATTACTGGTAAATTGAAACGTAGCCCAGGAGGCCCAATCCAGATTCAATTCACACGAAACTCGAAAAGACTCTAACATTTGACCAAAAGTTTCCTCTCCAAACAAACCAATAATATAATTTGCCCCTGTAAACATTTCAGGGAAGCGGTTCATGAGTGCGGCAGCTTTATAAAGTTTTGACAAAGTCGCCGGTTTTCTCATTCGCCTCAACATTTGAGGATTTCCTGATTCCACTCCAATACGGAAACCAACACATCCAGAATCACGCATTAGTTCCAACAGCTCTTCTGTAAGCTGAGTAGCAATTAATCCATTATTAGAAGACCAGGTAATTCCATATTTTTGTTTCAATTTGACCAACTCTTTCAGTAGTTCCGAAACTACGTGTTTGTTTGCCAGAAAAGCATCGTCTAATACATCAAAATGACGAATCCCTCGTTCCTCTACAAGATAAGTGATTTCTTTTACCACTTCTTCTACAGGAAAATGGCGTACCCCGTTCCCCATGAAATTATTCACATCACAAAAATCACATTTTGCTGTACATCCACGAAAAAGCTGCAAAACAGAAAATGGGGTATCTTGTCCCGAGATTCTGGAATAAGGATTGAGACACCCTACCCTATGATAGTCCTCAGTTGGGATAAGATCAAAA
>JANQHV010000561.1 GCA_028282505.1 SAR324 cluster bacterium | reverse complement strand
GTAGTTTAAAGCTTGATCGTAGTCCCCACGAGCCTGGAAAATCGTAGAAATATTATTCAGGACCCCTCCTTCGCTTGCTTTATCCCCGATCTCTTGAATGATAGCCAGGGATTGTTGGAGGTAGTTTAAAGCTTGATTGTAGTTCCCACGAGCCTGGAAAATCTGAGAAATATTATTCAGTGTGGTTCCTTCTCCGGCTTTGTCTTCGATTTCCTGTTGAATGACCAGAGATTGTTTTAGGTAGTTTAAAGCTTGATCGTAGTCCCCACGAGCATCAAAGATTTGAGAAATATTATTCAGTGTGGTTCCTTCTCTGGCTTTGTCTCCGATTTCCTGTTGAATGACCAAAGATTGTTGGAGGTAGTTTAAAGCTTGGTCGTAGTCCCCACGAGCACCAAAGATTTGAGAAATATTATTCAGTGTGGTTCCTTCTCCGGCTTTGTCTCCAATTTTCTTACTGATGGTCAGGGATTGTTGGTAGTATTCCAAGGCCACTCCATACTCTCCCAAGTGGTAACGTTGTTTTCCGGTTTGATTCAAAGCATCTGCTTGAATCTGTTGATTGTCCGACTGGCAGATATCCGGGAGCCATTCCTGGAGCAGCGTTTGATACAATCCACGCAAGTTGAGAGGAGCGATGATCGTGTCTAAAGCAAAGCGGTCGGCTGTTTCTTTTTCTCCGGCAGTTCGCCAGGCTTGATGCACGATAATGGCTTGTTCTAATGTTTTGCGTTCCCAATCAAAAAGGTAGTGCTGATATTCTGCTGAAGCATATAATAGGCCATGATTGAGAGAAACTTTTCCTTTTTTTATTAACCAACTGACCACCAGAGGAGAGCATTGGTATTGATCGGCCTGCCAATGTGGATCGTGGTATTTTTCTACCAGGGATACGTTGCATAAATGGGCCAACAGAGATTCTACAGGCTGTTCCATATCCAAAGCCAGTTTGATGACGCCTTCCAGGGGAACCGCAGTGTGGTAAGCGGGCAAACGTTCCAGTAGTTCTTGTTCCTGATCACTGAGGTGTTCCACGATCTTTGCCAGGGCCATATCGGTCTGTACTTCGGCCTCAGCCTGAGCCAACTTTTCCAGAAAAGCGGCTTCCTCATTGCTATTCATCTGTTCAATGGCAGCAATGAAAAATTCCAGTCCCCGGCCATTGCCATGCAAGGTTTGATAGACTCGGTGCAAGCGGTTAGGCTCCTGGAAAAACTTTGAGGGTAGACGTTGCTGGCGGGCCATTTGCAGAAAATCCCCATAGCTGGCGTGTTTCAGATTCCAGAGGTCGGCATCGGGCCAATTGGGGAGTTGCCAGCGTGAGGTCAAGAGCAGCAGCAAACCTTGATCAAGCAGCGTTTGAGCCGCTTTGATCCAGGCCGTGATCACTGGACTTTCCAAGGCCAGGGTGTCTGGATTTTGCAGGGATTCCAGGTTGTCCAAGAAAAGAACAATCCGGTTTTCTGACTGCTGGAGCAGGAGACGCAACAGGAGTTTGGCTTTGCTGGTTTCGTCTTTTGCTGCTTCAATCATGCGGTTGTAGCGTTCAACATTGGCGGGGTTGAGTTGCAATTCCAATTCAAACAAAAATTCTTGCCAGTTATCTTCTGATCTGACCGAGCAGGCCAGAATCTCATAACCACGTTGCTGACAATCGTGGGCTAGTTTGCCAGCCAAAGCGGTCTTTCCCTGTCCTCCCGGACCAATGATCAACAATTGTTGGCGTTTACCACGCTGTAAATCACTTTTCAATTGACGCAATTCGCTGCGCCGTCCCAAAAAGCGTGGCGGCAGGGTGATGCTTTTCAAGCTCTGATTGTTCAGTTTCCCAGTGGGAACTTGTGGCGAAAAGTTCCAATCGATCAAAGGCTGGCTGGCCTCTGGTGAAATGAGCGAAGGCAAACACCATTGTCCCAGACTGAGTTCGCTCAAACCCGTGATTTCTGAATCTTTCCAGGTGCTCTCTTTCAAGGGAGTGGTGATGACTTCCCGTGCCGCTTGCAGAGCCACATCGATTCGTTCCTGGCGAGCAATGGCATCACAAAAAGCACGAGCGAACAAAATCCCGGCTCGATCCAAAATGGATTCGCGCATGCCAATCACATGGGCAATGCCACGCTGACTCAGATTGCGCATCAAGCCATTGTTCAGAAAATCGGAGCTGGCCTTGCCCGATTCACAGGCAGAGAGCACTACGCAGTTTACCGCCGATCCGATAAAGGCTTCGGCAATCTTGCCTTCTGGAATCGGTTCGCTGCTGCCGATTTCACTTTCGAACAAAAAGGTGCTATAGGGGGCTTCTCCGGTATGAGGCTGGTGGTGAAAGTGGCCATGTCCGCTGAGAAAGACAAGGTGTGGCTGAAACGTCTTCAGTTGCTCTTGCAACGTGGAAAAGCGTCCATCATCGGGCATTTCTAATTCGACCAACCCTTTGGCAATCCAAGGCATCAAGGCTTCCTGCACCTGGGCCTGTTCTTCTTCCACGTTCAGGCGACCTTTCTCCGCATCCAGATCATCGGGCAGGGAGGTGAACAACAGCACCCTCAAGGGCCCTGGTTCTAATGGAGCGGGTACCGATTCTGTTTTTGCGATTCGGCGGGAGAGGGTGCAAGTTCTCGATTTGCCCAGAAAGCCGATTTCTGGAGAATGAAGGATTTCCCAGGGCAATTGTTGAATGGCCGCCTGATCGCTCTCGATGATGATGGGCAGGATCGCTGTTCCTGCTTTTTCTTTGGCCTGCTCAAAATCGTTTTCGATTTCCAAAACTTGCCAGAGGTATTGCCCCAGAGCCTGTAATTCCTCGTCGGTGACCAATTGCTTGGCCCGGTATTTCAGCATTAAGACATTGCTGGCATGTTGCAGACCAGGGTGGCGTTCCAGCAATTGAGAGTCTGGCCGGATGATCAAGGGGTTTTCATGGACACGGGATGGCATGAGTTTTTTCTTTCTTGGATTGAATGTTTATTACTTTAGAGCCCATTAGAGAATTCATAAATCTTGTTTTTTATGTCATCCTGACGGTACGCCGAAGCGGTGAAGCGAAAGATCTCTAAATGGCGGATATATGATAGATTCTTCGCTATGCTCAGAATGACAAATCGTAAAAAAACGAATTCTCTAACAGGTTCTTATATACGAAGGAATAGTGTCGTCCCTTCGGAACTAAAAAACGATAAAATCTGATCCCAGCCATAAATGGCGGGGCTATTTCCTGCCGTCCCTCGGGGACTAGACAACTTGATATCCACATTTTAGAAAAACATTTTCCTCTGAGCTCTTTGTGCCTCCGTGGCATTTTTTCAGATACCTTGTGGAAACGTCGCAAGCTCCTTATTCTACCCTACCAGTGTCAGAGCCATCTTTCTGTCGCGTGGGAATCACGTCAGGAAATTCCCAATCTGTCATGTCCGATTCTTGAGCAGGTGGATCGGATCTTAACACTTCAGTGATTGGAGAAGGATTCAGATCGGCTATGCCCTCTGCTCCACAAAAAGGACAGGCAACGCTTAAGGTTGGCTGTCCTTCCAGAGTGATTTCGTAATGTCGTTTGCAATTCCAACATGCAAACTGGAACCTTTTTCTCATGTTGTCCTTTCTCAATAGTAATTTCGGGGCACAGAAGTGCCGTCCCTCCGGGACTAAAAAGCTATGAAAACCATAGCCCAGTCATAAATGACTAGGCTATTTCCTGCCGTCCCTACGGGACTATTCTCTGTGCTCTCTGTGCCTCCGTGGCAAATATTTTTCGTCTGTGCTTCAATTCCATTTTTCAAGAGGTGATATAGACAAAAACCGCACTGAGCACACCAACAAAAAATGACAGACTGGCCCAAATGAGCAAATTTCGTTTGTATTGTGCGGTTTTGTGAAAAAAGTCTTCGATGCCCAGTTCTTCTGTTCTGACCGCAGGGTCTTGTTTTATGATATTCCGATTGACTTTCCAGTTTCTGGGAATCAGGCTGATCAGGGTTAGTAACAAAGCTAGAAACCAGCAGCCAAACGTGATCCACAGGGGAAAATCTACGGAGAACGTTACTTTCTCACTTTTTAGCTTGAGTACCGTAACGTACAAACCAGGGACGGCCAGTTCCAGCGTGAGTAACTGCTGTGCCAGCTTGTCCATGCGCTCAGATTGATTGGCGATGTTTTCAGCAAACTTATCTTTCAGCAACTGTTCGCTGCTTGAAGGAGTTCTTGTTGGAAGAGGATCGTTTCCCATAATGTTTTAGCCACGAAGGAGTATAAAGTTGTAATTCGACAGTTATCAGTTCTTCTCTGATAGCAAACAAACCATGTTTTGTCTATGGGGAAGGAGTACCTATTTTTCCGGGGAGATTGTTTTGATTAATGATTTCAGAGGCTTGGGAAACAAAAAAATGAGCCACGAAGTGACACTAAAAAACACTAAGTTGCATCGTTCTCACACTTTGTCCGATTGGGAACTAATACGAAGTTGTGTTTAAAAGTATACAATATGTCATCCTGACGGTACGCCGAAGCGGCTTGTCGAAGGATCTCTTTGAAATGATTGAGATTCTTCGCAAGCTCCCCTCCTTGCCAAGGAGGGGTTAGGGGAGGTTGTAGAACAGATGCGTCAGGCAAGTTGGGTCAGTGCCCGCTTGGCAAAGACTTTGGCCAGATGACGTCGGTAATCTTCGGAGGCATTGGCATCCTCCAGCACATCAACCCCATCGGTGGCTTGAGCAGCCGCATTGGCAATTGCTTGATCATTGACCGACTGACCGTTTAAGGCATTTTCCACAGCACTGTCTCGAAAGGCGGCATTGCCCACACCCGAAAAGCCAACCCGCACCTCCTGACAGTTGCCTCCATCCTTATGGAGAGCCACCGCACAGCCAACAATGGGAAAACGAGAGGCAGGACTGGGGAACTTCAAATAACAGGAGTTCTGGTTGGCCGCATTGAGCGGAATACGAATTTCGACAATGAGTTCATTGGCTTCCAAAGCGGTGGTGTACAAATCCACAAAAAATTCTTTGGCAGAAATCGTGCGTTTGCCATCGGAACTCTGGACTACAATTTCTCCATCCAGGGCAAAGATCGCCCCTGGATAATCAGCAGCGGGATCGGCATGGGCCAGACTGCCTCCAATGGTCCCCACATTGCGTACTTGTGGATCACCAATCACACCAGCGGCTTGGGCCAGAGCCGGTGCTTTTTGCTGGACCAGTTCCGACGATGCCAGTTGCTGATGGGTGGTCACGGCACCAATGGCCAATGCGCCTCCCTCCTCACGGATATAATTCAACTCCTGGAGTTGCCCCACATCCACCACTTTCGCAGGCATGGAAAGGCGCAGCTTCATGACGGGCAGAAGACTGTGCCCACCAGCAAGCAATTTGGTATCTTCATCTCCTTGCGCAATCAAGGAAACGGCCTCATCGATTGAGGATGCTTTTTGATAATCAAAATCATTTGGTATCATAATTCCTCCTTGCTTACTTAAGAAGATTGTTGAATCGCCCGCCACACTTTCTGTGGACTGAGAGGCATGTCGAGATCTTTTACACCAAAGGGCTGCAATGCATCCACAACCGCATTGACGATGGCAGGAGCCGCACCAATGGTTCCGGCTTCTCCAGCACCCTTGGCTCCCATTGGATTGTGAGGACAGGGCGTCACTGTTCGCTCCAATTCAAAGTCGGGTACATCATCGGCCCTTGGCATGGCATAATCCATATAAGACGGATTGTCCAATTGCCCTTCAGCATCATAGGCCGCCCCTTCCAGGATGGCCTGTCCAATTCCCTGAACAATTCCACCATGAAGCTGACCTTCCACAATCATGGGATTGATCACATTGCCCACATCATCACAGCCAAAATACTTCTTCACTTCCACTTTTCCTGTTTCAGCATCCACTTCGACTACTGCAATATGAGCCCCGAAGGGAAATGTAAAATTGGCAGGATCATAAAAACTGGTGAAGTCCAAACCAGGCTCCAGGTTTTCTGGATAATTGTGGGGCACATAAGCCGTCAGGGAAACATCACCAAAACCAACGGATTTGTCGGTACCTTTCACTGTCCATTTGCCTTCGGCAAATTCAAGATCATTTTCTGAGGCTTCCAGCAAATGTGCCGCAATCTTGGCCCCTTTTTCTTTTATTTTTTCCATGCTCTTGACAATAGCAGAGCCTCCAACCGCTAAACTGCGAGAACCATAAGTTCCCATGCCAAAAGCAACGGATTCGGTATCCCCATGATTGATTTCGACATCGTCCATGGCAATGCCAAAGTAATCAGCAACCAATTGAGCAAATGTGGTGTCATGCCCCTGGCCATGAGAATGACTGCCAACATACACCGATACTTTGCCAGTCGGCTGCACTCGCACGGCAGCACTTTCGTACAAACCAGCACGTGCTCCCAAAGCTCCCACAACGGCAGAAGGAGCAATCCCACAGGCTTCAATGTAAGTCGAAAATCCAATGCCAAGATACCGTCCCTCCTTGCGGGCTTCTTCCTGTTCTTTGCGCAGTTGCTCATAATTGCTGATTTCCAGAGCTTTTTTGAGCACCGCTTCATAGTTCCCACTGTCGTATTGCAAGGCCACCTGAGTTTGATAACCTGGCTGATCCACGCCATCAAAGGGAGGAATGAAGTTTTTCAAGCGCAACTCCGCAGGATCGGTTCCCAGTTCAGTAGCAGCCGTATCCAGCAACCTTTCCAGCAAATAAGTGGCTTCTGGTCTTCCCGCGCCTCGATAGGCGTCTACAGGCACCGTATTGGTTGCCACTGCGGTGACATCCACATGGACGGCTGGTGTGGTATAAAGCCCTTGCAGGAGGGTACCATAAAGATAAGTTGGGACGGCTGGCGCGAAAGTTGAGAGATAGGCTCCCAGATTGGCAATGGTTTTGACACGCAAGCCCACAATATTCTGGTTACTGTCAAATCCCATTTCCGCAACGGTTTCATGATCCCGCCCATGTGCGTCACTGATGAAGCTCTCCGATCGTTCTGCTGTCCATTTAACCGGTCGGCACAATTGTTTGGAACACCAGGTCACCAGGGTTTCTTCGATATAGTGGAAAATTTTGCTTCCAAAACCACCGCCCACATCCCTGGCCACCACACGCACTTTGTGTTCTGGCAAACCCAGCACAAAGGCGCACATCAACAAACGGATCAGATGTGGATTTTGTGTAGAAGAATACAGCGTATACTGATCCCGGCTGGGGTCGTAATCCCCAATGGCAGAACGGGGCTCTATGGCATTGGGAATCAAGCGTTGATTGACAATATTCAATTTAGTGACATGCGCGGCATTGGCTAACGCTTGATCGGTGCTGTCTTTGTCGCCCAATTCCCAGTCAAAGATGACATTATTGGGAACATCCTCAAACAATTGGGGAGCCCCGGCTTCCATGGCCTTACTGGCAGTCACCACCGCATCCAATACTTCATAATCCACCTCTACCAATTCGGCTGCATCTTTGGCTTGTGCTGCGGTTTCGGCAATCACGACAGCGACGGCATCCCCGACATGGCGCGCCTTGTCTGTGGCCAAAATCGGATGAGGGGGCTCTTTCATTTGATCCCCATTCTTGAAATTCACCTGCCAACCTGTGGGAACCCCCACAATTCCCTGATCGGCCAGGTCTTTTCCGACAAATGCTCCCACCACGCCTGGGGCATCTTTCGCTTTTGAAACATCCACGCTGCGAATCTTTGCGTGTGCATGCGGACTTCTGATAATAGAGGCATAGGTCATCCGGGAAAGTTTGATATCATCGGTATATTCGCCATTACCGGTAATGAACTTCTTGTCCTCCACTCTTTTTACTGATTTTCCTATCAAGTTGCCCATATTCTCTCCTACATCTTAGTTGCAGCATATTGAACTGATTTAACGATGTTGTGATATCCCGTGCAACGACAAAAGTTTCCTTCCAGTGCATGTCGAATTTCCCCCTCTGATGGATTTTTATTATCCTGCAACAATTGCCAGGCCGACATCATCATGCCTGGTGTGCAAAATCCACATTGAAGGCCATGTTGTTCCCGAAACCCTTCCTGGATTGGATGCAGTTCCCCATTGCTGGCCAATCCTTCCACTGTCATCACTTCTCCTAAGTCCGCCTGAACAGTCAGGACTGTACAGGCTTTGACGGTTCTTCCATTCAAAACAACCGTACACGCTCCGCAGCTGCTGGTATCGCAACCGACATGTGTTCCTGTTAGTTCCAGATTTTCACGTAAAAACTGGACTAGCATCTGCCTGGGTTCCACCTCGCCTCGGTAAGAAACCCCATTGACAGTGATCTGTACCTGTTTTTTCATACTTCTCTCCAAATAGTGTTTGAAGGAAAAATAATAAAGGAATGTCTACGGTAACTAACACAGCTTCACTATGATTATCAACAAGTTTATGTTGCTTTTGCCTAATTTATTCTTTCTGACCAATTAATGCTGCAATCGCTTCCTGCTCGGTTTGATAAATCTGTACCAATTGATCCAACTTGATGGCATGAAATATTTGGTGAACGTCCTCGTTTAAATGGCAAAAGCCAAAACCACGCTCTTGCTTTTTGACCCTTTTATAAAATGTCATGAGCACCCCCACTCCTGGAGATGACAAATAAGTCATTTTTTCTAAATTGACCACAAATGCGTTCACATCTGTCATGTCCAACAGTTTGCGAATGTACAATTCCAGCTCATTCACCTGCCTCCTTAAAAATTCACCTTCAATCATCAGGACACACACGTTGTTTTGAATATGATGGTTGTATTCCATGTTTGCCTTCAATCATATAGATTTATGTAATTTGCCATTGCAGGATTATCGATCAGACATACCAATTGCTCTTTGTTGAGTTTATGAGGTTATAAATTCTTCAAAGAATATTCAGGAAAAGCTCGACTAACCAGAAATTTTGGGCTGGTTATTGTAATACAGAATCATCAGCACGAAAACAACCTTTTCAGAAAGGGTAAATAGAACATGATATCCTTCATAAGGTTCGAATCCATACAATTCGTCCCCATTTATCGTTAGCTCATACACGTTATGCACCTTACCTTTTGCAAGAAGTAGAACCTCCGACTGATGTTCTGCTTCAATTTGAAGACCAAGGCAACGTTGTAAAATGCGCCGGGCATGGCTTTCTCTGCCCTCTGTTTTAAGTCGGATCAAAGTCGGCATGAAGAAATCTTCGTCAAATCGGATAGTACGTTTCCTGGATGACTCAGGCATTATTCAATCTCCGTTCTGCTTCCGCATAACCAATCCCAGGCATGTCATTCTCTTCAAAACTTTCCTCAGCCTGATTGAGAGCCTTTTGAATTTGGCTATCCTTCCAAGCTTGATACATTTGCTGATACAATTCATAGTCCAGAAGAGTTTTGATCGTTTTGCCATTTTTTGTGATAAAAATTGTTTCCTTGGTCTTGACGATAGTACTAAAATTGTTTTTTGCTTCTGATATCGATTGAATCATATGGCCTCCAAACGGTTATATAAACAAAAAGATTAAAAATCATGACAGCTTTTTTCAACTCTCTTATTTAATTTAGGCTAAATTATAATGTATTAATCATCTGAAATAAAGGTCAAAAAAAAGGTCATATTTTATGAGCAGAATTGATCAAACACTTCCGAAAGAGCAAAGATTTTTTTTGTTGGGCAAAGCAATCTTCAATTCGGTTAACATATTTCCCTCCAATGTCGAGCGATCGACTGTTCCGCCTGCCATCGCATACAGTTCACCATAGTGAAATTCATGTTTCAGGTTGGAACGTTCTTCCAGTTTCAGATATTCTTTGATGGAGTAGGTCTTTGTCAGTTTTCGTGCTAACATCATTGATTCCTTGTCGATAGGTATAGTATAGTTGCCCAGAAAGTTTTTCTTGTGGTACATTATGTTATCCACGAAAATCGCAAAATCACACGAGAAAATTTTTTTAGGAAGGCGACAGAAATAACTTGCCCAAATTTGCGCTGGGTTTTTTCTGGTTCTCAAGGCGATGAAACGTTTGCGTAGTTGGACTACGTGAGCGTTTTATCAACGAAGAGGAGCAGGAAAAAAACAAGCAAATGGGAAAGTTATTTTTGGAGCATTCCTTATGTGGCCGACACGTCGGTTTTTTCGTATTTTTCTCGGACTTCAAAAAAGGAATTGGAGTCAGTAAGCCTCGGCGGTCCATCAACACGACCTTGCGTATCTGTGACAAATAATTTTTATCTGGCGATGCCGGATTAGGAGTGAACATGAAAGATATTTGGGATGATTTGGTCAAGTGGTCTGAAGCAAACAAACCGTTTGTGTTAGCACGGGTGGTCAAAACATGGAAATCTGCTCCAAGAAAGCCTGGTGCAGCAATGATCATCGACGATGCCTTGAATGTTGCTGGTTCCGTCAGTGGCGGTTGTATTGAAGGAGCGGTTATCCAGGAAGCGCAAAACGTCATGGAAAGCGGAGTCCCTGCCCATATGAGTTATGGTATAGAGAATGAAACCGCATGGTCGGTGGGATTGTCCTGTGGGGGAGACGTACAGGTGTTGATCGAAAAGCACTGGTCAGCGTCGGAAAATCCATCAGCAATGAAGGTGTGGAATCGTGTGCAGCAGTCGGTGAAGGAAAACAAGTCACTGGCATTGCTCACCCGGCTTGGCATTCCAGATTCGGCTCCTATGATGATCGACGAAACAGGAAACACAGAAGAAGCCTGGCAGGATTTTGATGAAGAGTTGCAGGAACTCAGTCTGAAAATCCTGAAATCTGGAAAGAGTCAAATTCAAGAATGGCAACAACACAAGATTTTTTTCCATGCAGTGCCAGCACCGGATCAATTGATTATCATTGGAGCAGGACACATTAGCGTTTTTCTGGTTCAATTCGCCCAACAACTGGATTTTGATACATTTGTCATTGATCCTAAAACCATTTTTGCCAATCAGCAACGCTTTCCTGTGCAACCAACCCAGTTGATCACCGAGTGGCCTCATGAGGTGCTCCAGGATTGGCAACTGCACAACCATACCTATGTTGTCTTTTTAACCCATGATCCTAAAATTGATGACCCCACCATGCACATTGTCCTGAGAGAACCTGTGGCTTATATTGGGGCACTGGGCAGTCGAAGAACTCATGCCAAGCGATGTCTCCGCTTGCAGGAAAGTGGATTTAGTGAAGAAGAAATCAAAAGAATCCATGCACCAGTCGGTCTGGATATTGGATCAGAAACTCCAGCAGAGATTGCTTTGAGTATTATGGCAGAAATCATCGGAATCAAAAGAACAGAAAAATTAGAATAATTCGACTTCTCCCTGGGATGAATCATGTTTTAACATCGCTGATGCTTCAAATTCCAATTCTCGGTAAGGACAGACATATAAACCAAAGAACAGAGAAAAAGTTTTCTGGGAAACCGCTACACTATGCTGCTCATATTCGTATTTTAAATTCTCAAAAAATAAATAAGATTGCTGACCTAAAATATCAGGTGTTGACATGCCTGAATGTGAACAAACATTGGATAAGGTCCGTTTAACTGCCCCACAATACATATTACTGCTTTCCTTCAAACAATCATAAAATTTCTCTTTGGTAACATCTGTGGCCGGAATTTTTAGAACGTCAGCAACATATTCAACTGTATTGGGGTCATAGGAAAAATGGAGAGTTGTGAACAGACGAAACGTAAAAGAACAAATGGTCAGAATAATAAACTCTTTGGCCTGAATACGTTCTGCTGAAGGCAGGGATTGGATATCCCACTGATGAGAATCATTAACTGGTTGGAGGGTATCTTCAATGCTTTGCCGGTGTATGGCAGCAAATCCATTCTGTGCAGATTCGGTGATCATCATTTTTTCCTCTTCAAAAAGCTCATTCAGTGCTCACTAACGATTCCAATGCTTCTGTTTCGGTTTCATAAACAGGAATGATTCTATCCAGGAGAGTCACTTTGAATGTTTTTGCGACCAGACCAGTGGCTCGGCAAATCGCAAACCCCAACTTTTCTTTTTGAGCCGTTTTAAAAAAAGAGACAATGATTCCGACGCCTGAAGAGTCCACTTCTACTGTTTTATTCAAATTGATCAGAATGGCACGGGGCTTTTTTGTCTGCAATAAATCAAAAATATAATTACCCAACTTTTCTGTATCTTCCTGAAACACGGTTCCTCCAATAGACACAATACAGGTATTATTCTTGGTACGATGTGACAGCTTCATGAATCTCCTTTAAAAACTAAAACATTTAATACAACAGTGTCTTGTTTCTGACTCGACAGTCATAAGTTCTCAGTTGTCAGCTATCAGTCTTTTCCGATCTATTGAAGTTATTGAACTTTAAGACGAGCATATCAAACCAGCTTGATTGACTACACATTCCTCTGATTTCAATATCTTACAGAAAACTGAAAACTTACAACTCTTGAGTTTCTTAAGAGTGCCCCCCAATAATAAATATTTATCATGATATCCGGTTTGCATTGAGCACCAAGACTAACTCATTTCCAAAAAGGACAGTACCCACGTAAAGGGATAAGTGCCGATATTGTTTTGGTAATGGTAAGATTGGCAATGTCGCATGATAGAGGATATCATTGATAACAATGCCTGCTCGCTTTTCTTGTTCGAGTTTCAGGATGAGGACACTTTTGTCCCGTTTGTCATCAATCAGTGCATCTTCATCAAACACATTTTGTGGATCCATCAATGGAATAGCAGTATCTTGATGCTGAAAAACAGGGGTTTGATTCAAGGGAGAGATTTTCTTAGGATCATACTCACGGAATGTATCCACACTGTCTTCAGGAATCGCAATACGAAAATTACCAACTGTGACTAGAAAACAAGGAAGGGAAACATTGTTTTTAGGAAAAGTAAAATTCCATGAAGACCCCTGACCTTCTTCTGAAAAGATGCGACAGGAACCATTGAATCGCCTCATGGCTTCCTGCACGGCATTCATTCCAACACCACGCCCTGCATTATCGTCCAGGCTATCGGCAGTGGAAACCCCTTGTACAAAAACCAAATTGAGAATATCTTGCTGAGACATACTTTTTAACTTTTCCAGGGTGATCACCTGATTTTCCAGGGCCTTTTCTTCAATTTTTGCCATATTGATGCCTCGGCCATCGTCAGAAATGCTCACAAAAATATGCAGGGCATCTTCTTGGATTTCTACTGCAATCTCCCCATTTTTATTTTTTCCATGTTCCTCACGTTCTTCGGGAGTTTCCAATCCATGAATAACTGCATTCTTCAAGCTGTGATTAAAAATTTCATGCATGGAGTTCCAAAACTCTCGGTCTGCCCGGACATGATGGTCTTTAAAGACAAAATCTGCATCTTTACTATATTGTTCTGCCAAACTGGGAACCAGTCGTTCATAACGAGATAAATCCACTGGTATTTTTTTAATTTGCTGATGGGTATCTAGAAATTCATTATACAATGTTGCGGCCTGGATCAATTCTTCTTGGGAAAGAGAGGCTGAAAGCGTGTAATATAAATTTTGAACCTGTTGTGATAAATTTTCGTATCCCAGCAAAGAAACAGAAAGATAGTCCTCCGTGCGGCGTTTGCGAATTTCTCCTTTGTCCACACTACGCTCTGTAATCAACTCCGTAAATTTTTCTTGTTGATTGCCGACATATTCTTCTGATTGCTTCAGAGCATAGTCGATTTTTTCCAACCAATCATCTACTGAAAACTCGGATTCTGGTTGTTTTTCATATTGCTCCAGCATTTCCTGAACTTTAAAGATGAATTGCTTGAGCAAGCGTGCGACAGTACTGGTCAAGACCAGTTTGTATTCTGCCAGGGGACGAGTGATTTCTTCAACACGATGGCATAATTGTTTGGAGGCAGGAATGAGAAATCCAGAACTTCCCTTCAAGCCATGTACTTTATTGCCAAGCAAACGAAGATTCTCTGCATATTGATAAAGGTCTTTGCCTTGAATGAATTTACTGTACTCTTCTAAGTTAAAGACACGTTCTTCTTCAAATACATAATCAGAAATCGATTTAATGATACTCAGTATTTCGGATGCCAGGTTTTGACTGTCTGTCAAAATTCCCTGCTGCATTTCGGGGTCAATCACCACTGCATTTTTGAGGGCTTCACTTTGCTTCTCAACCTTTTCACTAATCAGTGCCAGTTGATCATCAGTTCCCACTGGAGCCAATTGTCCTTCTAAATAGTCATGTTCTTCCTGATAGTGAAATTGCACTGTGAAATTATGCTCGACAGACGAAGCGTCTACCAACTGCACCTCGACAGGAAATGGAACATCTTCTTTTTGGTCAAAAGCAAAAGGGAACAGGTTCTCCACCGTAGAATCCATCAAGAACTGCGTAAAATCCACAGGTTCTTCCAGATCTTGAAAATCAACAGGAAAATATTTTTTTGCAGACTCATCAACAAAAATGAGACGTAGTTGATTATCCACACGAATGGTCATTTCCCGAACAATCTTTTCTATTTCTTGAGCAGTCTGGCTGGATGATTGCAGTTCTCGTGCAATACCAGCCATCCCCTTCGTCTTACCATCCAGATCAACGACTTTGTTTGCGGACACCTGCATGGTCAGTGGATTTCCCTCTTTCGTGATGAACCTCAACGTCAGTCCTCGTATTTCCTGACTCAGTTCATCATGGCCTGAGCGGACCTTAAAATAGAAATGCCCAACATCTTCTTCAGCCAAATAATCGGACATCGGTTTTCCCAACAATGCCTCCTTGGTGTATCCTAAAAATTTTTCCACATTATTACTAACATAGGTGAAGAGCAGTTTGGTGTTACACTCCCAGACCAGATCTGGGATGTTATGCAACAACGAGGTCATGCGATGGTTCAAGGCCCGGATTTCAGCATGGGCCTGTAGCAGTTCAAAAGCACGTTGTACCTGCCCCCGCAACTCCACCGGATTGAATGGTTTTTTCATGAATGCCTGAACTCCCAGCTCGTAGCACTGCTCAATCCTTTCATCATTCCCCCCTCCGGTTAAAACAATAACCGCATGAGACGTCAAAAGTTGAGGGTCTAACTGTTGGAGAAACTCAATACCATTCATGTTGGGCATCTCTAAATCAAGAATCGTTACAGGAGGATAGTGAGCTTGGAACAATTCTAATCCGATCTTTCCATCTTCTGCTTCCAGGACATCATACTCTGCTTTTTTCAGATTCTCGGTTAGAACCATCCTGATAAGTTTGTCATCATCAATAACCAATATCTGATTCACTGGGACCTCATATGGTGATTACAGGTAATTAAACACAAAAATTTGATTACTATGTCTTGTGCTAAGATCATGCCATTTAATAATAATGAGTAATTACAAACAGATAGAATTCATTGAAATTCATGACTAACAGAGAACAGCTAATTTGCCTGTTAAAATGAATGAAATTGAACGAAAAGAACGAGCATTCCTAAAAAACTTGAATGAAATTGAACGAATCTAAATCAATTCACTGTTTATATCAATGAATTTAATTCATTTCTGTTCACCCTTTTTGAAAATTAAGGAACGTGAATTTTTTCCATTTTCTTTCAAGGCTGCTGGTGGCATGAGTCAGATCGAATTTGTGGCAAATTTTCATTATTTTTTTGGCCTCGCTTGCGACTTTATTTGCTTTGATATATTTTATTATTGATGTTACGTGAATAAAACTTGCAATAATAAATAGATAACTATTTTAAAGTTTCAGAACCTGTTTGAAAAACCTGATTCTGCAGCAAAACCGCCTCATTGGCGTCTGTTTTGATAAAATTTGCGTTAAATAGAACCACTATTCGCCTCAAATTTTTGCAAAACCACCCGCATTCTGGAGGATTTTTTCGCTATCGGAAATAGTTTCGGGAAACCCTCTCAGAGAATTACCAAAGAACCAGTTAAAGATAAGGAAAAATAATGGAATTGACCCATCGCATTGAAAATGACATTCACATTATGTCTATTGAGGGAGAAATGGTATGGAACAAAATACAGGAAATTACGATTGATACCAACAAACTGTTAGAAGACACGAACCTGAAAGCACTCCTGGTCAATTTAGAAAAAGTGACCAAAATAGATTCGTTTGGAACGACAATGCTCATTACGTTTTTTAAAGTATCTAATGAAAAACAAATCCCGTTTGCCCTTTGCCATTTGAGTAATAACGTTTACGATGTCATACAATTGGCACAACTGCACAAATTGCTCACCATTTATGAAAAAGAGCAAGAAGCGTTGGCTTCCTTTCAAGTTCAAATGACCTGATCACTTTATCTTCCAACACTTTTCAATTCCTTATCATTTCGAACATTTCTTGTTATCAGTTCTCTACTTTGAGAACAACTTTACCAATATTTTTATTGGCTTCTATATATTCATGGGCTTCTTTGACCTTTTCCCAGGACATGATTTGATCAATCACGGGTTTAAACTCTCCTGTTTCAAACTTTGGTAAACAGACAGAAGTAAATTCTTGTGCAAGCTTTCTTTTATATTCCAGACTGCGATTGCGCAGTGTCGTTCCTGTCAAGGTCAATCGCTTTTGCAATAATTTTCCCAGAGGGAAATTCTCCACTTTGTGCCCGCCCATCAGGGCTAACATCACCATGTGACCATCCACGGCAAGGCAGTTTAAATTTTGTTTCATGTAAGCTGCTCCAATGAAGTCAATCAACACATGCACTCCTTTGCCATCGGTTGCTTCCAGGACTTTCTCCGCAAAATTAAATTCTTTATAATTGATTGCCATAGTTGCTCCGAGTGCTTGACACGCTTTGATTTTTTCTTCCGTACTGACCGTTACAAAAATACGCCCTTGTTTCCACTTGGCAATCTGGATAGCAGCCGTGCCCACTCCACTGGCACCGGCATGAATTAACACATTCTGCCCTGTTTCCATTTGGCCTATCCATATCAAGGATTGATATGCTGTCAGAAAAACTTCGGCAATCCCCGCGGCTTCTTCAAAGCTGAGATGATCAGGAATGGGCATGGCAACCTGTTCGTCCACAACGACATATTCAGCGCAACCCCCACCCGCAAGTAAGGCAAAGACACGATCCCCGATTTTCCATTTCTGTACTTTTGCTCCAATTTCTACCACTTCTCCTGCCATCTCCAATCCGATGACATTGCTTGCCCCAGGTGGTGGTGGATACATGCCTCGGCGTTGCAGTATATCCGCCCGGTTGACGGCAGTTGCTTTGGTTCTGACTTTAATTTCCAGTTCTCCCAGTTCAGGAACAGGGGCATCGCCAATATAAAGTTCTTCTGGACCGCCAGATTGTCGTACCAGTATTGCTTTCATATTTCCTCTTATCAATTTTTGTTTTGAGTTATTTTCTTAAAACTGGTCAATGCTTCTTCTTCAGTAAGATAGATTTCTATGATTTTATCCAATCCATTTGTTTCAAACACATCCATTGTCTCCTCATTCAGTTCACAGAGCTTCATGTTTTTTTCGTACCTTTTGAGATATTTATAAACTAGAATGATACCGCCCACTCCAGAAGAATTAATAAAATCCATATTCCTGAGATTCATCAACATTCCTTGTATCGCAGGGTTGTCCAACAGCGGGTAGATGGAGGCCAAAAAATCTCCAACTTCATGCCGAGTCAGTTGATTCTCCATGGAGATAATACAGATTTTGTCAACAATACGAAAAGTAAGTTCCATTCCAGTTGATGATGATCAATCAGTTAATCAAGATTCAGTTGGATCTAAGAGGGTGTTTAAAAATTATGTTCCTACTGCAAAACCGCCAAAAATGGAGCGGATTTTCCAGAAATCCTCGTTAAATAGTTCACTATTCGCCTCAAATTTCTGAAAAACCTCTCTCATTTTGGACGATTTTTCGTCACGGAAATAATTTTTAAACGCCCTCTAAGAGGGTTTCCGGCTTTTCAGAAGTAAAGAGCAAATGGGAATCAACTGCCTTTATATTGAATTCCCAAGAGTGTTAAATCATCTCTACAGGGTATTTTGTTAGAAAATGCACGGACATGCTCCAACAAATTTTCTGCGACTTGCTCAATCGCTAAAGCACCATGTTGTTTTAAAAAATGGCATAAGCGTTCTTCACCAAATTCTTCTCCTGCTTGATTTTTCCATTCCAAAATACCATCTGTATATAGCAAAATTTTGTCTCCTGGTTGCAAATGGAAGACTTTTTCAACATAGGGAATTTTTTCTTCGGACAACATCCCTAAAGGCTGTCCTCTTTTCACAAGTTGTTTCACATTCCCATTTTCCCGAATTATAAAACTGACAGGATGCCCAGCGTTACAAATGCTCAATGCCCCCTGTGGAGTGATACGCAAATAAACGCCTGTGACAAATTTATCAGAGGGAATACGCGAAGCCAGTAGCATATTCAACTGACTCATGATGTAATTGGTTGAAGAGTCTCCAGGGAGCCCTACCAATCCCATTTGAACCATCATCGTGATGAAGGCAGCCGCAATATCATGGCCTGTTACATCTCCGAGAAAAAAATTAATAGCACCTTCCTGGTTTTTTGCAATATCATAGGTATCCCCAGATACATTGCCGCAGGGCAAATAAGACACGACAATTTCTAAAAACGACTGATCTGGCTGAGATGGTAAGGCAGATCGCTGTGCTCCCTCAGCCAACCGCAAATCATTGCGCATTTGAGCATTCTGTTTTTGAATCGTTTGTATATATTCCTGGGTTGCCAATGCTGATTTGATTCTTGCTTTTAAGGTCAGTTCATGAATCGGTTTATTAATAAAATCAACCACCCCACTTTCAAAACAATCCGCAAGTACCTGCTCTTGCATCTCTCCAGTGAGCATAATCACAGGAATTTCACAGTAAGCAGAATGATCCTTCAGTTGTTTTACCAAGGTCAACCCATCAACTCCAGGCATGTGCAAGTCCATCAAGATTAAATCAAAGCTCTCTACTTCTAAACGCTGAAAAAGATACTCAGCTCTTGACAAAGAACCTGTTGCATATCCAAAGTCAGTTAATAATGCTTTGAGGTATTGAATGATTTGTGGTTCATCATCCACAATCAGAATTTTATTTTTTTGTTGTTCTTCCATCTACACACTTTTTAGCTGTTGCATTGCTTGATGTAAGTTATCATCAAGTACAGAAGGGACCGTCACAAACTCCAGTCCAACTTTCCAAATCGACTTTTGGGTTTCTAAAGCAGTTTCTCTCTTCCACATAACACGACAAACCACAGAATAACTATCCTGGTAGAACAATTCTTCCAATTCTGTTCCTTGGAAGCAAATCTGTGCCACTACAATTTCTCTGATAGGCAGAGGGTGTTCTATCTGGATTTGAATCCCTCCTTGTGAAATATCCTCCGTCCAACCGTACACTTCTAACGAATTGGTACTGGTACTGATCACAATTTTGGTTTTGAACATATACCGTTTGGATCGCCTTCGCAAACTTTGGTTAATCAACATATCTGTATTGGCAACCACACCGTTCCAAAATGGGGTTTGTACAGGAGGAAATTTCACAAAATAGCGACAGCGTTTCAAATATTCGATATTGATGATATCATGTGGAAAAATATGAAAACACTCTTCAAATACGGTAAGAGCTTCTGCAAAAAATTGGCTTTTGTAAAGGACAATCCCCTGCAGCATCAAGCTTTTGGTTTTCAATTTTAACTCCTTCAAGTGAGGAGGATCGCTATCAAAAACTTCATAAACAATCACTCTTTCGGATCTCCCACGCACTTGGATGGTATCAATTTCTCGGATTAAATATTGATAGGGATCTATCACTCCATGAGTATTATGAGAAATTAAAATCGGAGTATTATAAATTTTGGTCAGTGTTTCCAGACGGGATGCCAAATTAACAGCATCTCCCACCACTGTTGAGCTCATTCGATTTTCAGAACCCAAAGCCCCAAACACAACTTTGCCCGTATTAATTCCAATGCCAATATGAATTGGGGGGAAGTTTTTATCCGAAGCCGTTTCATTATAAACATGGGTTGCTTGCTGCATTTTAATCGCTGCCCTGATGGCATTATCGGCCGCCTGTTCTTGATCATATAACGCCATCACCGCATCTCCAATAAATTTGTCTACAAAGCCATTATGCTGCGAAATGATTGGCTCCACCAGAGAATAGAAAGTATTGAGGAATTCGAAACTTTCTTTTGCCGTCATTTGCTCAGCAATTTCCGTATAAGAACGAATGTCAGAAAACAAAATGGTTAATTGTTCTTCCTCAAATTGTTCCACATCGATAGATTTTTGTAATAAAATGCGATGCAAGAATTGTTTGGGAACAAATAATTGAAAAGTACTGTTCAGCCGTTCCAACTCCGAACAAGTAATTTGCATCTGTAAGTTAGCATTCTTCAACTCCTCTGTCCGTTCTGATACACGCAACTCCAGATCATCTGTCCGTTTTTTTGCTGCTAATATGGTCTTCAATCGCGCTTCGAGGACCAGGCTGCTGACTGGTTTTTTAATAAAATCAGCAGCACCATTGTCAAAACATTGTGATAGTATTTCTTCATTCGGGTCTCCTGTCAACATAACGACAGGGATCGTGTTATAGACTGGATGCTGTTTCACCTGTTTGAGTAAGGTGATGCCATCAATTTTGGGCATGTTGACATCCATTAAAATCAGTTCAAAACTCTCCACATCCAATCGGTTGAATAAAAATTCAGGCATTGATAGAATACCTGGTGCATAGCCTAAACCATTCAGAATCTCTTTGAGTTGCTGTAAATTTTGAGGATTGTCATCAATTACCAGAATCTTAACCATTCAATGCCTTTTGTATTAATGCAACAAACTGCTCTTCATTGCCGTCATAGACTGCATGGTTGATTTGTTTGAGAAGTACAGGAAAGTCTGAATCAAATTCTTTGGACAATTTCAACATCTCTTCAGTTTGTTCTAAAATATCATCCAAACAAAAGATAGGAATGCTCGATAGTTTATTCAATTTTTTCTGGAGTTGTAGCTTCACAGATTCGGGCAATGGTGGGTATGAGGATGCATCTTGAGAGCTTGAAGGCAGATCAGATCGCAGATACTTTTTCAGAATAGGAAAGAGTTGATTGAAGTCAACAGGTTTGGTCACATAATCATTGATGCCTGCTTTGAAAGCTGACTGCTGTTGCTCTGTAAATGCATCTGCCGACAAAGCAACTATTGGAATGTCTACATGCTCCAATTCTTGGCGAATGAATTTGGTTGCCTGCAACCCATCCATCTCAGGCATGTGCAAGTCCATTAAAATCAAATCCGGCAATGAATGCTGTTCCAGTCTTTCAATGGCCTGTTTGCCATTTTCTGCTATTTCTACCTCCAGTCCCAAATCATCAAAAAGCGATTCTATCATTGCTTGATTCATGGAATTGTCTTCGACCACCAAAATCTTATTGTCTTTGGCAAACTGAATATTTTGTGAGGAAATGTCAGCAGCAACACTGGTGTCTTCTGCAGGCAGAAGCGGTAATCTGACAGAGAACACAGATCCTTTGCCAGCAACACTATCAACCATGATTCTGCCATCTAACAGCTTGACCATGTTTTTGGTAATCGCCAATCCCAGGCCTGTGCCACCGAAGCGTCGAGTGACTGTATCATCAGCTTGCTTGAATGCCTCAAAAATAGATTCCCACTGATCCTGAGAAATCCCAATCCCTTCATCAATCAACTGCAATAAAAGCAGATCTTGCTCTTTAGTGGCTTTCAAAATGACCGATTTGCCTTCGCCTGTAAATTTAATAGCATTGGTCGTCAAATTCATGAGAATCTGGTTCAGTTTGGTACGATCTGACTTAATAAAAGTTGGCAACTGAGGGTCAATTTCATAGACAAACTGGAGATGTTTCTGCAAGGCATGAGCCCTATTGATATGGTAAATTCCTTGGATGAGTTGCTTGAGATTAAGTGATTCTTCCACATAACTCATTTTACCTGCTTCAATTTTGGACAGGTCGAGGATATTGTTGATAATTTCTGACAAACGTTGACCACTCAATTTGATATTTTCCAAATAATCCAGGAAATCAGAAGGAACGGACACTTTTTTGGTACGATTCAGTAAAATTTGACTAAAACCGACAATGGCATTCAAGGGAGTACGGATCTCATGACTCATGTTGGCAAGAAAGTTGGATTTGGCTTGACTGGCAGCTTCTGCTCTTTCCTTTGCCACTTTTAATTCATCTTCGGTCTTTTTACGCTGGGTGATGTCATGAATGATTCCAGCAAATATTCTTCGACTCTCCAGTTGAACTTCACTGATAGCAATTTGCACTGGAAAAATCGTACCATCCTGACATTGAGCCATTTCCTCACGTGCTTTTCCAATCATCTTTTTCTCACCAGTCTGGATATAATTTTGCAGGTATTGGTGGAATTTGGTTTGATGGAAAGGCGGAAGGAGAGTTGCCATGCTCCTCCCAATCATTTCTTTTGACGAAAAGCCAAACATTTTTTCTGCTGCGGGATTGAACATTTCGACCATCCCATGCTCATCAATAATGACAATAGCATCTAACGCACTATCCATGATCGCACGCATGCGTGCTTCGCTGTTCCTGAGTAAATCATTAGTATCTTGTAACTCAGCAGTACGCTGCTGCACACGTGCTTCCAACTGGTCATGAGATTCCTGAAGGATCTTTTCTGTCTCTTTTCTGCGTAAAATTTCCTTTTGTAGTGCGGCATTCACTTTTTCTAACTCTGCGGTATGTTCCTCAGCCTGACGTTCTAAATGCATGCGAGCCAGGGCATTTCTCACAGAAAAACGCAACTGATCAGGATTTTCCAGTGGTTTTTGGATGAAATCTGAAATGCGAAAATCATTCAAAAGCATGTAGGCATCCTGCAAGTTACCATGTCCTGTCAAGACAATGAATGAAATATGCTGATCGGCTTTACGGATTTCTTCAATCAAGGCTCTGCCATCCATGCGAGGCATTTTCAAATCCACAATCATCAGAGAATAAGGGGTATCGGATGCAATACCTGCTTTCCATGCTTCCAGGGCATCTATCCCATCTGAGACCGCAGTGGTTGTATAAGGATCTTTTTCCAAAATCAACGTGACGACTTCTCGAATGAGTTGCTCATCATCAACAATTAGAATCCGTGGGGTATTTGCTGTCATGGAATTATATTCGGATTTAGAAGGGTTTTGGCGGAAATCACTACCTTATTTAGGTCTTGGTAATTGATAATATATTTTGTTTGACATAGTCAAATTTCATCGGCAAGTATTGACGATTTTTCCTTGTTTTATTAAACTTTTTTTCTTTTTGCAAATTTGACTGCCCCCCGTATGATCGCTCTCATGAAAAATTTTAATATATTTTCGCAGATCTTGAACCAATATTTCAACTTTTTAGGTGATTTCTCAGAATGAATTTAGCAATGCTTCAGAGAATTTTGGGGCGTGGACAAATGCAGATTCATGGCTTTTCATACAAATTGAGTTGAAATCCACTATTCAAGATGATATTGCACCCAGTAACATGTAGCAAGGAAAAATCCAGAATACTTCTGTCTCTCCATGAGATGAACTTTTGTCCATCATGATTTATGTTTTAAAGAAAGGAAAATAAAATGAGTGGAGTAATCTTACCTTTTGAAGGCACACTGCCCAAAATTGCCCCTGATGTATTCATTGCAGATACTGCGGTTGTGATTGGGGATGTGGAAATTGGTACAAGTTCCAGCATCTGGTTTGGATGCGTTGTTCGAGGCGATGTGAATGTGATACGAATTGGCGAACGTACTAACATTCAGGACGGAACGATCATCCATGTCTCTGGTGATGGACAGGGGACTTATATTGGCAATGATATCACCATCGGTCACATGGCCCTCCTGCATGCTTGCACTCTGGAAGATCGAGCATTCATTGGCATGAAAGCCTGTGTCATGGATGGGGTTGTTGTCGAAGCAGGGGCAATGGTCGCCAGTGGGGCATTGGTTACTCCAGGAAAACGGATCAAATCTGGAGAAATGTGGGCCGGCAGTCCCGCCAAATTCAGAAGAAATTTAACGGAAGCAGAAATGGAAAGTTTTGCTGGTACGTCCCCGAAATATGTCCAATTGGCTAAAAAGTATCTTTCGTGACAGAGTTCAAGCGTGCCACACACAACTGATGCCTGGCATTCAAAAGACAATGGAATGCGATGAGAATGATCAAGATCACTCCCAGTGCAGAAGCAGAAGCAATCATAAAAACAATCACAATCTGGTAATAGACCGCATCGAGGGGAAGGGCGCCCGCAAGAATCTGTCCAGTCATCATGCCAGGAAGACTGACAATGCCCATGACCATCATCGAATTGATGATAGGGATCATCCCCGTCCTGGCAGCTTCCTTCACACTGCCATGTGCTGCTTCCCAACGAGTTGCCCCAATTGCCAACAAGGATTCAATTTGATTTTGACGCATGGATAAATCTTCCATGAAGCGATCCAGGGCCAACGAAATGCCGTTCAGTGTGTTCCCCAACACCATTCCCAATAAGGGGAAAAAATACTGGGGATTGTACCATGGCTCTACCTGGACGATACCCGCCAAGGCAATGCTGGTTACAAAAAATGATGAAGAAACGACTGAAACAAAGCTGCTCCAATAGATTTTGCCAAACCTTCTCTTTGTCCGATTGACGGCACTCACACTGGCAATAGTGGCCATCATCAAAGCCAGGCACAGGATCATGAAAACATTTTGCAGGGCAAAAATCCATTCCAGGATATAGCCCAGGAGCAACAACTGAGACACCATCCGCAGAGAAGCAATCCAGAGTTGCTTCTCCAGTTTTAACTTCAGTAGGAAAGAGAAAATCAGATTAATCAAAATCAACGATGCAGCAAGCATCAACTGCCAATGATTCATGACAATATAACTACTGGTCATGGCGTTGTCTCGTTATATGGATTTGCTGATTTGTCATTCGTTCCAACTGGGCGGGATCATGGGTTGTCCAAAAATAAATGGAATCTATTTCCTGTTTTTGCCATGAATTGACAAGCGTTTCCAGATTCTCTACAGCCTTCTCATCCAATGAGGCAGTGGGCTCATCCAACAAAAGCACTTTGGGTGATAGTTGAAGTGCCCTCAAGAAAGCAACGATTTGGGCCTCACCTCCAGATAACTCTGTATTCCTGCGATTTAAAAAATCAGCTCCACGTCCAAGCAATGACAAATAATGCAGCATCTCCTCACGTTGATAAGTTTTATGCTGATAAATTGCAAACCTGTAGACATATTGTAGATTCATCTCAACGGTCCCCTCCAATAATGCAGGACGTTGGGGCAAGAAGATCACTTTTGAGCGATATTGAGGCATTTTCCATTGTTCCAGTGAATCTCCCTGAAAAAATAACTCCCCTTCCTGTGCATCATCCAGCCCGGCAATCACACGCAGTAATAAGGTTTTACCAGAGCCTGACGGGCCCACCAGGCCAACACGCGCTCCAGGATAAAATTCAAAAGTCAAATGTCTCCATATCCATGACGACTCAATTTGTCGTCCTAAATTTTTTGCTTGTAAAACAGGTGCCGTGGAAACCATGTGACAGGAAACTTGTTAAGTTCTTTATTTTAGGCTAAAAAAGAAGGCTAATGTTCTTTCACCATCCAGAAACTCTATAAAACAACACTCTTGCAACACCAATTACCCCTATAAGGAGTCACATGCCTATTGTCACGATCAAACAATCAAAAGGAATATCGACAGACCAAAAACGCCAACTCACTCAGCGTTTCAGCGAAGCATTGGAGGAAGTATATAATGTAAAACCAGAAAAAGTTACTATTTTCTTTCAAGAATTTGAAGACGAATACTGGGGCAAAGATGGCATGTTGAATCTGGACAGAAAAAAGAAAAAATAGGATCCGCACAGAAATAACCCCCCTGAATCATCGAGTTTGAGAATGCCCAGACATCAAAAGGATCTTCGTATCTTGTTACTGCAAATACGTCACGAAACCCGTACTCGTTTGGAGGAGTATGAAAGTTTTGTCAATTATAGCACTTTAACTGAATCACAGATTGATATCCTGAATGTCTTTGATACCCCCATGTTTTCTATGGATGTTATCAAGGGATATGATGCATTGTTTGTCGGAGGCGCCAGTGAAGCCAGCGTACTTGAGCCTGAAAAGTATCCTTTTGTCCCGGTTGCACAAGATCTCTTGCTGTATTGCATAGAACAGGATATTCCCGTTTTTGCTTCTTGTTTCGGATTCCAGCTTGCCGTCATGGCACTTGGAGGTGAAATTATACACCAGGAAAAAGATTTTGAAATGGGAACCATTCCCATTTGCCTCACAGAGGCAGCAACAGAGGACCCTCTGTTGCATGACACCCCTAATAATTTCCTGGCAGTTGCTGTCCATCAACAAAAAGCACTCCATACTCCAAAGGGATGCACTGCGCTCGCTTATACCGATGCATGTTGCCACTCATTTCGAGTGACGGAAAAACCTTTTTGGAGCTTCCAGTTCCATCCAGAAGTGGATAAGCAACGGTTAATAGAGCGCCTGACAGTGTTTAAAGAAAAATATACAGAAGATGACACTCACTTGGAATCGGTTTTGACCGCTGCTGCAGAAACTCCAGAATCCAACAGGCTTGTTAAAAAATTTGTACAGAGGATTTTATTGAATGCATGAATGAAAAGAGGAATGATGATACTACAACTCTCCAAAACCAATACAGCCCTGGTTGTCATAGATGTTCAGACACAATTGCTTGCTATCATGGACCCATCGATCTCACGGCAGATAATCTCCAATATCAACATGCTCACCCAGATGTTTTCCTATTGGGAATCGCCAATTATTGTGACAGAGCAATATAAAAAAGGGTTGGGGGCCACTTGTGATGAAGTAAAACAATACCTGCCGGACCTGGAACCTATCGAAAAACTAACATTTGGCAGCTGTGGCAATGAATTATTCCAAATCGCATTGACAAAATTGCCTCAAGAAAGAAAAAATTTGATCGTGGTGGGAATGGAAACACATATTTGTGTACTGCAAACGGTATTGCAGTTGCTTGCAGACAAATACCAAGTTTTTGTGCCAGTAGATGCCGTCCAGTCGACAACCAAACTTCGTTGGCAAACGGGAC
>JANQHV010000544.1 GCA_028282505.1 SAR324 cluster bacterium | reverse complement strand
AGGTGTCTGGAGCGTTTGCTGAAGCAAGTGAAGGAAATCTATCCACCAGTGCTGTGATGGAAAGCACCAATCAAAAATTGGATGGAAAAGTTGAAGAAGCCAAATCAGCTTCCATGTTTTACAGCATTTATGATGCAGCGTCCCAACAGCTACGGTATACTTCTTCGGGACATCCTCCTGCTTTGATCCTGCGGCCCAGTTCTGCTGAACTCATTTCTTTGATGACGGATGGCATGTTAATCGGCATCTTTCCCAGTGCAGGAAGTGCGGAAAAACAAGTTCAGTTGTATCCAGGAGATAAGGTCGTGTTTTATACCGATGCCATTTTGGAAGTCCGCAATGAAAAAGAAGCATTATTGCGAGGTACGGGGTTCCAAAAGTTCTTGCTGGAACACATGCATACTCCCATTCAGGATTTGATCGAAGCGGTTTACCAATTTGGCCTGGATTATGCCGGGGAATGGGGGTTTGAGGATGATTTCACAATGATTGGCTTAGAGGTGTTCTAAGCACCCACATGGAACAGAATTCACGTTTCAACTCGCGCTCAACAGCACCTCTGGACCTTTAAGCTATTCAAAGAGCAGAACGATTCTTCAATGGGCAGACATCGGGCTCTATTAGTGAAACAGAATTGTTCGAAGAACTGGGGATGAATGGGCGCGATGATTCCAAGAACAATTCGATATGATAGAAGATTTGCTGCTGATTTTTTAATAGACATTGCCAAGTCAGTCAATCGTTCCCATGCAGCAGTCATTGTCCAGAGGTCTTATGCACAGCTTCCGCTACGATTTCCCCGGCTTTATTTGGATCTTCTGTTGTGACAGCTTGAAATTTTGTTAAAAGGGATGGCAAATCTCTTATATTTAAGTCTCCTATGAGTACAGGAATGACTCGTTTTCCATCAGCAACAGCGGCACCCAGTTCAAAAAACATCCAAGGGCGGTCTACACTACTTTTACTAAGGATTGCTACAAGAATTGAGCTTTTGCGGAGAGCCTCCTGAATGAGTTCTTCCCAACGATCTCCAGCTTTGATGTCTTGCATATCATACCAAACATCTATTTGACGATTTGTCAACGAATGTACAAACTGATCCACCCAGTCTCGATCAGCATGAGAATAAGAAAGAAAAATTTTATCCTTTGAACTATCCATAATTAAATCTCTGTCTTCACTCGGTTGGTAAGTTGTTGGAAATAGTCATCAATGTCGTTAAGGTTTATTATATTTCTTTTTTTCAAAAATACAGGAGCATTTGGTTGGGATTGAAAATCATTCTGAGATAATCCATGCAGTACTACAATTATTGGAATACGCCGTATCCATGCTGCTCCAATTTCCGCCCACACATACGGTCTTTCTAATGACCAAGGGGTGAATAATACTAACAATTCATGGGCTTGATCTAAAAAGTTTCTAATATCTTCTTCAAACTCGGCTCCCACGTCAATATCAGCTTTATCAAGGAATGGAGTTGCCCCACACTTCTCTATTTCCCGTGCTATTTGACGTGCAACCCATGTGTCCTCCCCAGAATGACTCACAAAAATTAGTTTCGTACTTTTTTGAGATGTCACTTTTTCACCTTTGATAAAGAACTATTTTTTTCTTACGCTATCAAGAGTTGTTTTTCAATCACAAATTTACTAGTGGAAAATACTTCCTAAATTCAAACGCTTGAGATTATCTTACACTTTTATTAGTGTATAGGCAAATGCCAAAACAGGAAAAACTCATCCAAAGCCCACAGTCACTCGTTACCAACAAGAGCACAAATGTTGAACTGAAGGGGTGATAGGAAATAGTCCAACCACTCATGCGGTTCGGCCTTTCGACTGGGAAACAATGAGAGGTGCTGTTTAGGAGTGTCGTCCCTCAGGGACTAGAAAATGATGAAAATTTAGTCCCAGTCATGAATGACTGGGCTATGTTCTATTGTCCCTTCGGGACTAAAAAGCCCATGCTGATCAAATCTATAGAGACCTGGAATAAAGATACAAAACATTACCATTGCAATAACACCCATTCTGAACAGAATCCAGGCCCCATGGCCATCAGCAAACCATATTCTCCTGATTTTGGTTGGAAACGCTCCATGGTTTCTTTGAGCACCAACAGGACCGAAGTGGAAGAAAGGTTTCCCATTTCTTTCAAGGTTTGCCAGCTCAGTTTCAATTTTTCTGCAGAAACTCCCAAGGTGTCCTGCAAGGCTTCTAAGACTTTCGGTCCGCCAGGATGGCAGATATAATGTGAAATTTGCTCCAGTGATAAACCCGCTGCCTCAAGAAAAGCATGAACGTCTGTTTTGGCATGATCTTTTACTACTTTGGGGACATTTGGACTGAGAATAATTTTAAACCCTTCATCGACAATATCCCATCCCATGATTCGCTCAGTATCGGGATAAAAAGCCGAATGGGTGGCAATCGCTTGTGGCCCCTCCAGTTGGACATTGGCACCAACAACCACGACTGCTGCTGCTCCATCACCAAATAAACCGGTTCCAACAATGTTGGGAATGGTCAGGTCATTTTTTTGTATCGTCAGGGAGCACAACTCGACTGACAGCAAAACAGCAATATGGTCGGGATACGCCTTCACATAATCCATGGCCCTGGCAATGCCAGCCGCACCTCCCAGGCAGCCAAGACCAAAAATAGGAGTCCGCCGGATGTTGCTTTTCATTTTCAACCGATTCACCAACCGTGCATCAATACTGGGAGTGGCAATTCCGGTGACTGACGTGAAAAACAGATGATCCACTTGATCGGGCCATAGTCCGACTCGTTTCAATGCATTAAAAACAGCTTCCTCTCCTAAATTAACCGCATGTGTGATATAATGACTGGTACGAGATTCAAGCCCTTTCAGTTCAGCAATTTCTTCTAAAGGGATGCAAAAGCGACGTGTCCCCACCAGGAGATTTTGGTGCAGCAGGCGCAGACGCTCCACATTGAAATATTTCTTTTCCCACACATGGAGCAGGGCTTCTGTCAATTGTCGCTGAGTGTATGCATGTTTAGGAAATGCTGTTCCAACCGAAGTGATTTTCATAGGCACTCTGGGTCTCAACAAAATACTGCACTACGATGACGATGGGGCATCCATTCAAGCTTAATCATATTACTATCATAAACATAGATCTGTATTTGTCAATGGAAGGAAACAACAAATGACTCCTGCTTTTCGTTTTTTATACATGAGTCATATTTCTCCTTATCCAATCTGGGGTGGAGAAAAGATACGTGCCGCCGGATTGATTCAATTATTGTCCAACCTTGGTTCGGTCCAGGCGATTGTGGGCAATGAAACCTCTGAACAACTGCCTGGAACAGAAACGGGGCCCAATGTTCAGTTCCATCCTTTTGATTTTTTAACACACATGAAGCCCGTGGTGCGTTATTATCTGGAAAACCCAGCACTGGTTCGACATATTGAGCAAATTCTAGATAAGTCGCCCATTGATGTTGCCATCATCGACTACCAGTTTTATGGAAAGTACATTCGTTTTTTTCAAAAACGCGGCATTCCTGTCATTTATGGGACCCATAATGCCGAAGCTCAGTTGACCAAGCAAGAAGTTCTGCATTATGCAGGCAAAAAGGCCCTGGAAAAATGGGTACTCTATCAGCTTCAGCACCTACATGAACGAATCTATTTTCCACAGGCAAACGGCTTCATGGTAGTCTCCGAACAGGATCAAGATTATTATGCCCAATGGATCGATCCTCAAAGAATGATTCAAATTCCTAATTTCATCTACTCCGCACTCTATCCTGACTTCACAAAAGAAAAAAATTCCACCAATGCCCGAAAAATCGCCATGACTGCCAATTTCACAGTATTTCAAAATCAAGATGGTTTGGAATGGTTTCTCAGAAAAATCTGGCATCCCTTCCGTTTGTTTGAGCAGTTTGAATTATTATTGATTGGTCGTGGATCTAAAGAAATCCTGGATCAGATGAATCCCATGAGTTCCATTCCCAATGTTGCTGCTACAGGAGAAGTGGATTCTATTTCCGATGCACTAAGGGATGCCAATGTGGCTGTGGTGCCTCTCCGCTATGGGAGTGGAACCCGTTTGAAAATCCTGGAGGCCATGTGGCATCAAATACCACTGGTGGCCACTTCTTTGGGGGTAGAAGGCATTCAAGGAGAAGCCGAGAAGCATTTTCTGATTGCTGATGATCCGGAAACATTTGCACAGCATTTAATGCGCTTACAGTCCATTGAAGTTCGCAACTCTATTGTAGAACATGCTACCGCCTTATTACATCAACAATATACTCTGGATGTTCATCAAGAACGTTTTCTTCATTTTGTCAAGCAGACCATTTTACCTGCTGGAAAACTATAGAAGCAAATTCTTTTTGTAGCTTGGTCTATGTTTTGCTATATAATAAGGGAGGTCAATCAAATCATCTTGACGAAAACTTGTTGCAAGTTTATTTTGAGACAATTAACTTGGACCATTCTGTAACAACCTTCAATGGGCACGTGTAAAAATGAGCGAATCACCTGAAGAAATGAATGATGAGGTTGTCGAAAGCGGAGAATCGTCCGACGAATCGAACAGTTTTCAAATCATTCAGAAGCTTAAAAAAAACATCGATGATCCCAACAGTACAGGTGCTCTCATGGATTTGGTGTCATCTCCAGATATTTTTCCAGACCAGGAAGGTCCTTTTGCAGATACCATCAATGAATGTGTGGATTACTTTGAAAAGAAAAGTGTGGTCAGTCTGTTTAGAGGTTCGAAAGTCGCTCGTAAATTACAAAGAAAATACAAACAAGAGGCGTTTGAAAGTAAATTTTTGAAAAAGAAATTTGGAATCAGTATCCGCACCATCATCAATGGGTTTATTTTTTATAAACTCTCCCAAAACCATGCCATTATCAGCAAAATCCAGGAAATTTATCACAACCCTTCTGATTGGGTGCAGCGTTACTTGACATTGAATTATTTTCTGGCCTTAAAAATCAGAGTGAATGAAAAAGTTCAAGCCATGTCGGGCAAAGCCAGAGATTTGATGGATAAATACGAAAGTGCCGGCAAGCATAAGGAGTTGAACCAGGTTCGTGAAAAAATGAAGCACTCACTGGCTGATTCCCGAGTGAAAGTCCTGACCAATAACTATCTCTTGTTTTTGGAGGCTGCTTTGCCCATGGCTTATGGGCACATCAACGACAACTTTGATTACCAGGCCATGTTCACATACCGAGAGTTCATTCGCTCTTTGCGGGCTAAGGTCGATCAGGTGGCAGATTATGGAGATCGTGCGGTTCAAAAAGAAAGCGAAGCTATACAATTCAAGCTCGAATCCAGAAGAGAAGCTTTGATTCGTGAAGCAAAAGGAGGCAAAGATTTCACAAAACTCCACCGCAATGAAATGGAGAAGATCAACAATACCTTGATGGAAGAAAAAAAAGCAGCAGCTGCGAGGTTGGAAGAAATGATCAAGCGAGTCAATGAACTCAAAATTCAGGCCTATCGCTTCAAAGGACTGGAAAAAAATATCCCAAACCCCAAAAAGCCTAAAGTTTCGGTGGAGCAGGAAATTTCATTGCCAAGGGAAACCTACAAAGAAATCGAAAAGACACCTCACAATGATATTGAGGAAAATGTCGAACAATACATTTCAGATATTTGTATGGGCGTTTCCAAAGCCAGTTGTATGACAATCCTCCATCCTCGTTTTGATAAGCTGCTGGAAGAAATTGTGGTCAAGTACGGTCAGATTTGGCCAACCATTTATGCAAAAATCATGATGGATGCCAACAAACTTTTCATGCAGAAGGATCTCTATGAAGCCAAGCTGAAGTTTACCACCAGTAATAATCCCAAAGCGGCCTTGCATGGAGATCGCACACAGATGTCCCAGGCCTGCACACAATTGCTGCAACGATTCAATACCGTTGAGTCTCAATTGAAAAAAAGTAGTCTGTTCAAAAAAGTAATTGTGAGTTATTATTTAGATAAGGCATTGCTGCTCAAAAGAATGATCATGGAAATTTATCCTCATATCAATGTTTCTGCAAACGTCAAAGTCAATCATGTTGAAAAAGCAGTGTCTTCAGTAAAAAGCGCAGAAAAGGCTGTTACTAAGGTCATGGAGTCGGACAGTAACTATGAAGCAAAAATGGATGAAAAAGGAAGAGGCGCATTGATCAAGTCCCTATACAGTATCAGTACTCTCTTAATTTTGGAGAACGAGGATGATGACGATGAGGATGATGACGATGAGGATGATGACGATGATGCTGCATCTGCTGCATGACGAATGCTCCAAAAGTAACTTTCCTGTTTGTTGGCAGATGGCCTGCATCAGCGTACCGGCCCTGCCTTTTTTCACTCCTCAAGGGGGCGCCATCCGCTTGATAAAGCGCCCACGTAGATCAGCTATGCAAATGCTTCATCGCCGTATCGACGGATCGCTTGATGAGTAAAAAATTCTGCACAAATTTAGATAAGTTATTTCCATCACCTTCCTACATCCATAAAAGAAAGGAAATGAATGACGGAGAAAAAAGTACATGATAAGTAATCAACAGGTGATTGAATTGGGCAATGCACTGCTCCTCAAAGTCCAGCTTCCTTCACAAACAGAATCAGAAGCACTTCACGCTTTAGAAGAGCTGGCTTCTCTTGCAACTACGGTTGGCTGCCAAGTGAAAGACCAGATTATTCAAGCCCGTCCTCAAATACATCCAGCAACCTTTGTCGGAAAAGGAAAACTGTCCGCTATCAAGGAGGTCATTCATCATTTTGATATTAATTTGGTCATTGTGGATGGCACCCTCACCCCCAAACAGGGAAAGAATCTGGAAGATTCGCTCAAGTGCATGGTCTGGGATCGAACTCAGTTGATATTAGAAATTTTTGGAAAAAATGCTAAGACACACGAGGCCAAGAAACAAATCGAACTTGCGCGCTTGCAATACATGTTACCTCGATTGGTAGGCATGTGGGCTCACCTGGACCGGGAACGGGGTGGAATTGGTACGTCTCGTGGTATGGGAGAAAAACAGATTGAAACAGATCGCAGAGAGATCCGTTCACGGATTGCTCATTTGAAAGGGACAATCAAGCAGGTGGAGACTGAGCGAGAAATCCAGAAAAAACGTCGTGATGATTGCTTGAAAGTGAGTTTGATTGGATACACCAATGCGGGGAAGTCTACGGTGATGAATGCTTTGACGGAATCATCGCTATTGGTAGAAGATAAGCTCTTTGCCACCCTCGATTCAACGACCCGCCTGCTTGATGAAAAAAATCGTCCTCAGATATTGCTTTCTGATACAGTGGGCTTTATCAAAAACTTGCCTCATGAGCTGGTTGCGTCGTTTCGTTCCACATTGGAAGTAGTCCGCGATGCTGATTTATTATTTCATGTTGTCGATATTAGTGCCCTTGACTATGAAGAGCACATTGACACAGCCCTGCAAGTGCTCGATGAATTGGGTGCCAATTGCATCCCACGCATTATGGTTTTTAATAAAATTGATCGAATTGAAAACCAGACCCAATTGTTCATCATGAAGAAACAATATCCAGACGCATTGTTTATTTCTGCCCAAAGTGAGGCTGTTACAAAATTAAGAGAACAAATCATTCACTTTTTTGACCAAAAAATGGAGACTGTCAAAATTTGTCTGGATTATCAACACTCCTACAACCTGGCTCATATTTATGAATGGAGCCGTGTGGATAACATTAACTATATGGATGATGGCATTCATTTGACCTTGACCGCTTCTTCTGACAATCTAAGCCGTTTACGCCACCACATTGGTTCCTCTCATTTTCAAGGAGAACAAATATCATGATACGTCTTGGTCTGGTTCAAACGAATTCAACCGGTGATTATCAAAAGAATCTGGAATTTGCCCATGCTCAAATTCGTCAGGCCAGCAATGAGGGTTTGAGATTGGTGGCCTTTCCAGAAATGTTCCTCCATCTCGGAGAAAAAAAAGAAGAAAAATTGAAAATTGCTCAACACCTGGATGGTATTATTGTACAAACATTTCAGGAATATGCGAAAGACCACCACATTTCCATTCTCATGGGCAGTATCTATGAGCCGGTTCCTAATTCCAACCACCATTTATACAATACTTCCATACTCATTGACAGTCAGGGAGAGATTCAGGGGGTGTATCGAAAAATCCACCTATGTGATATTGACTCTCCCTCATTAAAAAATGTAGAATCCAAAAACATCAGGCCAGGTACTGAAATCGTCGTGGTAGACCATGAGCTTGGAAAAATTGGTTTGAGCATTTGCTATGATTTAAGATTTCCTGGGTTATTTCAAAACTTACGAGCTAAAGGTGCCGAAATCATTTTTGTTCCTGCTGCTTTTTTTCTACAGACAGGAAAACACCACTGGCTTCCTCTGTTGCAGGCAAGAGCCATTGAAAATCAAGTATACATTGCCGCCCCCGCACAATGGGGATGGCACTATGGAGACCGATATTCTTATGGACACACAGTTTTGATTGATCCGTGGGGCACAGTGGTGGCCTGTGCATCAGAATACCCTGGTATTATTTCAGGAACTATTGATCTGGACTATCTGGCACGCATTCGAGAAAGAATGCCTGTGATGGAGCATCGGCGTCCAGAATATTACCTATAGTACATCAAATTGGGAATCTCTCATTCCCTCTTCAATTCAAGCACCCATTTTTCAGTATAGTACACGTGGATCAATTTATTGTAGAAGGTGGCACTCCTCTTTCTGGTACAATTTTACCATCGGGCAATAAAAACGAGGCATTGCCTGCACTAGCTGCTGTGATTTTAACACAAGAGTCGATTGTCCTCCAAAATGTCCCTGAGATCCTTGACATTCAAAACATGCAGGAGCTATTAACCAGTATTGGCGTCGAAATCATCAAACTGGCAACACATACGCTTCGCTTGCAGGCGCAGTTTATCTCAACCGATATGCCTTCTTTTCAGAAAGCGTCCTTGATTCGAGGATCATTTCTATTGGCAGGACCCATGCTCGCCCGCTATGGGTCTGTCCACCTGCCTGCTCCCGGAGGTGATAAGATTGGAGTTCGTCCTGTACGGACACATTTACAGGCATTGCAACACCTTGGGGCCCAGATCGAATTGAGCCCTGAGGGAAACTATTTCATGCACACCAATGGTCTGAAAGGGGCCGATATCTATTTGGATGAAGCCAGTGTGATGGCTACTGAAAATACTATCATGGCCGCTGTGATGGCTGAAGGTTGTACAATTATCCACAATGCCGCCAGTGAGCCTCATGTGCAGGGACTGTGTCATTTTTTGAATGCAATGGGAGCAAAAATCAGTGGCATTGGGAGCAATATTCTTGTCATAGAAGGCGTTTCTTCACTGCATGGCTGTGAGTATACGATTCAACCGGATCACATTGAAGTGGGATCATTCATTGGGTTAGCTGCGGTTACCAGGAGTGAACTGTTGATTCAAAAAGCAGGGATTTCTCATTTGCGTATGATCCGGATGATGTTTGAGAAGCTTGGAGTCAACACATTGATCGAGGGAGAGGATCTCTTGATCAAAAAAGAGCAAAAAATGCAAATTACTTCAGAACCATTTCAGGGAGTTCCTAAAATCGATGATGCCCCCTGGCCTGGATTTCCTGCTGATTTGGTCAGCATCATGACCGTGGTGGCCACTCAGTGTGAAGGCACCCTGTTGGTTTTTGAAAAAATGTTTGAAAGCCGTTTATTCTGGGTCGATAAATTGATCAGCATGGGAGCAAAAATTATCCTTTGTGATCCTCACCGTGCTGTGATTACCGGTCCTGCTCCTTTGATTGGGACAACCCTGGTTTCTCCTGATATTCGTGCAGGGATGTCATTGCTCATTGCAGCGTTGGGTGCCAGAGGCACCAGTGTTATTCAAAATATTCAGCAAATCGATCGTGGGTATGAACAAATTGACGCACGTTTGAACCAGCTTGGTGCAAATATTCGTAGAGTGTCTTCCTCATGAAAAAAAACACCTGCCCGCATTGCCAAAATAAGATTCTTCTCCACAAGGCCACCTCATTTTGCCCAATTTGTGGTTTATCTCTTTTGCCAACACCAACTCAAGCACAGACCATCCATAAAGGAGAATATGCTTCGTTGGGTGCACGACTGTTGGCCAGGTCGCTCGACTACACCATCATTGGAATTATGGCATGTCTGATCGACTGGGGGACACAAGGATCATTCATAGAAGGACTGGAATGGTTCGGCTATGGGATTACCAATCTCTCCCAAGTGACCTACTCTGTGTGGATTGGGATTACTTTATTTCTGGGCTACTTTGTCATTTTCCAGACCTTGAGTGGACAAACACCTGGAAAAAAACTGTGTCAGATCGTGGTGCTCCAGCAAAGCAGGGTTGATGAAGAAAAAATTCCTGGTCTCTTCTCTAATCTTGTCCGAGAAATAGGAGTTTGGTTCATCTGGATGACTGGTGGGTGGCTATTTTTATTCCTGCTGTTTTCTCCAAAAAATAGGGGCCTTCATGACTTTTTATCAAGAGTAGAAGTGTATCAAATCGTAGAGCAATAACGAATTTCTATTGACCCGTCTATCCTATATTCCTTATTTTAATTATGCGTCCTCTCAAGAAAGAAATCCGACATTCTGGCATAGCTTTACTGCTGACACTGGTGATTTTATCGCTGGTCACCGTTTTTATGACAGAGTTCTTTTTTGAAACGACACTAGAGATTCGTGCTATCGAAAATTTCAAATCTTCCTTTGTCTCACAAACCGTTGTCAAATCCATGTTCAAGGCCATGCTGGTCGGATTGGCCCTCAATGAGACCGATTTTTTTAACTACCTCAAAGAAATCTATCAAATTACCGGAAGCCTGACAGAAGAGGTTCAGGAAATATCCTTTCTCAACCCTCCCAAGCAGCTCCTTCCCCTTCCGGCAGGAACGATTCCCGATTTTGAGGATGCGACTGTTTATACACCCTACATACGTCCCATTGATCATTTGTTCAATCTCAATCGTATTCAAAAAAAAACTGGTATTGGTGCTGATACTGCCCAAGATCGAATCCATTTTAATCAATTTGTGAATGAGATTTCTCAAATTCCCATTGAAATTGAGCAAGAAGGAGAACAAACTAACAATGCACCAACAGAATTTCGCTTCTTGGAGCTGGCTGAAGCCAGTCAACTGTATGCTGCTATCTTTGATTGGCTAGATACCAGGGAAGGTGGAGAGCCTTATTCCAACGCAGTCGGTGTGACAGGGGCGGAGGCTGAAGCCTATACTGAATTTGAGGTGGACACTGAATTGGAAATAAAAAATCGAGGTTTGGACCGTTTGAGCGAGATTCGTTTGATTGCAGGAATTGCAGAAAGTGGAGTTCCTTATGAAGAGTGGGAACGACGCTTTACTATATTTAATGTAGGGGTGCAGTCTGATACTACCCAAGAATTTGAAGCACGCTTGAATATAAATCTAGCCAACAAAGACGAAATTGTCTCTTTTTTAAGGCGTTTTGAGCAAAGTTCAGAATATTATAGTGAGTTAGGAGGTCCTCCCGACAACAGTCCCAATCTACAAAAGTATTTCGAACATGCTGAAGAAGTTGCAGATGCTGCCATTTTGTATAATGAAAATGAAGAGAGAATCATTCATGACAAACGCTCTTTAATAAACGCTTTAAAGGTAGTTGAGGATATTGGGGACAACCATGAGGGTATGTTTATATACTATAGCCAGTGGTATGAGATCCGTCTGGTAGCAGAAGTTGATAATATTCAGTCAGAAATACGGGCTATTGTCTTTATTCCCCGCAATGCGACTGGGGCAGACTCTGGTAAGGCGGTGATCAAAGATTTTATATTACGTTGAATTTTTTATGGATTTTGCCATGCTCACTTCTTCAAATAAAATTGGACATCAGATCATTCGTTTAGATGAAATCGAGTCTACGAACTCCTTTGTATTACAGAACAAAGAATACTTAAAACAACATGGTACCGTTGTCACAGCACATACACAAACAGGAGGACGAGGGCGTTTAGATCGCGAATTTGTTGCTTTGCCTGGAAAAAACATAACTTTTTCTGTTGTAGTCCACTCCACCCCACCTCTGGAAGATTTGGGCATTTATTCGCTACTGGCCGGTATTGCCGTGTTTCGTACGTTGTCTCCCTATACCCGCATCTCACCAAGACTCAAATGGCCCAATGATGTACTGGTTGGTCAACGGAAAATCTGTGGAATTTTAGTAGAAGTTGCAACCGTACCTGAAATAAAAAACCCGGTTCTGGTCATTGGAATTGGTATCAATGGTAAAGGGTCTGTGACTGATTACCCCAAAGAGTTACAAAATATTGTAACCACCCTTGAGGAAGAATCTGCAAAACGAATTGTCCTGGAAACCATTTTTCAAAATGTATTGATGCATTTGAATGAAGTGTTAGATGAACTGCTGGCGCATCGCAAAGCGGAGCTCATGGAAGAATGGCTCTCTCATTCCAATGCCGTAGGTGCCTCTGTCAAATATGAAACTCATCAAGATTGGGCAACAGGGGTTGTGGAGGGCCTGACCTCCTCGGGTTATTTACTAATACGCGATGTGACCGGAGAACTGCATACTCATATTTCTGGAGATGTCCTTTACTCCGAATCCCCTTATCCCGATCCAGACTGAGTCACCATAACGTACAAAAATTCTTAATCTTTTTCTTAATCTTAATCCCTGATTCCAAAAGATTTAAGATTAGGATTAAGAGTGGGGCTGTCACAACAAGAATTTGCACACTTATTTCTGATTAGCTGTACTGAAAACCTGTTTGGAAAAGATGGTTCGTTACGAAAAATCGATCCCATTGAGCGGATTTTTGAGAAAATTTAGAACCTGTTTGGAAAAGGTGGTTTGTGGCGAAAAATCGATCTCGTTGAGCGGATTTTTGAGAAAATTTGAGGCGAATAGCGAGCCTATTTAACGAAAATTTTCTCAAAACAGACGCC
>JANQHV010000535.1 GCA_028282505.1 SAR324 cluster bacterium | reverse complement strand
GCAAGGCATAGGTGTCAGGTTAAGAAAAATTGATGCTTGTCCTCCTCCTTTAGCAAAGGGGGCCGGGGCGATCCGCGTGCGGGGATTTGGTTGAAAATCCGTTCCTGTAAATCCCCCTACGCGGGCCGCCCTAACCCCCTTTGTCAAAGGGGGAACAGGCTTAACCTGACACCTATGCCTTGGCAAGGGGAGGTCGGGAGGGGTTGGTGCTACAATCTACAACCTCCCCTAGCCGAAGACCGGCTCCTCCCTCTTGCCAAGGAGGGAAAATCGTTTTTACAGAACTGGTCGAGAATATGAACAAGCTCGATAGATATTTTTAATATATTGAAATCATTAAAGATTCCTTATATTCATTGGGAATGACACACCATTTTTAATACTCACGGGGAAAGTATAAGAGGATTAAGGTGAGGGAAAAAATTTTTAATGTTGTGGCATGTTATTTGTAGCAGGGGAATAACTGATTTTGAAATTCGAACAATGAGAAGAATGATGAAAAGTCAGTAAGAGGTTCAAAAAAAGAGGTTATTCAACAATCAATCATTAAGAGGTTCAAATGAAATTAACACGCAAACAACTGAGAAAATATGGAGGATTCAGTTTAGTAGAAATCATCATTGCGATTGCTATCATTGGCATCATGTCAGCGGCAGCAGTACCTCTGATCAGAGCGTCTATTGACAAGTCCCGCAATACAAGAATTGCCAGTGAATTGGAAGATGTACGAAATGCTGCTATCACGTTTTTGGGTGACAACCTGGAAAATCCAGGAACTCAGGATTGTAATTCAGCATCTTCTGTAGCAGAAGCACCAACAGGAAAAGCATTGCTCAGCAGCAATCAGGCCACTTGGGTTGGCGCAGGAGGAACACTGAATGGGGATGATGTGGAAGATCTGGACAGCCATTTCCATAATTCTCAAACTGCTGGTGGAATCGCTGATGCAGATGCCAGCACAGCATGCAATGGGCTTTATACCGTAGGAAGTTGGAAAGGTCCTTATGTACGAGAACTCGACATGACAGATCCATGGGGACAGCCTGTTGCATTGATAGTGAATTCATATACCACTGCCATCCCATCGGTTGCCGTTTCTGCTGGTGCTGATGAAACTCTGGATACCGATATTGCTGGAACCAGTGCAGTCGGTGATGACATCGCAATACCCATTATATTACAAAACTAATAAATTTCTGTAACCAGATACAGATGAGAGCAATTTCAGAGAGCACACCGAGCAAACACTCCTGGTGCTGCCTCTCTGAGATTGATTTGAGGCAATCATGAAAGCAAATAATCAGACATTATTAATCAAATTGATTCGTTATCTTTGGATGTTTGCAACCGTTGTGTCCATAGGATTCATTTTGACAAAAGCCCTTCATGTTGAAGCAGCTACTCAGGAGACGGCTATGGATTTCAAAACCAATCGGCCAACTCTTGCTGTTGAATTATTTACCAAAGGCTTTTATTATCAACAACAAGGCAAGCTGGAAGAAGCCCTTGAAGTTTATAAACAAGTCCTGACTATCACTCCAGACGATGAAACGATTTACAATAATCTGGGAATGATCCATCAGCAGCTCGGACAACTGAACAGAGCATTGATTTATTATGAAGAAAGTTTACTGAGAAATCCAAAATATACGAAGGCTCTCAATAATAAAGGGCTGGTGTATATGACAAAAAAGAATTGGCAAAAAGCCGAAGATGTTTTTTTACAGAGCATTGCAATGGATGTCAATCAGCCGGAAAGTTATACCAACTTGGCCATTCTTTATAAAAAGATGAACCGGACGGACGATAGCTTTGGCATGCTCAATCAAGTATTGGCCATTTATCCACGATATGCTCCTGCATTTTATTATTTAGGACAGAACTATGAAGAAAGAGGTTTATTATTACAGGCACGAATTAATTATGAACAATTTCTGCGCTTCTCCAAAAATAATTCGCTCAAATGGATTGTCAAAAAACATTTGCAATCTTTACATCAAAAAAAACAGGTGCCGCTGAACTATGTTGCACTAATAACAACGCCCGTCGTCGAGACAACACAGGAAGGGTTGCAGGAATACCCATTTGATATACAGATCAAACCTTTGATTCCCAAAGAAATGGACACCGTTGCTGCTAATTATGAAAGAGAGCAGGCCATGATGAATTACACCGTCATCCTGAATCCAAAATTGCAAAAACAGACATACACGGTTTTTTTAGAGGTCGTTGCTCATGTTCGCCATAGCTGGCAAACGGAAATGCTGGGAGATGTGCAATCGGGCTCTCAGATGGAAAAATATCGTAAACTGATCATTGACCGGATGGTTCCCGGACAGTCAGTCATGCGAAATGCCCATTTAGGCTCTTTCTATCAAGCCATGCAACAATCTTTTTCACAGGGGTATCGATCTTTTGAAAAAGAATTGGAAACAGTGGAAGTCAACGTTTTAGAAATTCGGCAAACCCACTGATGCCGAAAAAATGAAATCAAGAAGGGGGCATAGCAAACAATGAAAGTACTTTTGATTGATGATCAAGTAAAAATGGGAAATGCCTTTACCAAAATCATCAAGGCTCTGGAGCATGAAGTTTCTTATTTCAACAGCGGATATGCAGCACTGGCTCTTCCTGATGAAGATCTCTTTTTGTATGACGTCGCCTTCATTGATATGAATATGGAAGGAATGGATGGGTGCGAAACAGGTTTGAAACTCAAAGCGCGTGTTCCTTCGCTGGTCACCATCATGCTCACCTCTGATACACAAATGGGAACGGTAGTTAAAGCACTGCGAGACAGCCAGTTTGATGATTTTCTTTGTAAACGGAACGTGGCCAAAGACGCCCTGGCAGGATCACCACAACTCCAGGAAACGGTTTTACGTGCCCAAAACATACTGGCCACTCGGAAGGCATTGACGAACGAATACAAGTTGAGCAGTGCCTTGAGGAATCACTCAGTTGAAGTACAAAAAGAATTGGTGGGCAATTCATGGGTTATCAAAAAATTGCGGGAAACCATTGAAAAGGTAGCTCCTCTCAATACAACTGTTTTGATCACAGGGGAATCTGGAACGGGAAAAGAGCTGGTTGCCAGAGAAATATACAAAATCAGCAACCGGGCTCATGCTCCCTTTGTGACGGTTAATTGTGACGCCATTCCCCATGATTTGTTGGAAAGTGAACTATTTGGACAGGAACAACCCAGAGATTATTCAACTGATCACCACCGTGACGGTTTTTTTAAAATGGCCCATGGGGGAACCCTGTTGTTGGATGAAATAGGAAGCCTGCCTCTGGGACTGCAAGCCAAGCTGGCCAAAGTGTTGCGGGAACACAAAATCTATCCGGTCAGCAGTTCTCAGGCCATTCCTGTTGATGTTCGCATTATTGGCATCACCAACCAGGATTTACTTAAGAAAATCAATGAAGGCAGTTTTCGTGAAGATTTGTTTTATCAGTTGAACGTATTCCCTATTTGCGTTCCTCCTTTGCGAGAACGAACATCTGACATTGAAGAGCTGGTTCAGCATTTTATCACTATCAAAGCTCAACAAACTACGGTCACTTCCATTGCTCCAGATGTACTGAGGATACTCAGAAAGATGTCCTGGCGGGGAAACATACGACAACTGGAGAATGTGATTGAACAGGCATTGATTGTGTGTGCTGAACCAAAGCTCTCTTGTCAGGATTTTAAAGGCAATGCTGAGTTTGTGGGACTGATGAGAGGAACCGATCACATCATTGAGCAAACCAACAAAATCGAACCGAAAAAAATCGAAGAAAACAAAGCCTATTTGAAGCTGCTCAAACGAGGATGGAGCAAAAAAGATCTGGATCGTGCTGGATTTCCTTTTCATCCTGAAATTGAAGCAAGTTACAAAGAAATGGTCTGTTAACTAAAAAATGCAAGACATCAAAGAAAGTATTTTTAACCCCTCCTAACCTCCCTTTGCCAAGGGGAGGAAACAAGCACCCCTCCTTGCCAAGGAGGGGGTGGGGGAGGTTCTACGAAAAGTTGAAATTCTTATTTTATACTTACTTCAAATCAAGTGAGAAAAACTGATAACAGCTCAATACACAGGAGGATCATGTTGCAAGATAACTATCAACGTCTGGAAGGAAAAAGTAGACACGAGGTGCAGGAAGCAGCCCGAAAAATTCTGGAAGATATCAATACTATTGCTACTAACGAGCGACAAGATCACGCTCCAGAAAGAAAAAATACTAACCAACGTAAACAAGAACGACGCATGAAGGACCGCAGAACTCTGGAAAGACGATCTTCAGAAAGGAGAGCAGTCGAAAGAAGGGATTTTGAGGCTGAGCATAAAAAATGGCAACAAGAACAACAAAATAGAACTGTCAAACAGAAAAAAAGCGAAAAAAAGAAACACCAATCTAACAAAAAAATCATGTGGATTGCTGTTGTGGTGGGGATACTTGCTATCCTTTCCATTGTGTTTGTATGGTGGAACACCCAACCAAAATTTTTACATTCAAGTATTTCCCATCCATTGCCATCCCAAGAGTGGGTGCAAACCACAACAACTCCCGCTTTGCCAACTTCTATGGACCATTTGACCCGGCGGAAAATTCCAACCACTTCTAAAGCTTGATCGTATTTTTGGCCAGTTGTGCAAAACGATTTCCCCTCTTTATCAAGGAGGGGAAAGGGGAGGTTTACATGCTGACACTTGAACAAAACTATGATCAATCGCCTCCACAGTAAGAAAAATACGGGAAAGTGTTGAAACTTTTCCCATATTTATTTACCTAAAATCAGGTATAATAAAAGCAGGTTTAAAATCTTCTTTCCTTCTTTGGAAACAACCCATGAAATCCACAGATACTGTGTCCCAGGCAACACCCCAACAGTCAAACAAGCATGCCATGCCCAACAGCTTGCAACAGTTTGTGGCATCGACCATCGACAGCATCCTTTCTGGGGCCTCCAAAGGATCAGTGGCTGACGTCGCTGAGATTTTACAAAGATTCCAGTCATTCCTTGCCCAAGATCAAATCAATGAAAATGTGCTGGAAAACAGGTCCTTTGCCGCCTTATACAAACTGCTGCGATATGGACTGGATTTTAATGAAAAGCGGGTTGCCCAAGAAAACAAGAAGCTGCAGAAGTGCATCGACGATTATCGATTATTCACTGTCAATGATCTACGGACAGCCGTCAAAGAAAGGATACGACAAGCCCCTGCGGGAGAGGCTGATGTGTTAAAGCTGGTAGGTGAATTCAATGAAAGCATGCTGGTTGATTTCAAAAACCAATTCATCACTAACAAACAACGAACTTATGCCTCTACCGTCAATTTTGTTTCAGAATCGGGTTTTTCCAAAATACTGGAATCCATCTATTGGGCGAGTCCTGAACAAACTAAAGAAATTGCCTACATGTTTTTGAAAAAAGTTTTCAAAAACACCTACGATGTGGTTCAAAAGATGGATCGCAAACAAATTGCCTACTCTTGTGTATTTCGAGAACCGCTACGCTCAGAAGATCAAGAAGAAGAACAGATTCCTCCTCAAGATCAAACGGGCCAGTCTTTGCTTTGTTATGATTTTGACATCGGCAATCTGTACTCGTTTTTGGATATTTTATCCAATGTGCTGCGCAAAATGCTCAATCGTCAGTACATCACCTCACGGTACCAGTACTATTCTGAAGAAAAGAAAAAAAACAATGAAGAAGGATACATTTCTTATCCATTGCTCCTTTCTCTCATTTTGAAATATGAGCCCAAAGAAACGGTCATCAATAATATGATTGTCCTGGGGCAGGGAGAAAAGGATGAGATCAAGGCCGTGCTGCTGAATTTCATCAAAACCCTGCAAAGCAGCGAATTCCTGTATGTTTATGCGCTCAAACGCTATATCTATCTCAAGCATTTTGTTCTGGAGTTGCTTCATGATAAACAATTGGCGGGCATTCCGAATTTCTATGTGGGTATGGTCATCGCCTGTGCTCTCCTGTCCAATGAGCAGTACAAAGTCCCCTATAGCTTGATCAAATTGTTGATGGACGAAAAAGAAAGTTTGCAGGAGACCACCAAACAACAACTGGCCGATAACCTGAATGAGTTGACCCCCGACACCCTGGATAATTTGCTGCGCTATATTGTCAAAGGTTCTTATCTGGTTGCCGGCCCTGATGCGAAAAGAGTCCTCGAAGAAAAGTTTGAAGAAGCTAAAGTGCTCTCGGCTACGCAAGATCCCCTGTCTTCCATCATGCAGGGCCTCACCGAAATCGGGACAGCATCTGCCAACAGAGTGATCAAAACAGGAACCAGATCCAATGAAGGTAAGACGACCATCCTGGGACAAGCAGAGATTGCTGAAAAATTCACGATATGGCAAAATTTGATCCGGCAGATCTTCAAATGGCAAGTCAAGCGGATTTCAGGTCCCTTGAAATGGATTGAAAACACCGCCATGCAACTGGACACTCACCGAGACAGGTATACTACGAAAGACGAAACGGAGGAAGTCCAAAAACGATTGCAGGGCTTACACCTGGCAGTACTTCCCAAAAACTTCACATTCTTCCCGGATCACACACCCAAATGGCAAAACCGTGTACCCTTCATTGAGCGATACAATCGACGTCGTGGCATTTGTCTGGGCATTGAAAAAAAATTCAAAGAAACCCTCTGGGATCTGATCGAAACCCTCCACAAATATGGAGTGGTTCACGAAACCTTTCATGCCTTCACCCGTGGCGGATCATTCCGTGAATGCGGCATTGTTGTTAAACTGCCCGTTGATAACTACTACACTTTGCCTGCCGGACAAAGCAGAGCCCACACACAATTGTTTGTGGGCATTGGTTTGATCCCTATGAAAAAGCCCAACGGTCCCATTGAAACCAAACCCTGTCTTTTTCTGTTTCAGGAAATCCCCAGTGGTTTCAATAGCCAGGGCCTCTATCCTCTCAAAGTGAAAGTCAAAGACCCGACCAGCAAGTCCCAAAAAGAGCATAGCATCCTTGAAATTCCTCTCTCCGAAAGTTACTACGAGGCCACCCTCTCCGGAACCCTCGATGTCTTACAAAAATGGCTGCCTATGGCCCTCTGGGATAAAGATTCCACCCAGAAAGTCGTTGGCTGCATTCAGGATTTCCAAAGCCTGGTCAATTCCTCCGATAAATACGGTGCTGTTGGAGAAGAGGTCATCTGCAACCCCAATCGCCCCAAGTATTCTGCTAAGTTCTAAATCCTCACAGTGGGGATTGCCACAGAGACGCAGAGACACAGAGAGATTTTCAATAAATGAGTAATTGGGTTGTTCCTCAATTTTCATTAGAGGCCGGGATGGTTTATAGCAACCTTCCAATAGAAAAGAAAAAGTTGCTGGTTGCCTTGGTTCAAAAACTAGCCACTTTTTCTAGTATCAACCGAAATCTTGATAAGAAAACAATTCATTTATTGGTCATCTTGAATACTCCATCCCAGTTTTTTGATGGAGGTTGCTCAATAAATTCCTGACATCGGCTAATGTATATTTTGGTAACTTTGTCTCCTGGATAAATTTTTAAACATTCATCAAACAGGGCAAGGGCCTGTTTCCATTTTTGGGTGTAAAAATTAATTTTTCCTTCATGATAGTTTTGATGGATACACCGTTTTTTGTCCCGAATCTCTTCCGAATCCGAATTGTAAACTTCTATAATATTCGTTGGTTCTTTTTTTCCTTTAACGGTAATACAATCCAGTTCTCTGCAAAGAAATGAAGCATCATGTTCTATCAACTGATAGGTTTCAGATGAAATAATAATTTGAGAATTATAATACTTGGTCAGGCTTTCTAGACGTGCTGCTAAATTAACCGCATCTCCTAAAACAGTTGTATCCATTCTTTCGTGACTGCCTATGGTTCCCATCATAACAGAACCCGTGTGAATACCAATACCAATAGAAATTGGATCGTAATTGTGGGTTGAAAGCTTTTGGTTATAGGTGTTTACCGCATCTATCATTGAAATTGCGGAATGGACAGAATTGTTTGCATTGACTTGTGGGTGATCAAACAAAGCCATGATTCCATCCCCAATAAATTTATCAATAAATCCATTATTTCTGTGAATGACTTCATTCATCCGTTTGAGGTATGAGTTGAGAAAGTTAAAAAGCTCTTGGGGAGTCATATCTTCTGAAAAGTTGGTAAAAGAACGAATATCAGAAAAAAGGACTGAAATATTTTTTTCTATGCATTCGCCAACTTGAATATCAAGAATGGATTGTTTGCTCAGATGGTCCAGAAATTGATGAGGGACAAACCGGGAGGAAGCATCAAATGCTCGTTTACGGATAACAATTTCTTTTTGTAATTCTTCATACGAATCTTTTAGATTGGTTCGCATCAGGTTGAGAGCTTTGGAAACTTGTCCAAACTCATCAATCTTAGTGTCGCTTTCTTTTCGAGATAATTGCAGTGGTGTGTCTAAATTGTTCACATTCAGTCTCTGGGCATATATGGCGATTCGGCTCAAGTGCCTTGTGAACAGGTATTGGACAATCAAGAATATGAAACCAGAGACAAAAAACGTTTTAATGGTTTGTGTTATTAGTATGACCAACAACTTGTCCCATAAACGCTGATAAACTCCTTCCAGGCTGACAACAAGACGCAAAGTTCCCAGCTCGTTTTTTTTATTATTATAATTGAAAGTCAACGGGAAATGACGCTCTATCGTGTCTGCTTCTTGAATAGTCCCCAAAGCAATAATGATTTTTTTTTGAGAAATAATTTCCACATATTCCATATCCTGGTATCGCAGTATTCCTTCAAGCTGTATCCGAACTTGCTCCATATCTGTTATCCATAGACTGTTTGATAAACTTTCTAAATTACTGTTTTTTACCAGTTCAAGCTGATGATCAATACGAATGATCTCTGAGTGATAGTCTGTGTATAAATTGATCGAAGTCATTACGAGAGTTACGAATGAACTGAATATAACAATATAAATAACCAGTTTACGCGCAATGCTGCGATTTCCTCGTATATCATCCATAAGTTATTCTATTCTTGAAAGCTGCAAAAGGAGAGGTATCGTCCTACCGTAAATGCGTTTGAATAGGTGAAGTTGTGAAGTTTTATGGAAGACAATTTATTTGAGTTGATCGATTCTCTGCTTTATTTGGGGATAAGGTTTCAATATTTCTTCATAATTTAGTTGATACGTTCCATCTTTCTTCATTTCTCTCAAAGTGGAGGCTATGCGAGGAACCAGATCTTTATGTTTTTTATGAAGAAATAAAAATTTAGGTTCGATGAGCAGCGAAGGTTCCATCAATTCGATTCCTTGCAAATTTGATTCTTGTATATACGATAAGCCAGAGACAAGACTCGTCAACACTAACTCTGTTCTCTTTTTTTGTAACAGTTTGAAGAGAAGTTCTGCGTTTTTAACTTTGGTTACTGATTTTGCTCCGACCACATGCGCATCAAATAATTTCCATCCATGAATATAGGCAATATGATAGGGGACTAGGCTTTCCCAACTGGAAGTCTTCACCGTCACACTATTGCTAAAGGCAACAAAATGGAAATTCCCAAAACTTTCAGGCACCCGGATCATGTTGGGAAATAATCCCTCAATCAATTTTAATCTTGGTCCATCACCATCATCGATGCCTTCATTCACATTAAGCAATGCTCTCCCAACTGGAGGCGTTTGCCTGATCATTTGTATGCCCAGTCTTTTGAACACTTCCTCTAAATTTTTCACAAATATGGCTTCTGAAGGTGAATGGATGGTTGAATTGATTCTCAAGGACTGTTGAGCCTGGAGAGTTCCGGCAAAGATAGAAATCATAAATATTGTTATGAAACTCAATATGAGTTTTTTCATTAAAGATCTTTCAATGTCGATTTGAATAACATGAACAAGATGTTTGTAAGCCATTTGTGAACCCCCGTAGTATATATCCATCCATAGTGGTGTGAATTAGATTTCACTCGTTTCTATTTTTCTGTCGTCATCTTTACTGGGTTTTCTATCATTAAAATCTGAAAATATCCACCATCAACCTAGAAAGCGAAGTTTAATGGTCTCTTTTCCGGTATTAACTCAGATATCGATAAGCAGAGAAATTTAAATGGATTCTCTGATTTCATCATCAGTAAATCGCCTGAACAATTTTTTTTAAAAGCGCCATCATTACGATTGTTGAGGCAAAAAATGAGAATATTCCCAATGGAATTGGACAATGCATTGCAGAAATGATTGCTGCAAAATTATTTAATCAGAAAAATGCGGAATCGATTCATACCACCTATGGTGCTGTCACAACAGGGAATATCTGGAAGTTTTTAAAGTATGAGGGAGGAAAAGCAGTATTCATTGATCAAAAAGAATACCATATCAACTTTCCTGGAAAAATTGTTGGAGTCCTTACAGAGATGGCAAAAGAAAAGGCGTAACCTGTCTTTACATGAGTGGGGGAATTTTCAGGTGATCACATCAGGCAATCAATGTTGGAGATTCTGGCATCTCATAAGAAGATTGCTCCTCAAACCAATGCATCCATTCCCGAAATTTGACAACTTCACCCACAATAATCAGGACAGGAGGGTGGAGTTGTTGTTGCCCAACCTGTTCTGTGATGTTTGCTAATGTACCAACCACCGTTTTTTGTCCACGCAGCGAACCTTCCTGCACCACTGCGGTTGGTGTATCGGGAGGACTGCCATGAAACATCAATTCTTTGGCAATCAGAGGAAGTGTGGACAAGCCCATGTAAAAAACGAGGGTGTGGGTTGATTTTGCCAGTAAATCCCATTGCAGATTGGGCAGTTTACCTTTGGCAGAATGGCCAGTGATGAAGGTCACCAGATGGCTGGTTCCCCGATGAGTCAGGGGAATGCCGGTGTATGCCCCAACCGCCGTGGCAGCTGTCACTCCAGGCACCACTTCAAAAGGAATGCCTTCTTCCTGGCATGCCAGGGCTTCTTCTCCACCTCGGCCAAAAATGAAGGGATCACCTCCTTTTAAACGAACCACTCGCTTATTTTCTTTGGCTTTTTGAATCAACAAAGTATTGATTTTGGGTTGAGGCAACGTATGGTGTCCAGAAGCCTTGCCCACAAAAATCAATTCGGCATTGGAATCGGCAAACTCCAGAATTTCTTTGCCAATCAAACGGTCGTATATTACCACTTCGGCTTCCTGCAAAAGGCGCACGGCTTTCAGTGTCAGTAATTCAGGATTACCGGGTCCGGCTCCCACCAAATAAACTTTTCCAATTTGTGAGGTATTTATCATAATTAATGAACTCCATAAACGCCACCGGCCAGCATGGCTAAACCGATACCAGTCACCAGGCACACAGACAAATAAGGCAAACGAGAGGCCCAACGGTCAAAAGATGGTAAGTGATGCCGAACACGCCCGACACTCCAGGCGGTGACAACACCAACTCCAATCAAAGCCAGGGCCAAACCGATACTAAACGCAGAAACCATTGCCACACCAAGCCCAAAATTACCAAGCTGCAAGCAAACAATCAAGACGGTGATGGCCGCAGTACACGGCATCAATCCCCCGGTCAAACCAAACACGATGATTTGCCAGATACTTGGTGCTCCATCTTGAAAACGATTCTCAAGATCACGAGCATGGGCAGCTGCATGTGCATCCATTGCTGTCACTGACTCACGATGTGGATGTGGATGGTCATGATCATGGTGATGTGTTCCATCATGATGGTGATGTTCATGAGGACTGTCTCCACTTCCAACTCCCAGGAGATTGCGTAACATCCATAACGCCATCAGGAGTACAATAATCCCCGAAACCATCAATAGATAATGTTCCAATTCCTCTCCAATCAGAGCCTCTCCCCAGGTCAAGGCAATGAGAGCAAGCACCCACACAATGATCACGTGCGAAATGGCTGCACACAGACCAAGCAGACATGCCTGCAATACTGTACCACGTACCGCAATGATGAAAGCGGCCATGATACTTTTTGAATGACCAGGCTCCAGTCCATGCAGTGCTCCAAGAATCACTGCGGTTGGCAACAGTAACCAGGGATTCCCTATCCCAGAGGCAATTGTTTCGCTGAAACCGTCCATTCAGTTTCTCCTTTCGTAAGATTTCAGAGATATTTGGTGATCTCTTTGAACTCTTCAAATAATTGTTTTCGTTCTTTTGAACTGGTTGTTTCTACAATAGTCTGTTCCAGACAATGATCGATATGATCCTGAATTAAAACCGTTTTGGCCTTAGATACCGCCTTTTCTACAGCACTTAACTGTTGAGCGCATTTTAAACAATCATGCTCGGTTTCAATCATATTGATGATCTTACGCAAATGCCCATCAGCCCGCTTCAAACGATTGATGATATCCTGGTGTGTTTTATGAAACATAACTTATCCTATCCTATCCCCCCGGAGGGGATATTTCAAGTTGCAAAAAAGAGAACTGGTTTATTTTTATCACCATAATATCGTATTAACTGATAAGAATGACAAGGATAAATCAAATTCATAAACTAGCATAAATCGATTCCCTTTTTATCAAGGACCGTGTGACGGGTTGCGATGCGATCCAGGAAATCAAAGTGATGGGAAATGAGAACCATTGCTTGTGGCAGTGCAGAGAGAATATCCAGTAGTCGTTTTTCAGCAGCTTGATCAAGGCCATTGGTGGGTTCATCCAACAAAAGGACCTCTGGTTCCATGGCCAGTACTGTTGCCAAAGCAATCAATCGTTTTTCTCCTCCGGAAAGATGGTGCGTGATACGATATTCGTAACTTTCCATGCCCAACTGTTCCAAAGTACGCATCACAATTATATCTGCTTCTTCTTTGCTTTTGCCAAGATTGAGAGGGCCAAAGGCAATGTCTTCACGCACCGTTGGACAAAACAATTGATCATCGGAATCCTGAAACAGAATGCCAGTTTTGGCTCGGACTTCCAGGAAGTCTTTCTCTTGATGGCGCTGTTTTCCAAAAGCGAAGATTTTTCCCTGATTGGGAGTGATGAGACCCACCATCAAATGAAACAGCGTGGTTTTGCCGGATCCATTGGGGCCTGTCAAAGCAACTTTATCTTTTGGATTTAATTCAAAATGGAACCCTTCCAGAACAGGATATCCTGGCCGGTAGTGATAATGAATATCTTCCAGATAAAACAAAGACTCTTTTACACCCATTCCCATACTCCAAGAGCAACCAGAGTCATACCGGATAAACCGATGAAGACCCAATCTTGTCCATTGATCCGCATATCTCCCAATAGGTGAAACTTTCCAGTAAACCCTCGGCATTTCATGGCATCATGGACACGTTCCGCTCGTTCCAGACTTCGTACCAGCAACATCGCAAAAAGATAACCAAACGTCTGCCAGGTGTGGAAATTACTGCGAGGGACAAAAGCCGGAGCTTTCATGGCAGTACGCAGGCGGTGATATTCTCTCTGCAACACATCCAGATAGCGCACTGTGAACAGCATGATATGGACTAGTTTTTCCGGTATTTTCAGGCGATAGAGAGCGTGTCCAAATTCGGAGGGTTCCAGCGTTCCCACCAAAGCCAATAGAGTCAGGACCACCCCCACTGCTTTGAGACTGATTTCTACGGCACGTAGGAAACCATCCCAGGTTGCAGTGAGGGGGCCGATGGCAAACCAAAAATCGCCAGGAGTGGTGAAAGGGAGCAAAACCAACATAAACACAATGAAAAAATCCACTCCCAATGTACGCTTCAATGTCTTTGCTAGAGGCAAGCGTGTCATCAGTACCAGAAACAGACCAATGGTCACTCCGCTGGCCAGGACCGGCATCTTCTGGGAAAGCACCAATAGAAAGGCAAAAACTACCGATGTCAGAATGCGGATTCGTGGATCAATCCGTTGCAACCAGGGAGTTTCAGGGAGCGGAGTGAGATGCTGATCAGGATGGGGGCCAAGGGCGTGACTCATTCTGCTTTCCTTTTACGACGTTCTGAAAACCAGAGTCCCAGGCACGTCAGACCCAGAATATAGCCCAGGCCGCCCAGAATGTCATGGATACGAACTGTATTTTCATATTGCAATAGTTGTTTACGCAAGGGTTTAACCTGTCTGGCGACTGCCTGTTCGACCATTTCCTGAATCTGACTGGCAGTCACTCCTATATTTTCGGCATTCGTCATAGGAACAGATGTCGAACCAACGGAGGTGGAAGAACCATCCAATTCTTCAGCTTTCACAATTTTTTTGGCAATATGTCCTGCGCCAGCATTGGCCTCAAAATGATGATCGATCTTTTTCGTAATAGAAAAAATAAACACGCCATCCGTATCGGTTGTCGCAGTTCCTAAAATGTTGCCAGCATTATCGGTCACCGTGACAGGAACATTCACACCCGAATCTCCATTACTGAAACCAACTTCTCCTTCGATTTTGTCTCCTTCCAAATAAAGGTCAAAGAGGATGTTGTGGGCTTGTGCATCAACGGTCCATAAACAAACAATGAACAACAGGCTGAGTATGGCTTGTTTTGAGGGAGGCGATTGACTGACAGGTGATGTCTCTTCCTGACGCAGCTGAGTTGACAGTTGCAACATTTCTGGTTTTACTCTGGATATTAAGACAACCGCTGCTCCTGTGAGAAAACCTTCCAGGATCATCACAGGAACATGAGCATAAAAAACCAGTTGCGCCGCAGCCAGAAATTCTTCACCACTGAAAAACAATGATAAAGCGACGAGGCCTGTCGTAAAAACAATCGCTAAACTTCCTGCCAAAAACCCCCAGACAAACATTTGATTGTTACTTTTTGCATGCGGTAGAGGCCATTTCAACAAGTGGTGCACCATCACAGCTGGCAGAGCAATGTTGACCAAATTGACTCCCAAAACCACCAATCCTCCAAAGCCAAAAAAAACTGCTTGTAGCAACAAACCAACCAGCATGGCAGGAAACGCAGTCCAGCCCAACACCAACCCCACCAAGCCATTCAAGATCAAATGAACACTGGAAGGACCAATTGGCACATGGATCAATGAAGCCAGGAAAAAAGCAGCACTCAACAAACCTACCTGAGGAATGTGATCAAGATCGATCTTCTTCAAACCCAAGGCTGTGCTGCCCAAAGCAATAGCACCTCCTGTTGCTAAGACAGGGAGGGATAGGGCTCCATCGACAATGTGCATGTCAGTCTCCTTTATTTCAGTTCCGATGCATGAATCCAGATGACAGCATCCTGGCTGAGTTCTTTATCCTGATACTCCTTATCTGGTCCCACACCAAGAGCGGCAAACCCCCAGGTTCCAGCACGAGGAATACCAAACGTAAAGACACCATTAACATCTGTCACTGCAACCAAGGCAGAAGGGGGCGGCTCCACTCGATTGGAACCAAAACCATTGCTTTTCAAATCAAGGGCTCCATTGATCCACTCGATTTCCAATTCTGCTCCAGCTACAGGTTTCCCGGCTGACAGAACAATGCCACTAAAAGTGCTGCCTGCCAGGATATTGGTTGGTTTGTTCAGTGGCACAATCTCGGTTTTCAATCCGAGTGGTTCATTCCAGCCTGTGGGCATGCCTGCTTTGTTCACAAACGATTTTGTGATCTGCTGGATATAAATATCTTCACTTTTTTCATAATAGGGAGCAGGCACCACCACAAAGATATAATCACCGTTGCGTTTGACTTTGACTTGGGTAGAAAATGCAGCAGCTTTATTAGAAGCTCCCTGCCAGGTAATGGGTTGAAGTGTCGCAAGTAAATCTACTTTTTTCCCTTTGTGGATATAATAGAACGCCATCGGATTCCCCATATCCATCACATGGCCATTTTCCAGAGGATGGCCAAAGACCAGACGCATATCCAGGGTTGTCGGCTTATCCAGGTTCACTTCTTCGGTATAGAGCAGTTGAAAATGGGCTAAAGCCTGATTAAAAACAGACAAAATGACCGCTAGTGCAGTCAACATAAAGATTCTTTTGCATACCATAGTACCTTTGAAATCATAGAGTTGATTCATTATATCGGATTCTCACAAATTGAGTCCGACATATCAAGAAACAAATCAACCGTTGGATACCATGGGAGGGAATTCATCATTCATGGATCTCACCCATCGGTGATAAAGCTTGAATGGATATTGATAAAATAATGGAAAAATCAGCGAGTTATTTTTTACAAGAAATACTCAAAGTACTTGAGGTATAGATCGAGCAGAATTCGGGTTGCTGACATCCGAAATATGACTTCTACCTTCCCTCCGAAGGATCAACGAAGTTGATTATCAGGCAGGTTTCCTGGCTCGTGTCCCATTATCGTTCCAGCCTTCCCAAAAGTCAGCTTTCAGTGGCTTTCTGGAATGGTTTTGACACTTACAGTTACAGGGGCAGCATCGGACTTGCACCGATTTCCCTTTTAACTCTCAACGAGAGCACCTAATTGGGTGGTAGAACTAACAGACTGACTATGGAAAGTCAAGGGAATGTTCCAAAAACAATTCTTCATATTGGCTCTATTGCTTGGTCTAGCCTATTTATATAGTAGTGAGATTTTGGTTTTGTTTGGCACATTGAATGCCATGTCACCCTGAGCGTAGTCAGTCTCTGAGATGCTTCGACTACGCTCAGCATGACAGTTTTCGGGAGATTGTCTCATGGGCAAAGAGGATGCTAAACAAAACCTAATTCACGGCACTATAAGAGGGTTTTGGCTAACTTCAACACTTTTTCCACAACAGCGTTTGGCAGTTGACAATTGAATTCAGCACTTCTTGCTTTCCAATCAAGACTTTTGATTTGATCAGATAGAATTGCTCCTTTCACTTCAAATCCTTCGGGAATGATTACTTCAAAGGGATATCCTTTGATCTGATTGGTGATGGGACAAAAGATAGCCAATCCCACTTTACCATTGTATGAAGAAGGCGATAACACCAGGGCAGGTCGTCTTCCTGACTGTTCGTGCCCTGCCTGTGGACTCATGCTGATCCATACAACATCAGCCCGATTTGGCACATAAAAACTCATCACCATACCTCTTTGCCGACTGAATTGCCAAAATCTATTTCTTGATGAATATTTCCATCTGTCACTTGCTCCAAAAGGTTGTCTAGTGAATATTCCTGTTCTGTAATAGGAGTCACTACCAATCGCCCTGCTTCTATTGAAAGATCGACTAAAGCTTCTTGATGGATGTTCATATCTTGCGCAAATGCTTTAGGAATACGAAGAGCTAAACTATTTCCCCATTTTTGGACTTTTGCTTCCATATGCTACCTCCGGTTCATGTAAGAGGGTGAAAAAAATAGGCTGACAAAAAGTATCTACAAAGAAGATACATTACAAGTTGAAAATGTCAACTTTCAGGACAGAATGACATACAGTTTG
>JANQHV010000533.1 GCA_028282505.1 SAR324 cluster bacterium | reverse complement strand
CAACCCCCAACTTTGGATGGGGTTTTTCCAGCGTGCCTGTCGCAAATCTTCAACTGTCTGAAAAACGTCCATTATTAAAAATCTAAATTTACTATTTTTCCGGATTCCTTGGCTTGAATCCATCCCAATAATTTTTTATTTATTGGGGTGGGTATGCCCAATCGTCTTCCATAACTGACAACTTGTCCACAGATTGCTTCAACTTCCGTTGTTCGACCCTTTTCTACATCCTGTAGCATCGAAGAGTGGTTAGTTGCTGTTGCTCGACATACCTCGATAACTCGCTGAGCAAGATCGTCCTCCGATAGATCGATCTGCTGTGCTGCAGCAATCGTGGTGACTTCCTGTGCTGCAGCAATCATGAGATTCATCCATTTTCCCTCTTTGATCAACGAACCATTGGGAACCTCCAATAGCGCGCTCAAGGGATTGATGGCTGCATTGACCGCTAGTTTAGTCCATACCAGGCGATCCGCATTATCCACCAGTGTGACCGGTATTCCTGCCCGATCAAACAAATCCTCCATTCCTTGGAAGAACTCTTCCCGACCTGGTAATCGGACTAGAGTAGTGGCACCAACACCGGCATGATTCAACAACCCTGGAGTTTGCATGGTTGCCCCCTGGAATGTCACGCCGAGGCTCGTCCGTTCAGTTCCCACACATTGGGCAATCTGTTCATGATTCCCCAAACCGTTTTGCAAGGTAATCACAATTCCACCAGATCTCAATACCTGAGATAATTGGGCAGCCACTTCTTTTGTCTGATAGCTTTTCACCAGAATTAACACCAGATCGGCAGGAGGAATTTCTGTGATTTGGTTGGTGACCGACAAGCGATGAAAGGATTGCGTGCCATCAGGTTCTATGACTGTCAATCCCTTCTCTCGAAGTACCTGAATCTGGGCCTTCCAGTTGCCCACCAGTGTTACCTCAGCAACCTTGTTCAGATAACTACCGAACAAAGTTCCTAATGCCCCAATGCCAAATATGACCAAACTATTTGGCGTCTTCATCCACGTCCTGTGTTTTTTTCAGGAAGAATTGTTTTTCAGTTTCCTCCATGTCAAAACTGTGTTCCTCCGTAGGAAAGCTACGAGTTTCCACATCAGTACGATAGGAACGTATCGCATCCACAATGATTGGACGCAAATTACTATATTGCTTTACAAACTTCGGTTTGAAGTTATCAAAAAGTCCCAATATATCATGAAAAACCAGTACTTGTCCATCACAACCGGCACCAGCACCAATACCAATCGTCGGAATCTTTAATTGCTGGCTGACCTCTTGTGCAACAAAAGCAGGCACCATCTCCAATACAATGGAAAAACAGCCAGCATCTTGCAAAAGCAGAGCATCCTCCAGCAAACGTGTTGCAGAATCACCCGTTTTTGCCTGAACTTTATAACCTCCTAGCTTAGTAGCAGATTGTGGAGTCAATCCCAGATGACCCATTACTGGAATACCCCCATTAACAATGCTCCTGATGGTTTCTATTACCTCACGGCCTCCCTCCAGTTTGACGCCATCCACTCCGGCTTCCTTGATGAACCTCCCCGCATTACGAAGTGCTTCTGTTGGGCTGATTTGGTAGGACATGAATGGCATATCACCGATCAACACTGCATTTTGTCGCCCACGAGCTGCCGCACGACAGTGGTGCAGCATCTCTTCCATTGTAATGGCAACTGTACTGTCATGCCCCAGCATGGTCATGGCCACAGAATCTCCAACCAGGATGATATCAATTCCTGCTTCATCCACCAGAGTCGCACTGACACTATCATAAGCCGTCAACATCGTGATAGGTTGCTTAGATTTCTTTTTCGCTTGTATGTCCAGCAGAGAGACTTTTCCAGATGTATTTTTCTTATGTTGGCTCAATATAGCTCCAGGATTTTTATGTTTTTCTAGTGCTTCATGATAGTGAAGAACAATGGAAAAATTTTTTATGCTCAAATAAATGGCTGAGCAGTATACCTGATCTTGTACTAAAAACAAAATGAAATTCAGATTTTTTGAAATTGTATTGGGATATTGGACAGTTCAGCTTCACTTTGGTTTCTCAAACCCTCATAGCACTAAATAGTCGTTCGCACTCGATTCCTAATTTTTCGATAAACAGAATTCATTCCACCCATTGCACGATGAGCAGTGTATACGAGGCCATACTCAAGCAATTCAATATGCATCACATCTTCCCCAGAAATCTTCCAAAAGTTGAAAAAATCTCCCATGAATTTTCCTTTACACACCTATTTTCAGATGCTATCGTCTTCTGAAATTTTTGATTCTCATATGTGGAAAAAAGGAAGGTAAAAAACGATCTGGCAGAGAACGCTCATGCTGAGTCCCCTTGACAAAAAATTCCATATGATTTTAATTGTTGACGACGAACCCAATAATATTCGTTTACTCGGCAATCACCTGAAAAAAGAGGGCTATGAAGTCGAATTTGCTTTGAATAGAGATCAGGCGTTAGAATGAGTCTAATCCAAAAAGTTTAGCGCAATTCTTCTTGATGTCATGATGCCAGGAATAGATGGGTTTGCCGTGTGCAAACGGTTAAAGATCGATTTGAAAACTAGAGATATTCCTATCATTTTTCTCACAGCAAAGACAGAATCCGATAGTATTCTAAAAGGGTTCGAGGCTGGTGCGGTCGATTATGTGATCATTCCTTTGAATCTCGCTCAAAAAATATTTGAAATGGGATTTAGTACTCAAAAAAATAAAGTTTCTGGTTTTGGGTTAAGTATGAGCCGACGTCTTTTACGCCAGAATTTTGGCGATATCGAATTAGAAAGCCCTGGAAATGAGAATTCTGGTGCAACGTTTTTGGTATGGATTAATAAAGGGCAATAATGCCAAGATGATCACGCTTTCCCAAATTTCTCCAATAGCCATTAAATGAAAGATACGCAGGGATGTAAACAAGTGAAATAGATGAAAATAATATTATCATTCGTTATCACTGGGAAGGAACTTGTCGTGCTCTTTAATGCCCATCAACCAGGTATCATTCAGATCATTTGAGATCTACGTTTTAGAACCTGTTAGAGAATTCGTTTTTTTACGATTTGTCATTCTGACGGTACGCCGAAGCGGCATAGCGAAGAATCTATCATATATCCGCCATTTAGAG
>JANQHV010000205.1 GCA_028282505.1 SAR324 cluster bacterium | reverse complement strand
TTTTTGTTAAATAGGCTGGCTATTCGCCTCAAATTTTCTCAAAAATCCGCTCAACGAGATCGATTTTTCGCCACGAACCATTTTTTCCAAACAGGTTCTTAATTACTGGTAATCCTGTATTGAAATTGACATAATTTCAAATTCAGCAGATAATGAGCAACACCTTTTTCAATAAAAAAAGACACGCCCCCTTCTTTAAACATGAAAACCCAGTACCCTAAAAAATCTACATATCACATTTTGGTGGTTGATGACGAACCCATCGTGCGGGATATCACCACAAAGTGGCTCAAAAGGACTCCTCATGCTGTGGACTCTGCTACGGATGGAGAAGATGCCCTGGAAAAATGGCAACATGCGGTTTTGTCTGATGATCCGTATGATTTAATGATTGTCGATTTAAATATGCCTCGCATGGATGGCAAATCACTAATTCATCACATTCGTCAAAAAGATCAGGACATTTCCTTGATCGTCCTCACCGGATATGGTGAATTATCAGAAGCCTATGATCTTCTGGAAAAATATCAAATTGCTGATTTTCTCCACAAACCGGTCGAGTATTCCAAACAATTTCTTTTTTCTGTAGAAAACGCCCTGGAAAAACGCCGCCTGCATCAACAACTCCAAGATCATGCAGATTCTTTGGAAATTGCCTATGAAAGCCTGAAAGTTCACAGCCTTGAACTGGAAAAGGCTGTGTTGACTGCCCAACAAGCCAACCAGGCAAAATCTGATTTTCTGGCCAATATGAGCCATGAAATTCGCACGCCCATGAATTCGATCCTGGTCATGGCTGAACTTTTGGAGGAAACCACACTGAATTTAGAGCAACAAGATTATGTGAAACGCTTGCAAAGTTCAGGAAAATCCTTACTCAAGCTGATTAATAATATTCTAGATCTTTCCAAAATTGAAGCAGGCATGGTGAAACAGAAGATTGTTCCCTTCAACCTGGAAATCTTGATTACAGAAGCCATACAGATGATGGCGATTAAGGCAAAGGAAAAAAAAATAAAACTGACCAGCCATATCCAACCAGCGGTTCCCTTGGAGATCATTGGTGAGCCCGTTCATTTGCAGCAGATCCTGGTCAATCTTTTGGGCAATGCCATCAAATTTACGAAAGAAGGACATGTCCGCTTGGAAGTAAGTTGTAATGCAATCGACCAGAATCTCAGCCAGCAGATTGTTTTTGTGATTGAAGATACAGGAATTGGTATTTCTGCTGATAAACAAAAAATTATTTTTGATCCCTTCACTCAAGCTGAAACTTCAGCTACTAGAAAATATGACGGCAGTGGTTTGGGGCTGGCCATTTCTAAAAAGCTAGTGGAAGCGGGTGGAGGAAAATTGGGGCTGAAAAGTAAAATCGGAGAAGGCAGTACTTTTTTCTTTGAACTCCCCTTTGAACTACAGACACCAACCACAACAGATGACTCTGTGGGTGCGGCACATGTTGAACATCCAGAGGCACAAGACTCTATTTCTACAGGAAACAACAATGATCCAGAAGAACTCCCTATTTTACGTATCCTGCTTGCAGAAGATTCAAAGGACAATCGTTTTGTGATGGAAAAATTACTGAGTACGATTCCGTGCCTGTTGGAAGTGGCTGAAAATGGGAAAGAAGCTGTGAAAAAATTTGTTTCCAGCCATTGGGATCTGGTATTGATGGATATGCAAATGCCTGAAATGAATGGCTATGATGCTACCAGGGAAATAAGAGGTTGGGAAAAAAAGCAAGGACTGGAGCCTGTTCCCATCATTGCGGTAACGGCTTATGCGTTGAAGGATGATCAGGAAAAATGCTTTGAAGTGGGATGTACGGCATATTTGAGTAAGCCATTGACCAAGGCTGATTTTTTAGAAACTGTTTTGAAACTGGGAAAACGAGAATCTTGGATTGTTCCACAAGAGCTTCATTCTCCAGATGCAGAGTTACAAGAATATATCCCCAAGTACCTGGAAAGTTGCCGTAAAAATGTTGAAGCCATCCTGGAAGCCTATGAAAACAAAGACTTTACCACTATTTTCACGTTGGGCCATCAAATGAAAGGAAGTGGTGGGGCTTATGGATTTGACCGCATTACCGAAGTCGGTAAAGGTCTGGCAGAAGCAGGTAAGACCGAAAAAGGCTCTGTTGTTCCTGAACTGGCCCATCAACTTCAAGAGTTCCTGGATCAGCAATTTGTTCAGGAAGAACAAATAATAAAAGTACTCCCTCCGTTACCCAATGACCAGGAAGCCCAGTTGCTCAATGAATTTGAGGAACTTGCTAAAATTCCTTATTATCAAACTGGTTTTATCGTCGAACAGATTACCAAGATGGAAAAGCTCTGTCAAAATTATGACTCTCCTCATCGTAAATACTTACAAGAGATCAAAGATGCTGTTTTTTCCAGAAAACCAGAGCAGGTTTCCATGTTGATTGATGAAATTTTGAATCATTGAGACATCAATTAACGTTTTCGAACGCCAGCCAATTCAAAACCATAATTCCGTAATTCTCTAGTTCCTTCCAAATGAGCCTTCATCTGAATCAATTCTAAAAAACGTTTGTTATTCAGGTCAATGCTAGGATAGCGTCTTCTCAGATATGCCCAGAGATTGAGATAGTTTTGCTCTTTTTCCACTTCATTTTCAATGACTTTTTGTTCATCAACTTCTATTTTTCGAATACGCATAACGGGGTTTCCTTATACTGATAAAGGTTTGATTTCTGAAAAAACGGGCACACGAATCGAGTTCATATCCCCGTTTTTCTCAAAATTCCCAAATCGGCCGTATGCGGAAGCCTCCTTGCTTCCCAGCGGGGAACAATGGACTTACAGCACATTATATGCCCAGACGGGTTGATTTTTCCTCAATAAAAAATTTTGTTCCCGTTTTTGTGGAAAAGACTGCCGATTTGGAGAAAGATGGCTCTTGTGATAAGAAAAAAATTTGGAAAAATGAGAGACCGTTTTTTTGAAGCAGCAAGAGAGAGCTTGTGAGGCAAGAGTACTGTTGTGACGAAAGAGATTTCTTACGCCGTAAAAATATTTGGATCTTAAGAAAGGAGTATGATAAATTAGATATTCTCTTTTATCATCATTATGACTCACCTTCAAAGAGGAATCATTGACTATGGGCTCTAGTGGAAATGATCTTATTCGCAATATTTTTTCAACCAAAGGACTGTTAGTGATTATTGGTCTGTTGATTGTTTACTGGGTCTTTTTTAAAGGCGACAGCAAAGAAGAACAGGCCGTTTATCAGCCGCCCAAATCGGTAGTGGGTGTGAGCAACGTTCTCAACCAGGAAGCCATTGAAAAATTGGGAGTTGATTTGACCGAACATCTCGATCCCAAACTTATTCCAGCCCTGGTCGAACAATCCATGAAAGAAGCTGTGGATTCTGGTGCTAAAGAAAACGAATTCATCCAGGTATTGGTCAGCAAAGCTTCGAACAAGATTCAAGAAATGAGCACCATTGATCTAAACAATGATGGTTTTTCAGACCCTGTTTTAGTGATTCCCCAAAATGTGACAGAAGGACAGGAACATATGTTGCTTTCTATCCGTGTTCCCGACCCTGCAGAAGTAAGTATATTGCCGGCAGGCAGTGATCAGGAAGCATGGGCTGATATTGCACAAAATAAATCCATTGAGGTGATGACAACAGCAGCCATCAAGGAAAGTGACCAAAACATGGTCATTCAATCGTCTCCCAATCCACAGATGTATGCCTCCCATCCCCCCTATTACCATCATTATCCGAGCTTTACTTCCATTTTAATGACGTCGATGATGCTAAACATGTTAGCTCCACGCTTCATGGGACCTGGGATGTTTGGAGGGTATGGCTATGCTCCGACACAGACGACGGTGATTCGACAGAATCGTGATGGAACTTCTTCGAATTTGAAGCAGGCCAATGGGTCAAACACAGCAGCAAAATCAGCCAATGGACAGTCGATTGCTTCGAATAATTTTAAAAAAGTTCCTCCCAAATCCATGAATCAAATCAAAACCTCCCAGTTCAAGGCTCGGAATTCCCAACGTGCTGCAGGTGCCGGTGGATTTGGAAAATCACAAGCTGCGGCTGCCACTCAAAAACCAGCGGCTTCTCCAAGCCGAAAAAGCTTCTCCAACCAGCGGAAAAGTTCTGGTTCCTTTGGCAGTTCTCGTCGTAGTTTTGGTGGCTTTGGAAAGAGCAGGCGTTAAGGTGGATTTTTCTCAAGCAGATTTATAATATGCTTTGAATAATCCTCTCCATGTAGCATCTTCAAAGTACTCAGTCCTCCAGGATTGAGTACATTAATTTCAATAATATAAGGGAATACCATATCAATTCCTATAAAAACGGCTCCTATTTTTAAAAGATACTCTCCAATTTCGCGACACAATTGAACTTCCTTTTCTTCCAGTTCACATACTTCAGGTTGGGCTCCCTGGTGAATATTCGTGCGATAATCGTTTTGGGCAGGAGTCCGCTGATAATATCCAATAATTTGCCCATGAGCCAATAAAACCCTTTTTTCTCCCAACTCAATTTCTGGTACATATTCCTGCAGGATACAATATTGAGTGTTGTCATGGCCTGTCATATTCTGTAATAAGGCTTTGGCGTTTTTATCATCAGATTTTACAATAAAGACATCTTTGCCAAAACTTTCTGCCGCCGGTTTGATCACCCAGGTTTTAGGTTGTTCACTGAAAACGTTCCATAGAAAATCAAATTCAGAAGATGCATGCGTTTCAGGATATGGAAACAAATCTTTAAAAGTCACCAAGGAATATTTACTATGGATAAATAATAGCGATTCTATGGAATTGATCACTTTGACTTTCTGACTCAAAATCCACAGTATTTCTATTTTATCAAGGAAACTCTTTCTTGTGCCAAAGCTGAGGAGCCATAGCAAAGAAAACTTTTCTAGATTTTCAAATTCAAACTCGATTTCCAGAAAATCATTTCCAGGAATGATTGTGGAGTCAACCCTGCCACATTTACCGATGATGGCATGATGATT
>JANQHV010000493.1 GCA_028282505.1 SAR324 cluster bacterium | reverse complement strand
AAGGCGAATAGCCAGCCTATTTAACGAAAATTTTCTCAAAACAGAGGCTAATGAGGCGGTTTTGCAGCAGAATCAGGTTTTTCAAACAGGTTCTTACCTTTAGATTAAAAAAGATACTATTTCTGAAAAGGAAAACATGACCGTAAAAAAAATTGCTGTAATCCCAGGAGATGGAATTGGCCTTGAAGTGACCAAAGAAGCCGTTAAAGTTTTGAAAAAAGTAGCAGATGATCACGGAATGCAATTGGAGCTGGAAGAGCATCCAGTGGGAGGAACTGCATACGATTTGACGGGTACTCCGTTACCCGATGAGACATTGCAGGCATGCAAAAATGCAGATGCCGTTTTATTGGGTGCCGTTGGAGGTACCAAGTGGGAGTCTCTGGATTTTTCTGTACGTCCTGAAAGGGCACTGCTTGGATTGCGCTCAGAACTAGGTTTGTATGCAAATTTACGACCTGCCCAGATTTATGGGGATTTGGTCGATGCTTCTACCTTAAAGAGAGAAGTGGTCGAAGGGGCTGACATCATGGTCGTGCGTGAATTGACAGGAGGTATCTATTTTGGCGAACCAAGAGGAATCGAAACTCGCAATGGAGAACGGGTGGGTGTCAATTCTTTGATCTATTCAGAATCAGAAATTAGACGAATTGCCAAAATTGGATTTGAAATAGCCCAAAAACGTTCTAAAAAGTTAACCTCTGTGGACAAAGCCAATGTTCTGGAAACGACGGAGCTTTGGCGGGAAATTGTGACAGAAGTTGCTAAAGATTATCAAGATGTTTCCCTCAATCATATGTATGTGGATAATGCGACCATGCAGTTGATTCGTGCCCCAAAACAGTTTGATACGATTGTAACCACCAACATGTTTGGTGATATTCTCAGTGATGGTGCTGCCATGCTGACAGGATCCATTGGTATGTTGCCTTCTGCCAGTATTGGGGGACAAATCGGTCTATATGAACCCGTTCATGGTTCGGCACCTGATATTGCAGGGAAAGACTTGGCTAATCCGCTCGCAACGATCTTGTCTGTTGGCATGATGCTGCGCTATTCCTTCAACTTGATCGAAGCGGATGAAGCTATCCAAAAAGCGGTGATCGCTGTCCTGGATGAATACCGTACTGGTGATATCATGAGTGAGGGAAAAAAACAGGTTGGCTGTATAGAAATGGGTGATCGAGTGCTGGAACATCTCTAGGAGAGGGGTATGGGTGATTTCACAAAATTAAACATTGTCAATGGAATTGGACAAATTCTACTCAACAGGCCAGAATCATTTAATGCACTCAATTTACCAACGGCACAAGAACTGGCTGATCACTTAATACAATTGGGTCAAGACGATGACATCCAGGGCATTGTCATCACAGGAGCGGGCAAAGCATTTTCAGCAGGTGGAGACATCAAACGTGCAGTCAGTCATCCTCGTGGCCCTGGCACCGCATTTCACGAGTTGGCCACTGCTGTTCATATCTGCATCTCTGAAATCAGAACAACTGCCAAACCTGTCATTGCTGCTATCAATGGAGTTGCGGCAGGTGGAGGATTTTCTCTGTCACTGGCGTGTGACTTTCGCATAATGGCAGAATCCGCTAAGCTCAAACAAGGATTCACGAGCAATGCATTATGTATTGATGCTGGAGGAACATTCACTCTGCCACGCCTGGTCGGTCTTGCTCGTGCTATGGAGATTGCAGCATTTGACGAGATGATTCCTGCTCCACAGGCATTGGAATGGGGACTGGTGACAAAAGTAGTGCCAGATACAAAAGTCATCCAGGCTGCTACTGAAATGATGGAAAAAATATGTGAAAAATCACTCCATACATTCCGATGGTCTAAAGAGCTTTTGAACCGTTCCTTCGAGACTCCTCTGGAAACACAGCTTCATCACGAGCGTACAGGTTTGGTGAGCTGTACTTCTCACCCAGATGGCCAGGAAGGGATGAATGCATTTTTGGAGAAGCGTCAGCCAAAATACAATCAATGAAATCATTTATTGCTTTTTCTTTTCTCATTTTGCTCATCACGGTTCCTTTGCTTTCAATCGCTCAGGAACTAGATGGTTCATCAGGGTCACTGATAGACTATCTAAAAAATAAACCGACGCTGCCTGAAGAAGAATTAGCTAAAAAAAAGGAGTTTGGCTACTTTGTGCCCATCCCCTTGCTTGCCTTTGATCCAGATATTGGTTGGGGGACTGGATTGAGGCTGTATCATTATTCCAATGGTAAAAAAACGGACCCTTTGTTCCGTTACACTCCTTATTTCCACCGAGTCTTTGGACAAGTTTTTTTAACCACCAAAAATGCTCAATTCTCCATTTTTGACCTGGATAGTCCTTATCTTTGGAGCAGTCTATTTCGTGTCCGTTCCAGGATCATACTGGCAAAAAATCCGACCACTAATTATTTTGGCATAGGAAACCAGAGCCTGGGACACTTTCGGCTTCCCGTTGCTCTTCAAAATCAGGACGCTCCCCACTCTTTTTCAAAGCTGGAAGATTACGACAAAGAACTCAATCGAAGGTTACCCAATGGAGAAACCTATGCTAAATATTACAAATACAACCTGCATACAACCTCTTGGCGTCTAGCCCTAGAACGTGATTTTTATGGGGGATTGATTCGCTTGATGGGAGGATTCCGTATTGAAAAAAACGATGTCTATGATTATACCGGTGATGAAGTCCAAACCAGCAGCGGCAAAAACGGAAAAATGGGAAAAACCAAACTAAGAGAGGATCATGAAGCTGGAAAAATTACAGGCTTTCGAGGAGGAATGGACAATATCATCAAGTTTGGAATTGCCTATGACACCCGTGATTTTGAACCTGCCCCCAATAATGGCATTTTTGCAGATGCTGCGGTCGAAGTCTCTGAGCCTGTGATCGGATCGGATTTTGATTATGTCCGAGCCCTGACCGCAATCCGTGGATATTACACTCCATTTCCCAAACAACTAAAAATGGTCTTGGCAGGTAGAGGATTATACTATGCACATGTAGGAAAAGTTCCTTTTTTCAATTTAGCGACCATTGCCAATACTCAAGGGAAATTTCGAGGACTGGGAGGACGACGCTCGTTGAGAGGATACAAACAAGATCGGTTTATGGGAAAAGTAGGAGCTTTGTTCAACCTGGAAGCACGTTGGAACTTTCGGGAATTCTATTTGTTCGAGCAGCATTTTGCTTTACTCTTCACCCCGTTTCTGGATGCAGGACGTGTGTTTGATGACACTCAAGAAACTACGCTTGCTCATTGGAAACAAGGGCAAGGTGCGGGATTACGAATTGCCTGGAATCAAGCCACCATCATTGCCATTGAATACGGCTGGAGCCACGAAGACAGTGGAGGCTATTTGCTGTTTAATCACACGTTTTAGGAAGATTGAAAACAGTTCGAATAAAAAATGAAAAAGCTTCAAAAAATTTTATTCACAACTGGGCAGATTCCATACTGCGAGAATAACTCTATTATCAGTAATAACGCTCCATCCTTCGGGATAGTAGTGGTAGTAATTCGCCAATTTCCAGATATTCTCTTTTGGATCGCTAACATAAGTTATCATGGTACTAACATCCAGGTTTCCATAACACCCCACAAAATCCTTTGAGTAGTAACACTGCTGTTCGGAGTTTAATTTACGCCCCTCAAAAGGATGGCAAGATTTGTCCAATAAACAATTTTGTTCATCAAGAATCAAACACGCCCTTGCTATAGATTCTGTAGAAGATTCTACGCTGTCATTATCATCCTCTCCAGTAAGGGATGATTCATTGTTTGTTGAGGCAATGTCGCTGTTTTGAACAGTGTTATCATCCGAATCATTGACTTCGGGATCAATAACGTTACTTTGGTTAGATGAAGAAATTTCAAAATTGTCTGTACTGCTTGCGAGTACCAAACCTGTTTCAAAGTCGTTCGACTTGTTAATCTCGTCTTGTGAAAACGATTGTTTGTCTACCGAATTGGGACTTTCCGTCTCAGAACATCCTGAAAAGAAAAATATTGGCAAAAGAAGAGTTAGCACGAAATATATGCTTTTGTTTTTAATTAAAAAAGACACGGAGGACCTCCAAGTTTAAGAATCTGTTGAAAACACTGTATTCCTAAACAACATATTTTTGCTTCAGATCAGATTATCGTCTCAGTGTTTGAACGGATACCTATTGAAAATGGTATAAAAATTTACAAAACTCAACGAATCACAATGAGGTAATCCCATATTTATTCTCTACATAATGATATTCGTCTCGTGAAATACGCTCATGGCCCTGCTTGACTTTTCTTGTTTTAAAATCAACAGGTTTGGGCATAATATCTTCATAAGGAATGGAATTTAAAATATCATCGATACAATTCAGGCATGCGGCTAAACTATCGTCGGCTTCTACTATTTTCCAGGGGGCTTCCAGAATATCGGTATAGAACAGCATCTCATCCTTGGCCTTTGAATACTCACCCCATCGTTCCAGAGATTCTATAGCAATTTCGCTGATTTCCCATCGTTGCATCGGGTTGGTGGCCCGTTTATGAAAACGACGCTCTTGTTCTTCAAAACTGAGAGAAAACCAATATTTCAATAAAATAATTCCAGAGCGTGTCAACATCCTTTCAAACTCCGGACAAGACCGCATGAATTCCCGATATTGGTCGTCGGTACAGAATTTCATCACTCGTTCTACCCCAGCACGATTGTACCAACTGCGATTGAAGAGAACCATTTCTCCTTTTGCAGGAAGATATTGGATATAGCGCTGAAAGTACCATTGCGTTTTTTCTCGATCCGATGGATTTCCCAAAGCCACCACCTGGCAACCACGAGTATTCAGAGGCTCTGTAATGCGTTTAATGATTTCTCGCCGTTCGGAAATATCACGACCTTCAAAGATAATCACAACCCGCAAGCCCTTTTGCCAGATCCAATACTGTAGCTTCACCAGTTCCATATAGAGTTTGGCGACTTCCTTGTCATATTCTTCTTTTTGTATTTTTTCCGGCTTATTTTCAACCTTGGTTGACGTGTTCCTCCTTGATGTCGTTTTTTTCAATGCCATCCCTTCCTCCTCACAATAGATCCCTTACGGCAACAAATGCCCACATACTCTCCTGCTGTAAGACTAATCATCCTACAAACTAGTTATTACGTACCGATTTTAAAAAAATAAATACAGATAAAACCACGCGACATACTATATTTTTAATCAACATACTCATTTTTAGCAACAACCTGATACTTCGTTTTTCTTTTTTTGCTGATTACGATACATCTTGCTCAACTTTATACCTTGAGAGGTATGTTCTTTCAAATTGTAAAAACAGTCTTGATATTTCTGCATATCCAGAAATATAATGGATTTTTAAAGTAAAGTGAGAAAAGCAATGCCAGCACTAAAACACATTGAAGCTCCCGAAGAACCTATTGAATCACTCGCCTTGCTGTTTAAAGCATTATCCGACCCTGCACGTTTGAGAATTTTAAATTTATTGGCTCAAAAAGGGGAAATGTGTAATTGCCATATCGAAAAAATCACAGCTTATGGAAATTCTAAAATTTCCAGGCATTTATCCTACCTTAAGCAAGTGGGGCTCCTTCAAAGTCGACGAGAAGGATTATGGATCTATTATTCACTTAAACCAAGTAATGAGACTATTTATCAAATGATTCATCAATTGTTAGACCAATTCCCCACATACAATAACTTGTTTCTTGAGGACATTAAACAAATCGACGGATCGTTGGATACAACAATTCCCTGCCCTTAAAAAATTTTTAAATTTATTTCTGTTTATGCAAAAATATAAAAATATAAGGAAAGTGTAGAAAATTTTATAAACAACCTGATGCTGTAGCACAGAGAAATGAAAAAATTTCTAGAGAAATTATTCATTAACTTCAAAATAGAATGAGAAAGGAGTAATTGTGAATCATACCAGCTCTGTAGCAGAACGAAAAATGAAAAGTGTTTTTGAAAGATATTTAACTGTATGGGTTGGACTTTGTATTATTGGCGGAATGATTTTAGGAAAATTGGCTCCAGGCTTCGCCAAGTCACTGGATAACATGACCATTGATATCAATCATGCCCCTGTAGTATCTATTCCAATAGCAGTCTGTCTCTTTTTTATGATGTATCCAATTATGGTAAAGATCGATTTTTCCAGTGTGATTAAAGCGGGGAAAAGCGGAAAACCCGTATTACTTACATTATTCCTTAACTGGGGGATCAAACCTTTTACAATGTATGCCATTGCCATGCTGTTTCTGGGATTTTTATTCAAAAGTTTCATCGGAGAAGAAGCACTGGACTTTATCAAAATTCCTTTTGGTCTGGACTTAGAGATCGGAGACCAGCATGGTGCAGGAACCGTTGTGATTCATGAAGGAGTTAAAATGCTGCAAATACCACTGTGGCGCAGTTATTTTGCTGGTTGTATTCTTCTTGGAATCGCTCCATGTACGGCAATGGTCTTAGTTTGGGGATATCTTTCACGTGGTAATGATGGGCTGACCTTAGTGATGGTTGCTCTAAACTCGTTGACGATGCTGGTATTATATGGTGTATTGGGGGGATTCCTTTTAGGTGTTGGCAAATTACCAATCCCCTGGCAAGCTTTATTGCTTTCGGTCTCCATATATGTCGCACTACCTTTGATTGCAGGATTTTTCTCAAGAAGATGGATTATCAATGCAAAGGGGGAAGTTTGGTTTAAAGAAAAATTTCTGCATATTCTCACACCCGTTACAATCAGCGCACTGTTGCTAACTTTAGTGTTGCTATTCAGTTTTAAGGGAGATGTCATATTGACTAATCCTTTAACGATTCTATGGATTTCAATTCCTCTTCTTGTGCAGACTGTCCTCATTTTCATTTTGGGGTATGGTGCTGCAAAGGTTTTAAAACTAAAATATGAAGATGCTGCTCCTGCTGCTATGATTGGAGCCTCAAATCATTTTGAAGTTGCCATTGCTACCGCTGTAATGCTATTTGGACTTTCATCAGGAGCAGCTTTAGCCACAGTTGTTGGTGTTTTGATAGAAGTTCCTGTAATGTTGATGCTGGTTGGTATTTGTATCCGAACTCAGCATTGGTTTGATACATAAAAAAAGAACTGTAGAATGCAGACTTACCTTCATCGTACCAAAAACAGACCTTCATACAGCACCCTCAATGGACATTCGTCATGCCTGGACTAGAAGACACTACTATTTTGACACTGGCTACCGTCTATGGCATTGCATTGTTTGCAGGAGTGATCCATGGCACATTTGGTCTTGGTTTTCCAATGGTGGCTACTCCCCTCTTATCCCTCCTGGTTGACGTGCGAAGTGCCATTTTGATAACTCTCTTGCCAACAGTTGTCGTCAATATCTTAAGCATCTTCCAGGGGAGTAATTGGAAATCTGGTATTGGGAAATA
>JANQHV010000464.1 GCA_028282505.1 SAR324 cluster bacterium | reverse complement strand
ACCTTCGATTGCCCATTTTGTTGTACAATACGGCCCTACCTCTGGGGCAGTAGATCGTCCCCAACCAGAGCTGAAATTGACGATAATGCCCGCTTGCTGTTGGACCATTGCTGGAACAAATGACTGAATCACATGAGCCACTCCTTTGATATTGATATCTACAATGTCTGAAAATTCGTTTGCAGGAATTTTCCACAGGGAGGCAGGTCGATTCATGATGGCTGCATTATTGATCAACATATCGGGTATGATGTTATTTGATAATAAGCGTCTGGCCCATTGCTCCACCTGGGCACTATCCGATACATCGACAGCATCAAAATGATGTGCTGTGGGATATTGCTTCTGGAGACGAACAATCGCCTCTTTGGCTCTTCCACATCCACAAACAGTATGCCCCAACTGAATAAACTTTTCGACCATAGCGAGCCCCAACCCCCGGGTAGCTCCTGTAATGACAATGATTCTTTGCTGATTCTCTGCCATATCAATTATCCTTATTTATGTTCCAAACATGTCCATCAAAAAGGAGGCTTGTCCCTCCTCTTTTCCGACTGTAGTTCCAAATACTCATAAAATCAAGGAACAATGTTATCTTCTCCAACTGAATCCTCATCTCGCTTACTGAACTTTCTGCAACAGAGGAAACCCAATTAGACCGATTGAACAACAGATAAGGCGTTATGAACCAATAAATACATCACCCTCCATCAAGGTAAGGAAGAGCAACTTCTGCGCGACACTCTCAACTCCCTGGAACAAAAGTTAGATCCCGAAATTTTCATTCGCATTCACCGCTCTTACATGGTTCGTTACGATTTTATCAAAGAAATCGAAGCCCTGGGAATGGGAGAGTATGTGGTTGTGCTCAAAAATCGACTCAAGCTCAATCTGGGAAAGAAATATAAAAATCGGCTTTTCGATTGATTCCATCAACTATCAATTTCTTGCTTGTCAGGAGACGTTTCAGAGAGAAGGATGTCCAAGGCCTGGCCTGAAGCATCAATCTCTTTAACGGAATACCATAGAGAAATCATCATCAAAATCAGGCTGATTCCGAACAAAACTTCTCCAAAAATTATCAATCCAGCAAACAACACAAACATGCAAACGACACAAATTAAAAGGCTCAACACACCACATAATTGCATCCGTTTGATCAACACAATGCGCTGTCTTAGATTCTGAATCTGTTTTAATTGTATGGGATTGCCTTGATTTTTATAATCTCCATGTAACTGGCGGACCAAACTGGCTAATGCCAAGAAACGATTGGTATAGGCTAACAGCAATAAGGAAACTGCTGGAAATAAAAGAGCAGGTGTTGTTAATGTGATTTCCATAATTTATCTCTCATGTCGGTTTAAATCGTTACTCTTGCAAATATATGATTTGCCAGAAAAGACAAGTCCGTGAAAATCAGGGGACATAAAATCAGGGGACATAATACTAATTTTTTTTAAAAAATTAGTATTATGTCCCCTGATTTTTGCAAATATATGATTTGTCAGAAAAGACAAGTCCGTGTATAAAAGAATACAGTACGAAAATTCTTTAAATACCCTGTTTGCCAACAATCCCCATCCACTGCTATGGCAGAGAATATTGAAATAGCCAGCCGAATTCGACACATTCCAGCCATACCTGTTTCAACGGATATGATTTCTGTTTTGGATTATTTTTTCGACAATCTGAGCGAATCCTACTTTCCTGTCATCGATGAGAGCCAATCTCCTGTTGGTTTGATCAGGAGTCAAACCATTAATAAATTTGCCTATCAAAAATTTGGTAGAGGGCTGCTAGCAAATCCCAGTTACAGAAATGCCTTAGAAAAGTTCACTTCTGGATGTCCAGTTGCCTCGATTGATACGACGACAGAAAAAATCTTGAGTCGAGAATTCCTCGCTGACGTGGTCGATGGAGTCATTATCACCAAAGATGGACAATATGCGGGTTTTTTAGATCAACCTGCCATCCGGGAATTGTTTCATCACCATGAAATGGTCCTCGTGGAAAAACACAATACCGAATTAGAAAGTAGAAATACCCAACTCAAGCAGGCATTGAACGACTTAAAGCAATCCCAACAGCAATTGGTGGAAAGTGAAAAAATGGCAGCATTGGGGCATTTGATTGCTGGAGTTGCTCATGAAATCAACACTCCATTGGGGGTGGTTCGTGCATCCATCAGTAATATCATGAAATCCATCGATGCCACTCTTGAGGCGTTGCCGGAAACACTAAAAAATCTCGAAGGTGAACAACTGGCGCTCTTTTTGAAGCTGGTGAAGAAAGAAATACCTCTTCTGACAGCAAGAGAAGAACGCAAGTATCGTAGACAAATCATCCGTCTCCTGGAAGACCAGGAAATTGAGAATGCTGATTCCATTGCAGATACTCTGGTTGATCTTGGTGTAACGGAGGATGT
>JANQHV010000424.1 GCA_028282505.1 SAR324 cluster bacterium | reverse complement strand
TAACGTGGCCACGGGTATTCTCCAATTTTAGATTGTATCAAAAATAGTAGTTAAAGAAGGATGATGCTGGCGAAGCTAGACTTCTTCAAGCTCCTCAAGCTCTGAATTTTCTTCAGCAATTTGAAGTAATTCAATATTCAAACACAAACTTTTTAATTCACTGATCAGTACCTTGAATGACTCTGGAATTCCTGTCTCCAGATGATGATGTCCTTTGACAATGGTTTCATACATCCGATTACGTCCTTGCACATCATCGGATTTAACGGTCAAGAGTTCTTGCAACGTATAAGCAGCCCCATAGGCTTCCAACGCCCAAACTTCCATTTCGCCAAAACGTTGTCCTCCGAATTGTGCCTTTCCACCAAGAGGTTGTTGGGTTACCAGAGAATAAGGGCCAATGGAGCGAGCATGAATTTTTTCATCAACCAGGTGGTGCAACTTTAAGATATAGGCATAACCGACGGTTACTTTTTGACTGAAACGGTCTCCAGTTAATCCGTCATACAACCAGACCTGGCCCGTTTCTGGCAAATCAGCAAGCTTCATCAATCCCTGAATATCTCCTTCCTTAGCTCCATCAAAAACGGGAGTGGCAATATGGACTCCCCTTTTGTATTTCTCAGCAAATGCAATGAATTCTTCGTCACTCTGGTTGTCAAAAAACTCAGCAACTTCGGGAGAATTATAAATTTGTTTGAGAAACGATTTCAATTGGACAACAGGATGGTTTTCCTTGACAAAATTTTGGATTTTGGCCCCCAGTTCAGAAGCTGCCCATCCCAAATGAGTTTCCAGGACTTGTCCCACATTCATACGAGAAGGAACTCCCAGTGGGTTCAATACGATATCAATTGGTGTTCCATCTTCCATATAGGGCATGTTTTCGGCCAATTGAATTTTAGAAACTACTCCTTTATTGCCATGACGTCCTGCCATTTTATCACCAACAGCCAGCTTGCGTTTGGTGGCAATATACACTTTGACCATACGGATCACCCCAGGAGGCAATTCATCGCCTTTGGAAACTTTTTCACACTTGTCCTGGTAGATGTTTTCCAGGAGATACATTTGTGATTGTGCATTGCGTACCAGCGTTTCCAGTTTTTGATGGATTTCTGGATCATTGACCCTGACTGTATGCCAGCAGGTTAAAGGAATTTGTTCTAAGTCATCTTCTGTCAAGCGAGTTCCTTCTGTCAAGATGGGCTCTCCTTCTACAGATACAACATTTTGTGCTAAGACCTGATCCAAGATGAGTGATTGAGCCATTTTGATAAGATTGCGTCGTACAATTCTCAGTTCATCCTGATGGTCTTTGTAATACTTTTGCAACTGTTCCTGCTCAATTTCTTTGGTTCGTTGGTCTCGTTCGACGCCACCACGGTTAAATACCACCACATCAATGACAATGCCCTCGACTCCTTGATTAACTCGCAGGGACGTATCACGAACATCACCAGCTTTCTCTCCAAAAATGGCACGGAGCAATTTTTCTTCCGGGTTGAGTTGGCTTTCTCCCTTGGGAGTGACTTTTCCAACTAAAATAGAGCCTGGACGAACATAAGTTCCTACCTTGACAATTCCGCTGTCATCCAAGTGCTTTAAGGCTTCTTCGCTGACATTGGGGATGTCACGAGTGATTTCTTCTTTTCCGAGTTTGGTATCTCGAGCAACCATATCAAAGATGTCAATATGGACTGATGTGAAGCGATCCTGATGCAATAGTCGTTGTGAAACCAGAATCGAATCCTCAAAATTGTAACCGTTCCAGGGCATGAAAGCGATACGGATATTCTGACCTAATGCCAATTCTCCATTATCACAACTAGATCCATCGGCAATGATATCACCAGCCTTGACCCGATCCCCTTTTGAGATCAGTGGACGCTGATTGATCAGTGTGTTCTGGTTGGAACGACGATATTTGGTCAAATGATAAATATCTACATTTGCTGGAACCACTCCTGATTCACTGGACAGATCCACATCGGCCTGGATGACCACTCTTCCGGCATCAATACTGTCTACCACCCCTGGACGCTTTGCGATCACACAGGACCCAGAATCCAGGGCTGCCTGAAATTCAACGCCTGTTCCGACCAATGGCGCTTCTGTCCGTATCAATGGAACTCCCTGGCGTTGCATATTGGAACCCATCAAAGCACGATTGGCATCATCATGCTCCAAAAAAGGAATGAGAGACGCCGCCACAGAAACCAGTTGACACGGGGAGACATCCATATATTGGACATCTGCCTTGGGAACCATACTGTATTCTCCCCCTTTGCGGATAGAAACAAATTGGGCAACCAATTCCCGGTTTTCATCTATTTTGGCATTTGCCTGAGCAATATTGACATTGTCTTCTTCAATAGCGGAGAGGAATTCGACTTCATCACTGACCACACCATCGACTACTTTTTGGTAAGGTGTTTCAATAAAACCAAATTCATTGACAGAACCATGAGTAGCCAGGGACGCAATCAATCCAATATTAGGCCCTTCTGGCGTTTCAATAGGGCAAATCCTGCCATAATGGGAAGCATGGACATCGCGTACATCAAAACCTGCTCGCTCTCGCGTTAAACCTCCTGGACCTAACGCACTCAAACGACGTTTATGGGTAATTTCAGAAAGTGAATTGGTTTGATCCATGAATTGCGAAAGCTGACTGCTGCTAAAAAACTCATGAATTGCGGCAGCAACTGGTTTCGCATTGACAATGTCATGTAACATCATCGATTCGGTGTCCTGTAAGCTCATTCTTTCTTTAATGGCGCGCTCCATATGAACCAGGCCAATCCGAAATTGATTTTCTAATAACTCTCCAACACTCCGTACCCGGCGATTGCCTAAGTGATCAATATCATCAACAACTCCTTGTCCTTCTTTGAGCATCAACAAATACTTGACTGCCCCAAAAATATCCTCATGTGTCAGAATGGTCTGTTCCAACGAATAATCCAGACTGAGCTTTTTATTGAGTTTCAATCTTCCTACTTTGGACAGATTGTACCGTGCTGCATTAAAAAAGAAATTATGCACCAGTGTGTTGGCTGCCTCTAAGGTGGGAGGATCGCCAGGTTTCAATTTTTTATACAATTCAATCAACGCAGCGTCTGGCGAGTTGATTTTATCCATTGCCAGTGTGTCTCTGAGGCAAGACCCAATGGTTTTGGCACCGATGTGCAGTACTTCTATCACTTCCACTTTATGGGCGACCAATTTGTCAAAGGTGACTGTATCAATGAGTGTATTGGCAGGAAGCAACACTTGACCGTTTTCCCCAAGAATATTGCGTGCGGTATAATGTCCTAAAATTTCATCCATTGTTGTGGGAACATGCTCCACTCCCGCTTTTTGCAGTTTTTGCACCAGTTTTTCGGTTATTTTGCGTCCGGCTCGAACCAGCACTTCCCCTGTATTGGGGTCTAATATTTCTGCTGATACTCTTTGATTAACGGTTACTTTGGGATCGACATATTTGAAGAATTTCTGATTGCCAGGAACACTCTCATCTTCAGCGGCACTCAAGTTGATTTTTTCAATGTCGTAAAACGAAGAAAGTATTTCTTCTGTGGTATAGCCAAGGGCGCGTAATAAAATAGTGGCTGGAAATTTACGCCGGCGGTCAATGCGAACATATAAAAATTCTTTTGAATCAAACTCAAAGTCCAACCATGATCCACGCTGTGGAATGATTCGTGCGGAATAAAACGTTTTTCCAGCCGTATTAGTTTTTGTTTTATCCATAGAAAAGAATAATCCCGGACTTTTATGCATCTGACTGACAATGACACGCTCTGTTCCATTGATAATAAAGGAACCCGTTGGTGTCATCAAGGGGATCTCTCCTAAGTAAATATCCTGTTCCTTAATATCATGAATGTGCTTGGCTTCTGAGTTATTATCCTTCTCCCACACAATCAATCGCAAGGCCGCACGCAATGGAGCTGCATACGTGACACCCCGGACACGGCATTCCTCAACAGAATATTTAGGCTCTCCTAAGCGATAGTGCACATATTCCAACGTGGAGGAACCACTGAAGTCTGAAATGGGAAATACAGAACGAAAAACCGCCTCTAATCCTTCTTCTATCCGTTGGTCCGGTGGTGTGTTTTTTTGGAGGAATCGTTCGTAAGAATCCAACTGAATTTTGAGTAAATGAGGAACTTCAATTGGTGCAGTGATTCGCCCAAAAGAACGTCGTATACGATGTCGATTTTTTAAGTTGGTGGACATGATTCTTCTTTCGCTAAAATGATTAATCAAGTATTATGCAGTGACCACTAATTTTTGAATCAGTTCAGGATTTTTAAGTTCGTCCTTATTCTGCAAATGGTGACCTGTCATTTTTTAACAATTTAGATTGCTCTATCTTGGTAAAGACCAATTTTGACGTCTACTTAGGAACGTGAAAGAAATAATTGAGGGAAATTTCGTTATTTTTTGAACGTTCCTAACTGTAGGATAATTACTAGAGATCGTGTTCTTGGATATCAACATAAGACGGTAAAACCATCTATTCAGGAATAGAAATAAGGAGGGAAATTTCAATGAAAACGGGCTCATGAAATTCAATTTCATTAATGGATGGATTAATGAAAATAGTAATTTGCAAAATAGAATTTTCTATCACACTCTAATAAAAGAATCAATAGATAGATTTAAAAATCACTGCAAACAACGATTATTTTTCAATTCTAATATCTTTCCTGCCAAGTTGATAAGAATTCCTTGTAGTTATGTCTGACTCGTATTACATATTATCCTTCAGTTGGAGAGAATTTTTTTCTGGTCGCTATGATCACCCAGGGAAAACATTGAAAATACTAGGATATAGACATAGGAAATGACATGTCAAAGAGCACTCATATTATTTCTTCTTTTATTTGTTTACATTGCTGTGAACAACATCGGATGGAGTTCGGTTTGCCTGGAAATTTGGCATTTATTCTCCAGGAAGGTACCTATGAGGAAATCATTGATGGTTTTCCAGAAGTCCTCGAAGAAATAAGGCAGGATGAATTTCAAAACACATTATTTGAACGCTTTATTTTTGTGCATGGCCAACATGATGTCAGGTTTATCCACACTTCCGTTGATACCATGTCAAACATTGTAAAATTGCGAACGGAACATTACAAAAAAGTTATCGCCCTATATGAGCAATATCGACAAGTGGTTGAAAGAATTGTCATGGTGATGGATTCCAGTCTTGTGTACAAAAGTAAAGTGCGGCCTCCAGCCATTGATCATCGCTTGTATTTTAAGGAAGACAAGAAGAAAACATAAAGGGGCTACAGATTATGCAGAAAATTGCGCTCATCGCAGGCGTTACAGGGCAAGATGGTGCTTATTTAGCCGAATTTCTACTCAAAAAAGGATATGTTGTCCACGGAATTAAGCGACGTTCTTCTTCATTCAATACAGCCAGGGTGGACCATCTTTACCAGGACCCTCACATCCCCAATGGAAGATTTTTCTTACATTATGGGGATTTAACAGACTCGACCAATCTGATTCGTATTATTCAAGAGATTCAGCCTGATGAGATTTACAACTTAGCCGCCCAGAGTCATGTTCAGGTGTCATTTGAAACCCCAGAATATACCGCAAATTCAGATGCCTTGGGAACGTTACGTTTACTGGAAGCAATTCGTTTACTGGGATTTGCTCAAAAAACAAAGTTTTATCAGGCCTCGACCAGTGAGTTGTATGGACTTGTTCAAGAAATGCCTCAGAAGGAAACGACTCCATTTTATCCTCGTTCTCCTTATGCTGTTGCCAAATTGTATGCTTACTGGATCACGGTAAATTACCGAGAAGCTTACAATATATTTGCCTGTAACGGAATTCTCTTCAACCATGAGTCCCCAATTCGCGGAGAAACATTTGTCACACGGAAAATTACCAGATCGGTAGCACGTATTTCGTTGGGTCTGGAGGAAACATTATACCTTGGTAATTTAGATGCCCAAAGAGATTGGGGACATGCAAAAGACTATGTAGAGGGAATGTGGCAAATACTACAAACAAAGGAGCCTGAAGATTTTGTACTGGCTACGGGGGTGACAACAACGGTACGTCAGTTTGTCGAATGGGCTTTTGCCGAAGTAGGGATCTCTTTAATATGGCAAGGAACAGGTACCGAGGAAAAAGGAGTGAATACCGAGTCCGGTCAGGTTTATGTTGAGGTCGATTCCCGTTATTTTCGCCCAACAGAAGTAGATGTATTGTTGGGAGATGCCACCAAGGCTCAGGAAAAACTAGGGTGGAAGCCAAAGTATGACATTCGCAGTTTGATACAAGAAATGATTCAATTTGATCTGAAAGAAGCTCAGCAAGAGATGGATACTGGTGTAAGAGCTAATACGTAAGTATATACATATGGAGAAGAATTCTAAAATTTATGTTGCGGGACATTTGGGTTTGGTGGGGTCAGCACTGGTTCGTCAACTCAAACAACAAAACTATACTCAGTTGATCACACGGACTCGCCAGCAACTGGATTTATTTGATGGACGAGCGGTGGCAGAATTTTTTGAAGAAGAACAGCCAGAGTATGTTTTTCTTGCTGCAGCAAGGGCAGGTGGCATTTATGCCAACAGTCAATATTCAGCAGAATTCATTTACCAAAATTTACAGATTCAGAATAATGTCATTCATCATGCCCATCAGTATGGTGTGAAAAAGTTACTTTTTTTGGGGAGTTCCTGCATTTATCCCAAGCATTGTCCACAACCCATTAAGGAAGAATTTCTGTTGACAGGGCCGCTGGAGCCGACTAACGATGCTTATTCTATTGCCAAGATTGCAGGAATCAAAACTTGTCAAAGTTACAACCAACAGTATGGAACCAACTTCATTTCCGTCATGCCTACTAATTTATATGGAATTAATGACAATTTTCATCCTGAAAATTCACATGTCGTACCAGCTCTGTTACACCGATTTCATGAGGCAAAAGAAAGCAATGCTTCAGAAATCACTGTATGGGGAACCGGCAATCCGAAACGGGAATTATTATTTGTGGATGATTTGGCGGAAGCTTGTGTATTTTTAATGGAACATTATGATGATTCTGAAATAATTAATATTGGCACAGGAAAAGATTTGAGTATCCGTGAATTGGTAAATTTGATCAAAGAAATTGTGGGATGCAATGCCAGCCTTGTTTTTGATACATCCAAACCAGATGGGACGCCTCAGAAGGTATTGGATGTTTCTCGTATCAATCAGTTGGGCTGGTTTGCTAAAACACCTCTCAAAGAGGGGCTGGAAGCGGTATACAATTGGTATCAGCACGAGTATTTGAAAAGTGTTGAAAAACGTATCATATGATTGGTTGTCAGGGGCATGATCTGTCGATAAAATGCAAAAGCTCAGATTTATTTAAGCCTTTGCGTTGCGATTCACGGCAGATTGTGTTACTCCAAATGTACTTGATGGAAGGTAACAAGTATTTCTCTCTTTTAAGGTTGAGAGGTAGGTCTTACCGTTAATTGATAATTCTTGAAAGGAAAGATGATTATGAAAAGATATTATGGCTTTTTGAGTGTAAGTATTCTCATTCTTTTGTTGGCTGGGTGTGTTTCTTTGACTCCTGAAGGTGAAATGGTCAAGGTGGTTGGCAATACTGATGAGGTCAAATCCTGCAAGTTATTGGGAAATATTGAAGCAGAAGCAATGGGCGAAGATAACACAATCGTTTGTGCAAAAAATGCAGCAGCAGCAGATTTGGGAGGAGATATGGTTTTGTCCTCCTATCTTGGCGACCCTGAAGGATTTTTATATGGATTGATTGGAGGAAAACTACTCAAAGGACAGGTTTACTCTTGCAGTGGAAAAATGGCAAAGGGTGAAGGAAAAATAGAAGAACCATGTTCGTGGTGGTAATTCAGTTGATGAGTAATTGATGTTATGTGGATATTTTGTTCACGTAACATCAGTTAATAACTGTAGTAAACTCCAAAAATCGCTGTTTGCCCTCCCAGTTCGAGTCGTTTTGCAATAGTTTGGACTTTCAGTTGGGCTGAGGTTGCTCGCCAACCTGCCAGTAGTCCCCATGCTCCAAAGGGAAAACGGGTTCCGATTTCATAATAAAAGACGCTGGGGGCCGCATCAATGAAAGAAGCTTTGGTGGTTGAGGTCTCTTCAGAAGTAGCGGCTAACTTTTCTCGAATCTTGGCACTGTAACCTCCTGTTCCCAAGGCCAGGTAAGGAAAGAAAAACTCGCCACGGTAGTAGGTAGAAAAAGCAAACAACACCCCTTGTACCTCCAGTTGGACCTTGGAATTATCTGCAAATGAATAAGCTTTGGTATACCGATTCAGTTCCATCCCAAAGCCTGTTGCTAATGCCCCATCCACTCGGTAAAAATCAAAACTCACTCCAATGGGAGTGGCAGTGCGGTTCTCTTGTAAACTTCCGTGATCTTGCTCGATTTCATCTAAATATTGATCCGCTTTACCAATCAAGGGGGCAGGTTGTCCCGTTTCCTGACTGCCGACTTTTCCAGAAACAAAATAAAAAGCTTGTCCTAAGGCACTGACAGGATTCCAGTAACCTTGGAGAGCCATCATGAGCAGTATAGTGAAACCTATTTTGAATGGATGTATTACCATTTTTGTCCCAATTCGAAAAACAAAACAATATCGGTCTGATTGCCTGTCTGGTTATAGTCCTCTATGAACCCAGCCTCAATAAATAAAGTGCCCAACCACTGTTTGTACCCGATTACTGCGACATCGGTTAAGTTTGATAAAAAGGCACTGCCCACTTCCTGTTGTGTTCCAAACAAACTGCCAGATGTGGGGAAGATACTGCTTTGACTCATAGTTTGCAGAACGAGTGATAGATCAGAGTCCAAGCGATATTCCAGAGCCACGAACCGATGAGAAAGTTCAGAGGAAAAATCATCAGATTTGCCAAATTCAGAAACACCCCATCCTAAATAAACCACCCAATCGCCATAGGCTTTGGAGAGTAGGAAATAACTGCCAAAATCAGAATGTCCACTGCTGATGAGTTTTTGTTCGGTAGTACGCTTTGCTGTAGCAAGTTTATAAACCAGTTTCAGGGATATTGCAGGAAAGATAGAATTACCTTCCCACAGATTCCACTTGAATTTAAATGTCGGATCTCCGGGAATGTTTTCGAATTGATCATTGGTATTGATCAAAAACTCATTGTCTTGCAAAATATAGTAATCGTAGCGATTACGTTCTGATTTTGCCCGATAAGCACCAGCTGCCGAATTATTATCAATACCCACCAGATTATGAACCACTTCGGCTCCTACATCCAGAGATCCTCCAACAAATGAAATGTAAGGCAACTCCACGCCCACTTCCATCACATCAAACAAACCATATTTGACTCGGAACACATGGCGGTAACTTTCTACATCAATATAGGTGTGATAGCCAGCAACTGGTTTTCCGGTCTTGCTACTGAAAAAATCGGCTTCTACCAGCCCACGGTTGACCTCATCTTTTGTCACTTGATCAGTGCTGCCTGCGCTATTGAGAAATGTGTTAGCGACCGCCAGTTGGTAGGAAAAAAAGAATACATTATCTTCAATGGTGCTGGTATTTTCAGGAGCCATGGATAAATAAGGAAGTGTCACTGGAAATTGATCCCTGATTTCCAGAGGACCCAGGCCTGAGTTTTCCTCTGCGGCCTCTGCAAATTTTTCTCCTCCCCACAAGAAGAAGACAGTAGCAAAGAGGAATAAAATATGCTTTACTTTATTCATTTCTTCCTTTGTCTAAAAATCTACAACTGATCCGTTGAGTAAATCAAGAGTTATACCAATCACATCTCAAAAAGTAACTTATAATTTTGGAGGACTATGGCGAAATTGAATGAAATGATTCAGGAGTTTCGTCTTTCTATCAATCAGAGTGTGGAAGCCCTGGCCATGATGCTGCAGCTTACCAT
>JANQHV010000405.1 GCA_028282505.1 SAR324 cluster bacterium | reverse complement strand
GAAGAATCTCAATCATTTCAAAGAGATCCTTCGACAAGCCGCTTCGGCGTACCGTCAGGATGACATATTGTATACTTTTAAACGCAACTTCGTATTAATTGGATTTAGGAATGATTCGTGTATAAATATAAGGCATTCACCTGATACCAATCACATCAGTTCAACGGAAACAAGATGAATGGAACATTTTATAAAAGACCACATATTCTGATTGTTGATGATAAACCCCAAAATATCCAGATCCTGGGAAAAACCCTACGAGAACACGAATACGAAATCACCGTTGCTAATAGTGGCAAGCAAGCATTGAAAGTCGTGGAAAAATTATCCCCAGACTTGATTCTGCTGGATATCATGATGCCTGAAATGGATGGTTTTGAAGTCTGTACTCGATTGAAAAATTCTGCCAATACCAAGGAAATACCTGTCATTTTTTTAACAGCCTATGCCGATTCAGACAACCTCATCAAAGGATTTGAATCCGGTGCTGTCGATTACATCACCAAACCCTTCCATATCGCCGAAGTCATAGCACGTGTCAAAACACAACTGGAACTGAAATTGAGCAAAGAAATTTTGCAAGAAAAGAACATTCAGCAAAAGGAATTGCTTCATATCCTATGTCATGACCTGGCAAATCCGATCAGCATCATCAAAACCTATCTCAATTTTGCCGAGATTGAACCAGAATTGCTCACAGAAAAAAAAGATACCATGGTTCTGGCTGTTGACAATGCTTTGGAAATTATAGAATTTGTCCGCAAAATGAGGGCTCTCGAAGAAAAAAACTTTGGTCTCTCCCTTGAAGCCATTTCCATAAAAACAGCCCTCAATCAATCCCTGACCGTCTTGCAAGAAAAGTTTTCTCAAAAAAATATTAAACCCGTCATCAATATAGAAGACAATTTGTCTATCTTGGGAGAAAAAATATCGTTTACCAATTCTGTATTGAACAACATTTTTACCAATGCGATCAAATTTTCTTTTCCAGATTCCCAAATCATCATTGGCGCTCACAAACAAGAAGAGGTCATTACCATCACGATCAAAGATTTCGGAGTTGGAATGTCTCCGCGATTGATCCGGGACGTTTTTGATATCAGCAAAGAAACTAATCGTAAAGGCACCTGTGGAGAAACAGGAACAGGTTTTGGCATTCCTCTCATCAAAAAATTTATCACGGCTTATGGCGGTACTATTGAAATTTTCTCACAAGAAAAAACAAACGATTCCACTACTCATGGAACTGAAGTCAGATTGACGCTCAAAGCTGCTTAAAATAATTGGAATATGGACTCACAAACACAAATAGAAGTTCCTCATATTTTACTGATTGATCCTCATCCAAACAGTATCAATTTGTGGGAAGAAATACTAAAGCCTTTAGATATTCAGTTACTTTGCACAGATTCACCAACAGAAGCTTTAGAAATTACAGAACAAAAAGAACTTGCCCTCATCCTGTTGAATTTCGAAGCCCCTTCTATCGATGCTTTGGCAACAGCACAAAAGTTACGTACTTTAGAAAAAGGACGAATTGTCCCGATCATCTTTTTGATCTCAACCAGCATAGAACAAAATTACCATTTTTCAGGATATGAATCAGGTGCGGTGGATTATCTATCACTCCCACTCAATCCTTTAATTGTACAAAGTAAGATACGGATTTTTCTTGATTTTTATTTTCAACGACAGCAACTTGCCGAAAGTGTCAATATCCTGAAAGATATCAATGAACAGCTCCGGGAATCAGTGGAGATCATCAAAGAACAACAGGATCAAATCAATTATGAGTTAGAAGAAGCAAAAAATACTCAAAAAAACCTATTGCCCCATAAACTTCCAGTCATTCCCGATGTGAACATTGCCTGCAAATTCACACCAATGGCTCAAATCGGAGGCGATCTTTATAATATTTTTCCTTTAGATGAGCAAAGATTTGGTATCATGATCATGGATGTGACAGGACATGGGGTACCGGCAGCTCTCCTGTCTTTCATGATTTCCGCAATGTTTGCCAGTCACGTCAATATCAGCAAATCGCCTCATGATATCGCCATAGCTACCAATGGTGCCTTAGAAGGAAAACTGGAACACGAGAAATTTGCCAGTATGTTTTACGGGGTATACGATGCGAGGACTAAAATACTGACCTACGTCAACGCAGGCCATCCACCGGGGCTGATCATACGCCCATCCATCCATGAAATCATTGAATGCTCTATTACCGGTAGCTTGATTGGAGCATTCTCCAATGACCTTGCCAAATACAGCGAACAAACCGTTGCTTTGCAATCAGGAGATAAATTCTTCCTCTACACCGATGGGATCATTGAGACAAAAAACAAAGCAGGACAAATGCTCAAACGCGCGGGCCTGAAATCCTTCTTGCTGGAAAATTCACAACTTTCCGCAGAAGAAATGCTGGATGCTATTTATGACTTTCTTTACACTTACAGTGAATCTTCAGAATTTGGTGATGATATTACTTTGATTGGCTTAGAAATTTACTAAGAACCTGTTTGAAAAACCTGATTCTGCTGCAAAACCGCCTCATTGGCGTCTGTTTTGAGAAAATTTTCGTTAAATAGACTCGCTATTCGCCTTAAA
>JANQHV010000381.1 GCA_028282505.1 SAR324 cluster bacterium | reverse complement strand
GCATGAACCAGACGGCCTGGTAAGGAGCCCACGTAGGTGCGTCGATGACCTTTTAACTCTGATTCATCATGCATACCCCCCAGTGAAAAACGATAGAATTTACGCCCTAAGGCTCTTGCAATTGATTTTCCAAGTGATGTTTTCCCCACTCCTGGCGGACCGACCAGGCAGATAATGGAACCAGAGACTCCTCCTTTTAACTTACTGACTCCAATGAATTCCAAGATTCGTTTTTTGACGTCTTTCAGTCCATAATGATCTTCATTGAGTATTTTTTGGGCATAGGTCAAGCTCAGACGATCTTTGGAATAGATGCCCCAAGGCAGGGAAGAAAGCCATTCCAGATATTGAAAGATCACGTGGATTTCGGGAGACTGTTCATCCAGAATTTCGTAACGTTCCATTTCTTGGTGCACCCGTACTTTGGCTTCTTCGGATAATGTCAGTTCTCCAAATTTTTTCTTAAAACGGGTCAGTTCTACCTGTTTGCGATCTTGTTCCAGGCCCAGTTCGACTTTGATGGCTTTCAGCTGTTCTCTTAAAAAGAATTCACGCTGGTGCTTTGAAATTTTTTCTTCAATTTTTTGATTGATTTTTTCTTTGAGTAAACTCAGGTCGTACTCTTCCCGCAACAGGAGCAGGGTTTTTTCCATCCTTGTACTCAAGTCAGGTGTTTCCAAAATTTCCTGAAGATCCACACTCTTGGCATTGGTTACAGAGGCGGCTAAATCCGTGAGCATGCCAGGGTCATTGATATCCACCTGAGAAAGGAGATAATTCATTTCCTGGGAGAAGATCGGATTGTGTGGAATGATTTCTTTAATTCCGGATATGATGGCCGCACCACATGCTTTGATTTCCTCAGTAATTTCTGGCTCAGAATCTTCAACGTAACGGACGTCGGCCATGAAATTCCCCTTCCTTTTGGTCATTTTTTCGACCACAAAGCGTTTGAGGGTACTCAGCATGAATTGGCAACTACGATCGGGCAACTCCACCCAATTCAAGACATAAGCCACGGTGCCCATCTGGTAAAAATCGTCTGCGGATTTGATGTTTCCTAATTCGCTATTGCCTTCATGCTTTTCAGAATTCAGTAATAAAAGACCAACAACGTTGTTTGTTTTGGTGATGGTGTTTTGAATCCATTCGCTGGCTGCCATGTTACTGCCAACCATAGTCAGAATTCCAGGGAACATCGGACGGTGATATAAAGGGAGGATGGGGATTTTTGAAGGAAGTTCAGCCAGCGTAATGACGTTTCCATCAGAATCAATGAGAAGGATGTTTTCTCTCTTATCTTTTGGTTTTCTGGAGAGATTTGCCGATCTACTCTTTGCGGCCATGTGTAGCTCCTAGGGCAAAACGCAGGCAAGAATCCGCTGGGAGATAGGGGAGGTTAGATCCCTGCCTGCGTATGAATAAAGAGAATATTGATCTCCCCCTAAAAGCAGGATCAATGATTCAAATGGTATTTTGAGGCATCTTCCATGAAACGATACATTTTTGGTAGAAGTTCCAATGGATTTTCCAATAATCCCTCCACTAAAAGGGCATTATTGAACAATTGCTCGACATATTCCTTCAGAAACGGGGCTTCTTTATCTTTTTGTAACAGTTGTGCCATGTTATGAATGAGCTCATGACTCATATTGATTTCCAAGTTTTTCTTGCCAATTTGAAAATCGTCATTGATGGCTTTCATCATTTTTTCCATGTGAGAACTCATCCCATCTTTCGGGTTGACAAGAGAACAAGGGCTGTCTACCAATCGCTTGGATTCGACAACATCGGCCACCTTATCGCCTAACTGTTCTTTGAAATAGCTGATAATGGCTGTTGCTTCATCTTTGGGCAATTCGGCTTTAGAATCCTCTGTTGTGGTATCTTTGACGGCTTCTATATCGGCCTGAGAAATACTTTTCAAAGGTTTGCCGTCATACTCTCTCAAATCGGACATCAAGAAATCATCAATGTGGTCATAAAGGTAGAGGACCTCGAGTCCATTTTTCTTGAAATATTCCAAATTCGGGTTATGCAAGATGGCTTCTCGTGAGGGACCCACAACGTAGTAAATTTCTTTCTGGTCATCACGCATGCGCCCAACGACATCCTTGAGCGAGGTCAATTCATCCTCTTTCTCAGAAATCGAAGAGTTGAAGCGCAACAATTCCAGGAGTTTTGCCCGATTGCCAAAATCAGAGGTCACCCCTTCTTTGAGGAAAATTCCAAATTTTTTCCAGAATTGATTATATTTTTCGACATTAGAATTTGCCTGACTGTCCAACTCCTTGAGTAGACGGGAAACCAGACTTTTTTTGATTTTTTCTAAGAGAGCGTTGTGCTGGATATTTTCGCGAGAAACATTCAAAGGCAGGTCTTCTGAATCAACCACCCCGCGTACAAATCGCATGTAAGAAGGCAAGATGTTTTTATTTTCACTTTGGATGAACACCCGTTGTGCGTATAAATTGACCCCCGTGCTCTCACGGGCATACAGCACTTCATTGGTGACTTCTTCTGGAATGAAGAGCAGCGCATAGTACTGAATGGGTGCGTCAATAGAAAGATGCTGATGGAAAAAAGGTTCCTTCATGTCATGAGTGAGTTGTTTGTAGAACTCCTCATAATCCTCTTTCTTGATTTCACTTTTTGCCAGTGTCCAAATGGCCTTGACTTGATTGACGGTCTTTTCTTTCAGGATAATGGGGAAGGGGACATAATTAGAATATTTTTTGATAATGCTTTCCAGGCGAAATTCACTGCAAAAATCATGAGCGTCTTCTTTGAGGAAAACGGTGATTTTGGTGCCTCGATTTGCTTTGTCCACAGGACCCAGTTCATATTGTCCCGTCCCTTCAGAACTCCATTCCCAACCTTGACTATCAGACTGGGCAGAACGAGTTTCCAATACTACTTTTTTAGCAACCATAAAGACAGAATAAAAACCAACACCAAACTGCCCAATCAGATTATCGACTTTTTGTTTATCGTCACCTTTGAGCTCTTTAATAAAATTGAGAGTTCCAGAGCTGGCAATTTTACCAACGTTGTTGATGATTTCTTCTTTGGCCATGCCAATTCCAGTATCTTCGATCGTCACCGTCTTTTCCTGATCGTCAAAAGAAATCTTAATTTCTAGAGCAGCATCTTTATCTAAAAGATTCGTATCGGTGAGAGCATTGAATTGTACTTTGCTTAAAGCGTCTGACGCATTGGAGATCAATTCTCGCAGAAAAATTTCTCTCTCTGTGTATAAAGAATGAACAAGAATATCTAATACTTTTTGCATCTCTGCTTGATATTCATGGATCTCTTTGTTTTCGCTCATATGCCTAACTCCTAAACTAAAATAATTATTTTTTTAAACAGAAGCACTTTCATAGAGTGCTCTCATGTCACAAAATTTCAACGAAGTTGATTGTCGTGGAACTTGATGAAAGAATTCGTTCAATCGATATCATGAAAGTGAAAAGATCTCACCTAAGTTGTTTTGATTGCCATCTTTTTCTGAGCTTCACGCATCAGGCGTGATTTTTTGCGAGCTGCTGTTTTTGCATGCAGGATTCCTTTTGTGACCGCTTTATCGATGGCTTGTTGTACTTGGGGATAACCTTTTTTGATTTGCTCAGCATCACCATTTTCCAGCAATTCTTGGAATTTTTTAATGGCGGTTCTTAGATTTGCACGCAGCGACCGGTTGCGTAAATTTTGTTTGACGGTTTGACGAATTCGTTTTAACGCAGATTTATGATGTGCCATACTTTGTTCCTATAACGCATTGATGAAGTGTTCAACTATTGGAGTTCCATCTCGTGTCAATTGCACCGAAATGACATCGAAACGGGGTTGGAATTGATAATAATGTTTTTGCTGAATATATAATAACCCTAGCTGATGTAATTTTTTAATTTTTTTGGCAGTGATCGATGCAGTCGGGTGAATGTGATCCTGCCCGCTTCGCGTTTTGACCTCACAAAATACCAAATATTCTTCAATTTGTGCAATGATGTCAATTTCCCCAAATTTGCAACGGAAATTACGTTCCAAAATACGATATTTCTTTTGCTTGAGCAGTTCACAGGCCAACTGTTCTCCCAATTGCCCTGTCTGTTGACGTGCTTTCGTCATACTTCAAGAAAAACTTTTCTGGAGCACTATAGTAACTTCAATTGCTTGGGTTTTGTTTTTCGAGACCGATGGTGGAAGGATTGCCGGTGTATGGGGCACGTTCCATATTGTTCAATCGCATCTCGATGCTGCTGGGTTGGGTAACCCTTGTGTTTTTCAAAACCCCAGAGAGAATAAATTCGGTGATATCCTTTCATCACCCGATCTCTGGCGACTTTAGCCAGAATAGAGGCTGCTGCAATACTGCCAGAAATGGTATCTCCCCGGATGATTGCATTTCCGGGTATATCAACAGATGGGTATTGTTTCCCATCAACCAGCACATAATCCGGCTGTATTTTTAACTCACTGATCGCTCGTTTCATGCCCCACAAGGTAGCTTGCAGGATATCCATTTGATCAATCAACTGAGGTGAAATGGCAACAATCCGATAAGCCAAGACTTCTTGACGAATTAGGTGAAACAAACCCTCCCGTACCTTGGCAGATAATTTTTTGGAATCATTCAAAGGATGCTGCGCATTCCAGTTTTTTCCTAAAATGACTGATGCTACCACAACAGGGCCGGCCAGCGGCCCCCGTCCTGCTTCATCCACCCCAGCGACATATTCATACCCTTGACGATGGGCTTGTTGTTCCAGTTCAAGATTTGGGGCGGTGCGTGATTTTTTCGGCAATTCTTGCTGCTTTTCCACGACGCTTCCTCAGATAGTATAACTTTGCACGTCGCACCTGACCCACCTTCAGTATTTTGATACTTTCGATTCGTGGGGAATGCAGAGGAAAGATTCTTTCCACTCCATGTCCTTGTGACGTTTTACGTACTGTGAAGGAGGCTTTGTTGTTCTGATCTCCTCGGTGTTTTCGAATAACAACTCCCTCAAAGGCCTGGATGCGTTCTTTTTCTCCTTCTACAATTCGATAATTTACCCGAATTGTAGAACCGACCCAAAATTCGGGAAGATCACTTCGTAATTGGGAATCTTCCACAATTTTCATTAATGAATTCATGAGGCTGTTCTCCTATAAGGTTCATGTATGTTTAAATAAATCTGGTCGCTGCTGACGTGTCCGTTTGAGAGCTTGTTCTTGTCTCCAATCCTCGATTTGTTGGTGATTGCCAGAGGTCAAGACTTCTGGAACTTTGATATTATCGAAGACAGGAGGTCTGGTATATTGAGGATATTCTAAAATCCTCTCGGCAAATGACTCTTCCTGGGAAGACAATTGATTGCCAAGGACACCTGGAACCAGGCGGCTGATGACTTCAATCAGCATCATGGCGATGACCTCTCCCCCCAGGCAAACAAAATCTCCTCCAGAAATTTCTTCATCCACGTAAGAGCGAATCCGCTCATCGAATCCTTCATAACGTCCACATATCAAGAGCAATACCTTATTGGACTGCCCTAAGTGACGGGCCTTTTCCTGATTAAATGGAGTCCCCTGCGGCGTTAGCAAAATTTTATGGGTTTCCAAATTTTGGCTTTGATAATGTTGATCCCGTGCCACTAACGCATCATAGATTGGTTCGACCCGGAGTATCATTCCAGGGCCGCCACCATAAGGAGCATCATCTACTTTTTGATGCTTGCCTAAACCATGTTGACGAAAATTGTAGAGGTTTATTTGAATCAAGTCATTCTCGATGGCTCGCTTGATAAGACTTTCTCCCAGAAAGGAAGAAAAAATTTCTGGAAATAAAGTCAATACCTCAAATTGCATCATTGCCAATTGTTATTCAATCAGGCCTGGAATGGGATCAATACGGATTGTTTTCTGTTCAATATTGATCTCTTTTACAATATCTGGAACGGCAGGAACAAGAAAAGATTGCTTTCCTCCTGCTACGGAATACACATCGTTTGCACCAGTCTGTAACACTTCTGTGATTTTTCCCAGGAATGTTCCTTCCAAATCTGTAATCTGACAACCGATAATCTGATGTAGAAAAAATTCGCCTTCTTCCAATGGCCGTAATTGAGAATCCTCTAACATGACTCGATATTTCCGGTAGGTTTCCGCAGTGTCTCGGTCATCAATAGTTGCTAACTTGACAATCCACTGATTTTTGTGAAAACGCATCCTCTCTACCTGAAATGGTATGAGTTTATCCGATTGTTCAATAAAAAAATGCGTTGTCTCTAGATAGTATTCCGGCGTGTCTGTCAAAGGATTGATTTTCAATTCTCCCTGAATGCCGTGGCAGTTGACAATAGTACCAATCCAGGTGTATTCGTCGTATTCGTTGAATACTTGTGGGCGATTATGCCTGTGCTGCCGTGGTTTGCGCACCTTCCACTTCTTTAATCAGTTTATGGACTCGTTCTGTGGGTTGGGCGCCAACCGATACCCAATACTGGATTCGTTCCATGTCCAACGTTACTTTATTGGCTTTATCGATGGGATTATAGGTTCCTACTTTTTCGATAAAACGGCCATCCCGTTTGGCTCGGGCATCTGCCACCACAACACGGTAATAAGGTCTTTTTTTAGCACCACCTCGGGCTAAACGAATTTTTACCACAATGTTCTCTTACTTTAATAGGTTATTGGTTAACTCAACTGTCATAAGTTCTCAGTTTTCAGCTATCAGTATTTTCCACTCTATTGAAATTATTAAACTTTAAGAAGAGCATATCAAACTGGTCTAATTTACTAAAGTCCTTTTATTTCAACGCCTTACAGGGGGCTAAAAACTGATGACTGAAAACTGACAACTCTTGAGTTGGTTAATGAGGCATCATTTGCTGCATCATTTGCATGGCTTTGCGAGGATTTGTTGTTTTTGATAATTTATTCATCATTTTACGCATTTGAGCAAATTGCTTCAGTAATCGATTCACCTCGCGAACATGAGAACCGCTTCCTTTCGCAATTCTGGCACGGCGTGAGCCATTGATAATCGTATGGTTCTGCCGCTCTTCCAAAGTCATGGATGAAATAATCGCATCCGTTCGAGTCAGTTGTTTTTCATCCACATTGGCATTCTTGAGCATCTTCGGATCCACTCCAGGTAACATTCCCATTAGATCCTTGATAGACCCCATTTGACGCATCGTCCGCAACTGGGCTTGAAAATCTTCCAATGTGAATTCGTTGCGCTGGAATTTGGTTTGCATTTCCAGTGCTTCCCGTTCACTGAAAGTGGATTGTGCTTTTTCAATCAGGGAAATCATGTCCCCCATTCCCAAAATCCGGGAAGCCAGACGATCTGGATGAAAGGGTTCCAGGTTTTCCAGCTTTTCCCCAACAGTGATGAACTTGATGGGCTTCTTGGTAATGGCACGGATGGAAAGGGCTGCACCTCCCCGTGCGTCTCCATCCATTTTAGTCAGCAGGATTCCAGAAATATCCAGGCGGTCATTGAATGCTTTTGCCATATTGACCGCGTCTTGCCCTGTCATTGCATCAGCTACAAAGAAGATCTCATGTGGCTGGACAGATGCCTTGATTTGCTCCAGTTCTTCCATTAATTCATCGTCAATGTGCAAACGTCCGGCCGTATCAATCATGACATAATCCGCCCCTTGAGTTTTAGCCTCGGCGACACCGGCACGTGCGATTTCGACAGGATTTTGTTGTGTCGTGGATGGATAAAAGGGAAGATTCAACGTGTTTGCCAGAACAATCAACTGATCAATGGCGGCCGGGCGATAGACATCCGCCGGGATGAGATAAGAGCGGAGCGAGGAGTTTTGACAATATTTTGCCAGCTTTCCAATAGAAGACGTTTTTCCAGAGCCCTGTAGACCGACAAGCATGATGATTGTTGGAGCCGTCTCTGCCTGGGTTAAGGCAACATTTTTTTCTCCCATCAAGGCCGTCAATTCATCATTGACAATTTTGATGAATTGCTGTCCTGGAGTGAGACTGCTCTGTACCTCTTCTCCCACAGCACGTACTTTTACTGATTTTAAAAATGCTTTGACCACACGAAAATTAACATCTGCTTCCAATAAGGCCATTTTTACTTCATTCAAAGCGGTGCTGATATTGTTTTCATTCAGGCGACCGTGTCCTTGAAGCTTTCTGAAAGTACTCGTTAGTTTTTGAGATAGATTGTCAAACATTTTCGTTTTGGTAATAGAAAAACAATGGGGATAGGAAATCTCATAGAATGTAGATTTACCAGAGAACTGTCAAGTCGTTTTTTCGTTAACTATGGGTTCGAGGGGGGATCAATGACCAGGTTGAGGGTGACATTCATTTCTTTCAATCGGGCAATGACAGGAACAATCATACCATATTTTGCGTTTTCATCAG